>JAEWFK010000113.1 GCA_023388835.1 Pseudomonadota bacterium | reverse complement strand
GAAGCGGGGCGATGTGTTGGGACGGGTGGGGGCCACGGGGCGTGCGACCGGGCCGCATCTGCACTGGAACGTGAGCCTCAATGGGAACCGTGTGGATCCGGCGATATTTTTATCGGAGTAAGCACTGTGTGGTTCGGGCCGGGCATTTCTCGGGGCCGGGAGCCCTCCACCTCGCGGCCTGCATGCCGCTCAGATAATTCCGGCAAAAAACAGTCCTCAGGACTTTTCTTTTCGGGCAAGAGCCCCCCACCTCGCGGCCTGCATGCCGCTCGGATAATTCCGGCAAAAAACAGTCCTCAGGACTGTTTTTTGTCCGGAATTATCCCTTCACCCTAACGATTTTTTTGACTTGGGGAACGTGCCGGATGGCGCGGATGACCTGGGCGAGGTGATTGCGGCTGTTCACCTGCAGGGTCAGATGCAGCAGGGCGGTGGAGCCCGTGTCGTCCTGCATGGTGAGATGCATGATGTTGGAGTCGGCTTCGGTGACTTCTGCTGCAAGCCGGCCCAGTACGCCGCGCTCGTTGAGGGCGGTGACGTCGAGCCGGGTCGTGAGGTGGCGTGCGGTCTTGTTGTCCCAGGCGACAGGGATCCAGCGTTCCGGCTCCCGGGCGCGCTGGCGCTGCGCCACAGAGCATTCCGCCATATGCACGACCAGCCCGTGCCCGAGGCGGATCCCCCCGATGATGGCGTCACCGGGCAAGGGGCCGCAACAAGGTGCGAGCTGGACCGCCTGGCCTTCGTTTCCGTGAATCAGAATCGGCGCGGACGTGCTGCTGGAGATTTCGTCGAACACGGCGGCCGTGGTCGCGACCAGTGCGTTCTCAGGGGCGAACCGCCGCGCGACGACGGCGGCCAGGCGTTTGCCCAGGCCGATGTCGGCAAGGATCTCGTCGCGGGAGTGCGCGCCCGAGCCCTTGGCGAGCTTTTCCCATTCCGGGTCGTCGTCGGACGGGCAGGGGAGGCTGAGCTGGTTGAACGCCTGTAGCAGCAAGCGGCGCCCGAATGCAACGGATTCTTCGTACTTGACGGTGCGCAGGTAGTGGCGGATTTCGGAACGAGCCCGCCCGGTGCGTACGTAGTTCAGCCATTGTGCACTGGGGCGCGACGCGCTGGAAGTAACGATCTCCAGCGTATCGCCGCTCTTGAGTTCGGTGCGCAGCGGCGCGAATTCGCCGTTGATCTTGGCTGCCACCGCCTGATTGCCGATATCGGTGTGAATCGCATAGGCAAAGTCGACCGGTGTGGCGCCTCGCGGCAGCGAGATGATCTTGCCGCGCGGCGTGAAGACGTAGACGGCATCCGGGAAGAGGTCGACTTTGACATGTTCGAGGAATTCCCCTGAATCGCCTGTCTGGCTCTGGATATCGAGCAGGGATTGCAGCCACTGGTGCGTGCGCTTCTGCAGGTCGTTGAGCGAGACGTTGGCTTCTTTGTAAAGCCAATGCGATGCCACGCCTTCTTCGGCCACGTGATCCATATCGTGGGTGCGGAACTGGAATTCCACCGGGGTACCGTAGGGGCCGATCAGCGTGGTATGCAGCGACTGATAGCCATTCAGTTTGGGAATGGCAATGTAATCCTTGAACTTGCCCGGCACGGGGCGATAGAGCTGGTGCAGCGTGCCCAGAGCCAGATAGCATTCCGGCAACGTGTGAACAATGATGCGAAAACCGTAGATGTCGAGCACGTCGGAGAACGACTTCTTCTGCTCCCACATCTTTTTGTAGATGCTGTAGAGCGATTTTTCGCGGCCGGTGATCTCGGCTTCGATGCCCGCGGCGGGAAGCGCCGCAGAGACGGAATCGTGGATCTTGCTGAGCACTTCGCGCCGGTTGCCGCGCGCGGCCAGCATGGCTTTGTGCAGCACGCGATAGCGGTTGGGGTGGATGGCCTGGAAGCAGAGATCCTGCAGTTCGCGGAAAAGCGCATTGAGGCCCAGCCGGTGGGCGATGGGCGTGTAGATTTCCAGTGTTTCGCGCGCGATGCGGCGGCGCTTTTCGGGGGAGACCGCCCCGAGCGTGCGCATGTTGTGCAGCCGGTCGGACAGCTTGATCAGAATGACCCGGACGTCGCGCGCCATGGCCAGCAGCATCTTGCGGAAGCTCTCCGCCTGCTGTTCGGCCTTGGAGGCGAATTCGAGCCGGTGCAGCTTGGACAGGCCGTCGACGATTTCGGCGACATCGGCCCCGAAGCGTTCGGCGAGTTCCTGCTTCGCGACGCCCTGGTCTTCGATGACGTCGTGCAGCAAGGCCGCCATCAGGGATTCGGCATCGAGCTTCCAGCCGGCACAGATTTCAGTGACGGCGATGGGGTGCGAGATGTAGGGTTCGCCACTGGCGCGAAACTGGCCCAGATGGGCTTGGTCGGCGAAGCGGTAGGCTTCTTTGACGCGCTCGATGTCCTTGGGATCGAGGTAATGCTTGATGACCTCGGTCAGTGGAGCGAGCGAGGCAATGGTATGGCCGGCGGGCGGCGATTCAGCCGGCGTAGCGGGCGGCGGTGTGCGCCGGCGCCTGAGCCGAGGCCCTTTCTTCAGTACGGCCAGCAACCCTGAGGATGCCCCGCGCAAAGTGCTGAATGCCATGGTGCCGCCCGCGTGGTTTTAGGTCGGGACTTTGCGCAGCATTTCCAGGCCGGTGAGGCCTTGAGCGATTTCCCGTAGGGCGGTGACGGTCGGCTTGTTCTTGCTTTCGATGCGCGATTCATGACCCTGGGCCAGTTCTCGGGCTCGGTAGGTGGCAGCAAGGGTAAGGGCGAAGCGGTTGGGGATTCTGTCCAGGCAATCTTCGACGGTAATGCGGGCCATGAGTGTTCCTTGTACTTGTAATGAATGGTCAGTTGCTGGTCTTGCTGATGCCAAGCTGTGAGAACAGTTCGGCGTGGCGCGCAGACTGCGAACCATAGTGCAGCCTGGCCGCCTTCACGATGTGACGAAGTTCTTCCAGGGCAACGCTAAATTCTTGATTAATAATAACATATTGACATTCGGACACATGCGACATTTCGCTGCCTGCAGCCAGCAGCCGACGTGAAATCACATTCGGTTCATCCTGGCCGCGTGCCTTCAGCCGTGCTTCCAGTGCCTCGATCGAGGGCGGCAAAATGAATACGCCGATGGCGTCCGGCAAAAAGCTGCGGACCTGTCTTGCCCCTTGCCAATCGATTTCCAGGAGGACATCTCGCCCCTGATTCAGGGCCTCGTCGATACGGTCGCGGGGCGTGCCATAGTAGTTGCCATGCACTTCGGCCCATTCGAGCATGGTGCCCGCATCGCGCAGCGCCATGAATTCATTCACGCTGACGAAGCGATAATGCCTTTCGTGCTCCTCGCCGGGACGCGGCGGGCGCGTCGTGCAGGAGATCGACAGCATCATGGTCGGTTCTTCCTGAAGCAGGGCGTTGACGAGACTGGATTTTCCGGCGCCGCTGGGTGCGACTACCATGAAGACGTTGCCTGAACTTTGCGACATGTTTGGGCGTGGCAAAAGGTCTATTTTAGCGAAGTCGGGTCCGATACGTATCCGAGCTGCTCCAGCACGGCCAGCCAGCTCTCTGTATCGGCGCACAGGAAGGCCACGGCATCATCGGGATCCATGTTGAAGAGCACATCTTCGACAGTGGTAGCCGCTACATCGGCCGCAGCGACGGCGGCCACGTGCAGATTGGATCCGCCTTCGAACTGTTCCGGAGGGACGAAGGCGGTCACCGCTTCCGGATCCGGCTCGCTGACTGCAACGTAGGCGCGCAGGGGAAGATCGTCTGCGACGACGTCGAGCACGATGCCGTTGTCGAAGCGGCGGATGGCATGGCTTTCAATGGGCATGGAATTCCTCAGGCCAGGTTCAGCGTGGCCACGACGGGCGCGTGATCGGAAGGCTGTTCCAACGCGCGCGGTGCCGTGTCGATATGGCACTCGGAGCAAAGAGGACGCAGGTCTTCAGACAGTAGGACGTGATCGATGCGCAAGCCGGCATTGCGCCGGAAGGCGAAGCGCCGGTAGTCCCACCAGGAAAAGGACTTCTCGGCTTGCGGGAACAAGCGAAAAGCGTCGGTCAGCCCGAGATCCAGCAAGGCCTGGAACGCTTCGCGCTCGGGTTGCGACACCAATACATCGCCTTCCCACTTGGCGGGGTCGTGGACGTCTTCGTCCGCGGGAGCGACGTTGTAATCGCCCAGTATGGCCAGCCGCGGGTGCTCCTGCAGTTGCATCTCCAGCCATTCGCGCAGAGCAAGGAACCAGCGCAGCTTGTATTCGTACTTGTCGCTGCCGACGGACTGCCCATTCGGGCAATAGGCGCTGATCACACGGATCCCGCCTTTTGGAGAAGGCAGGGTGGTGGCGATTACCCGCTGTTGCGGGTCTTTGAGTCCCGGCAGATTGCGCTGCGTGTCTTCGCCCGCCTGCCGCGAAATGATGGCAACGCCGTTGTAGGTCTTCTGGCCCGCCCAAACAGCGTGGTAGCCGATTTCGGTGAAAGCGTCGAGCGGAAAATGTTCGTCGGCGAGCTTCAGTTCCTGCAGGCATAGGGCATCCACAGGATGTTCCTGCAGCCAGGCAAGGACCTGAGGCAGGCGTACCCGCAGGGAATTCACGTTCCAGGTGGCAAGTTTCATGGGCGGCATCATAACAAGGGAAAGGCGGATTGCGTCCGGCCGTGCCGTGTACGTCGCTTCCCAAGGTATCATTTATGGATTCATTCCTATGGAAGCACAGGAGATCAAGATGGAAGACGTGGTTGTAGTGGCTGCCTGCCGGACGGCGATTGGCGATTTCGGCGGTTCCTTGAAAGATGTTCCCCCCACCGAACTGGGCGCCACGGTCTTGCGCGCCGTGCTCGACCGCAGCGGCGTTTCAGCCGCTGATGTGGGGCAGGTCGTTTTCGGCCATGTCATCAACACGGAACCCAAGGACATGTACCTCTCCCGGGTCGCCTCCCTGAACGCCGGCATACCCGATGCCTCCGTGGCCATGAACGTGAATCGCCTGTGTGGTTCGGGCTTGCAGGCCATTATCAGCGCCGCGCAGGCCATCCGCCTGGGCGATACCCAGGTGGCGATCGGCGCCGGCGCGGAAAGCATGAGCCGGGCGCCTTATATTGCGCCGGCCCAGCGCTGGGGTGCGCGCATGGGCGACGCCGCGCTGATCGATATGATGACCGGGGCGCTCTCCGACCCTTTTGACCGTGTTCACATGGGCGTGACCGCTGAAAACGTGGCCAAGCGCTTCAACGTCAGCCGCGAAGACCAAGACGCTCTCGCACTGGAATCGCACCAGCGTGCTGAACGCGCCATCCAGGCCGGCCACTTCCGTTCGCAAATCGTTCCCGTCGTACAGAAGACCCGCAAAGGCGAAGTGGTATTCGATACCGACGAGCATGTCCGCATGGGAGCCACGGCAGAAAATTTCTCCGGCCTCAAACCGGTGTTCATCAAGGAAGACGGCACGGTCACGGCCGGCAATGCTTCGGGCCTGAACGACGGCGCGGCCGCCGTTCTGCTCATGAGCGCCTCCGCAGCCAAGGAGCGCGGACTCAAGCCCATGGCGCGGTTGGTGTCCTACGGCCACGCTGGCGTCGAACCGCTTTATATGGGTATCGGTCCCGTGCCCGCGACACGCATTGCGCTCGAACGCGCCGGCATCACGATCGATCAGATCGACGTCATCGAAGCCAATGAAGCTTTTGCCGCCCAAGCCTGCGCAGTGAGCCGGGAGCTGGGCTTCGACCCGGCCAAGGTCAATCCCAACGGAAGCGGCATCAGCCTGGGGCACCCCATCGGCGCGACGGGCGCGGTGATCGCCACCAAGGCCTTGTACGAGCTGGAGCGTGTCCAGGGCCGCTACGCGCTGGTCACGATGTGTATCGGGGGCGGACAAGGAATCGCGGCGGTGTTCGAACGTGTCTAATGGGCGGTCCGACGACGCAGCGGGGGCGGCCGTGAGGGCTTACGCGCCCTGGGAAGCAGACGAGCCGACGATCTCCGAGCTCGACGGCATCCGCTACCTGCATTTCGGGACGGAATGGGTGCAGGGCGCCATGCGCCTGCGCCGCCCCAACGACCTGGTCCTGGCCTACACGCAGCAGATGATGGCCTGGCTGCTGTTCCTGGAGCCGGGCGCGGAGGACGACATCGGCATCATGGGCCTGGGTGCGGGTTCGCTGTTGCGCTACACCCTGCACAAGACGGCGGCGCGTGTGGCCACGGTCGAGTGGAATCCCATGGTTTCCGCAGTATGCCGCAGCCATTTCCGGCTGCCCGATTCACCGCGCTCCCAGATCGACCACTGCGACGCGGCGGACTGGGTCCGCGTAGCGGATAATATCGGGCGTTTTCGCGCGCTCATGGTCGATCTCTACGACGCAACGGCCCAGGGGCCGGTACGGGGTTCGCCCGATTTCTACCTTGATTGTGCGCGGGCCCTGACCGAGGACGGCATCATTACGGTGAACCTCTTCGGAGAGCACGCCAGCTTCGAACCGAATCTCGAAGGCCTGCGTGCGGCCTTTCCGAATGGGCTGCTCGTGCTGCCCGAGATCGACGCGGGCAATCGTGTGGCGATCGGCCTGAAAGCCGGGCTTCCTGATCTTTCCGTCGGCGAATTCATTGATCGGGCGGGGCAGATCGAGAAACACTATCGCCTCCCGGCGGTACGCTGGGCGCGCGACCTCTTGCAGCAAGTGCAGCAGGAAGCGGCCCGCAGAAGTTGAGTCAGCCGGGATTTCCCCGGCGACAAGGGTTTTTTTCTCACATACACTTACGCGCATTCGCGGTTCATTGCCGCCCGTTCCCGTTGCCAAGGAGCTTTACATGAAGTCGAAACTCTCCGTTCGTGGCCTGGTTGCCGGCCTATTCGCCGCCGGCTTGTTGGCGCATGTGCCCGCCTGGGCGCAGTCGGTGGCTGTAACGTCCATCGTCGAGCACCCCGCGCTGGATGCCGTCCGGGATGGCGTCAAGCAGGCCTTGGCAGAAGCCGGCTATACGGAGGAGAAAGGCCTGAAGTGGCAATACCAGACGGCGCAGGGCAACACCGCGATTGCCGCGCAAATCGCTCGCAAGTTCGTGGGCGACAGACCCGATGCCATCGTGGCCATCGCTACCCCGTCGGCTCAGGCAGTCGTGGCGGCGACCAAAGACATTCCGGTGGTGTATTCCGCGGTGACGGATCCCGTGGCCGCCCAGCTGGTGCCTTCCATGGAGGCCTCAGGCACGAATGTCACAGGCGTATCCGACCGCCTGGCGCTCGAACGCCAGATCGAACTCATCAAGAAGGTCGTTCCCGAAGCCAAGCGCGTAGGCATGGTCTACAACCCCGGCGAAGCGAATTCCGTGGTCGTCGTGAAGGCCATGCGTGAACTGCTCCCCCAGCAAGGCATGTCGCTGGTCGAGGCCACGGCGCCCCGTACGGTCGACGTCGGCGCAGCCGCGCGCAGCCTGGTGGGCAAAGTCGACGTCATCTATACGAATACGGACAACAACGTGGTGTCGGCCTACGAGGCGTTGGTCAAGGTCGGGGTGGACGCCAAGGTACCCCTGGTGGCCTCGGATACCGACAGTGTGGTGCGCGGCGCAATTGCGGCTGTTGGCATCAACTACCGCGACCTCGGCATGCAGACCGGACGTATGGTGGCCCGCATCCTGAAGGGCGAGAAGCCGGCCGACATCGCATCGGAAACCAGCGACAACCTTGAGCTCTTCGTGAACCCCGGCGCCGCCCGCAAGCAGGGCGTGACACTGAAGGACGACTTCGTCAAATCGGCCACCAAGGTCATCGAGTAACCTGAACGGTTTGAACGTGGGGCGGAAGTCTCGGGGGGTATCCCCAGGCTGCCGCCCCCTTCATTTCCGCCCGTCTTTCGTCATCATGTCCATTTATTCATTATGGGGTGCACTTGAAATCGGCCTGATTTTCGGCCTGGTGGCTCTTGGTGTGCTGATTTCTTTTCGTATCCTGCGCTTTCCCGACCTCACGGTGGACGGCAGCTTTCCTCTGGGCGGTGCCACGGCGGCGACACTCATCAGCGCGGGGATGGACCCGTTTTCCGCTACCTTGGCCGCTACGGCGGCGGGGGCGTTCGCGGGCATGGTCACCGGCTGGCTCAATGTGAAGCTGCGCATCATGGATCTCCTGGCCAGCATTCTCATGATGATCGCGCTGTACTCCATCAATTTGCGCGTGATGGGCGGGCCGAATATCCCGCTGATCATGGAGCCGACGGTGTTCAATGTGCTCCAGCCGGAAGGTCTGAGCGACTATGTATTCCGGCCCCTGCTTCTGGTGCTGGTACTGGTGGCGGTCAAACTCTTGCTGGACTGGTATTTCTCAACGCAGACCGGTTTGGCCATGAGAGCCACAGGGTCGAATCCGCGCATGGCCCGCGCTCAAGGAGTCGCAACCGGGCGGCGGGTCCTGGCCGGCATGGCCATTTCCAACGCCTTGTGCGCGCTGGCCGGCGCCTTGTTCGCTCAATCGCAGGGCGGGGCGGACATCTCCATGGGCATTGGCACGATCGTCATCGGCCTGGCCGCCGTCATCATCGGGGAAAGCATCATGCCTTCGCGCCGCTTCTTCGTCATTACCCTGGCAGTCATCATTGGCGCGGTGTTGTATCGATTTTTCGTCGCGCTGGCGCTCAATGCCGATTTCATCGGCCTGCATGCCCAGGATCTGAATCTGGTTACGGCGTTGCTGGTCACCTTCGCTCTGGTGATGCCCATGCTCAAGCAACGTCTGCGCGGCAAGAAAGGGGCTTGAGCCATGTTGAACGCGAAGGATCTCCACATCACTTTCAACGCCGGCACGCCGATCGAGACCCGGGCACTGCGTGGGCTGTCTCTGTATATTCCGGCAGGCCAGTTTGTGACGGTCATCGGCTCCAACGGGGCGGGCAAGTCCACCTTCCTGAACGCCGTGTCCGGCGACATACCCATCGATACGGGCAGTATCGTCATCGACGGGCAAGACGTCACGCGTCAGCCGGTCTGGGAACGTGCCAAGCGCGTGGCGCGAGTCTTTCAGGATCCGATGGCCGGCACTTGCGAAGATCTCACCATAGAAGAAAACATGGCATTGGCCCACGCCAGAGGCCAACGCAGAGGTCTGGGGCGTGCCGTCAGGCTCGCTCTGCGCGACGATTTTCGGGCCCGGCTTGCGACACTGGGCCTGGGCTTGGAGCACCGCCTGACCGATCGTATCGGTTTGCTGTCCGGGGGGCAGCGCCAAGCCGTAAGCCTGCTCATGGCGGCCTTGCAGCCGTCGCGCATTCTGCTGCTGGATGAACACACGGCCGCGCTTGACCCGCGCACGGCGGATTTCGTGCTGCGCCAGACCGTACGTATCGTCGAAGAAAATCAGCTGACCACCATGATGGTGACCCACAGCATGCGCCAGGCACTCGATGTCGGTGAACGGACCATCATGCTGCACCAGGGCAAGGTCGTGCTTGACGTCTCCGGCGATGAACGCCGGGGCATGCAAGTCGAAGATTTGTTGCACATGTTCGAGCGCGTACGCGGCGAGCAGCTCGCAGACGACGCTCTTCTGCTGAGCTGAGGCCGTCTCCGGCTGAGATGATGCCGTCATCCGGGGCGGCGGCATGATGCTTGCTGTAGATCGGAATTCCGATTTCGGCAAGCCTGCATGCAAGAGAATCTTCCCCAGAATACGCTGCGCATCCTGACGGTGAATACCCACAAGGGGTTCACCGTTTTCAATCGCCGCTTCATCCTGCACGAACTGCGCGAGGCCATCCGGGCCACGCATGCGGACATCGTTTTCCTGCAGGAAGTGCTGGGCGCCCATCATCGCCACGCCCGCCGCCTGGCGCGCTGGCCCGCCCTCAGCCAGTATGAGTTCCTGGCCGACACGATCTGGCCGGAGTTCGCTTATGGCCGCAATGCCGTGTATCCGTATGGGCACCATGGCAATGCGGTGCTGTCCAAGTTTCCCATCGCCGCCTATGACAATATCGATGTGTCCGTCGGCAAGCATGAACGTCGGGGCCTCCTGCACTGTGTATTGCGTCCGCCGATGCTGGACTTCGACGTGCATGCCATATGCGTGCATCTGGGTTTGCGCGAATGGCAGCGCGGTCCTCAGCTTGAAACCTTGTGTTCCCTGATCGAAGAGGAGATCCCGTCGCGCGCGCCCTTGTTCGTCGCTGGGGACTTCAATGACTGGCGCAAGCATGGACAACGAGTGCTGGATCGTTGTGCCGGATTGAAGGAAATCCACTTCGAGCGCCACGGAAAGCTGGCGCGCACCTTCCCCGCGCATTTTCCGATGTTCCATCTCGATCGCATCTACGTGCGTAACGTCGAGAGCTTTCGCCCCCTGAAGCTTTCCCGGCATCCCTGGTCGCGGCTGTCGGATCATGCGCCGCTTGCTGCGGAGGTGTCGCTATGCCCGTGAAATGGACGAAAGGCAACGCTTTCGATTTGCTGGAGAACGGCGAAGAGTTCTTCCCCGCCGTTTTCGAGGCGATCGGCGCGGCAAAGCGGACTGTCGTCCTCGAGACCTTCATCATCTTCGACGACCGGGTGGGCCGCGAACTCCAGCAGGCGCTGTGCGAGGCTGCCCGCCGGGGGGTCCAGGTCGACGTGACTGCCGACGGCTACGGCACGGCGGATCTGCCGACCGCCTATATAGAGCGCCTGGTGGAAGCGGGCGTGCGGCTGCATGTCTTCGATCCCAAACCTCGGCGCCTGGGCTTCCGGACCAATCTCTTCCGACGCCTGCACCGCAAGATCGTCCTAATCGACAGTGAGATTGCGTTCGTTGGCGGAATCAATTTCGGAGCCGACCACTTGGTGGGCCTGGGGCCGACGGCCAAGCAGGACTATGCCGTGAAGGTTCGCGGCCCGCTGGTGGCCGAGATCGAGCTGGATGCGCTGAAGCTGTTGGCGACCGGCGTGGAGGAGAAATCCTTCTGGCGGCGGTTGCGATGGCGGCGGCGTACGCCGCAGGAACAACATCCGGGTGGGGTAGTGGCCGCCTGGGTGACGCGCGACAACGACGAACACACCAACGACATCGAACAGCACTATCGCATCGGCATCCGGGCGGCGCGTCACGAGATCACCATCGCCAATGCCTATTTTTTCCCGGGCTATTCCCTGCTGCGCGATCTGCGCAACGCGGCGAAGCGTGGCGTGCGTGTGCGCTTGGTCCTTCAGGGCGAGCCCGACATGCCGGCTGCACGCTTCGCGGCGACCATGCTGTATGACTATCTGCTGTCGGCGGGCGTGCAAATCTATGAGTATTGCGAACGCCCTTTTCACGGGAAGGTCGCCACCGTCGACAAGCAATGGGCGACGGTCGGGTCGAGCAACCTTGACCCTTTGAGTCTGGCCTTGAATTTGGAAGGCAACGTCATGGTCAGGGACGAAGCCTTTGCGAGCTGCCTGCAGGAAAAGCTCGAGCACCTGATTGATGAGCAGTGCAGGCTGATGGAGCGGGGCAGCCGCCCGCGGCGGCGCATACAACGCGTGCTGGTTGGGGTCTTCGTGTTCCACTTCTTGCGCCGGTTTCCGGCCTGGGCGGGCCTTTTTCCAGTGCGCAAGCCGCAACTGACTACTCTGGACGGAACCCTGGACAAGTTGCACGAGGGGAAGCCTTGAGCGCCCGCTTTGCGGGCCTGCGGGCTTGGTTCGGGCGGAACAAGGCCGTGGTCAAGCGCGTCGTGACAGGGCTGTTCGTCTGCTTGATCGTGGGGCTGCTGGTCCGGGTCGGGCTCACCATCGAGTGGAGCGAGGTGGCCGACGCCGTGTTGGACACGCCCGCCGCGTCGTTGTGGACGGCAGGCTTGCTGGTCGTGGCAAGCTATCTCGTCTATAGCTGTTTCGATTTGCTGGGCAAGCGCTACACAGGGCACGGTCTGCCTTGGTGGCGCACCATGATGGTGGCCTTCATCAGCTATGCCTTCACCATGAATTTTGGCGCGGCGGTCGGCGGGCTGGCCTTGCGCCTGCGGCTGTATGCCAAGCAAGGGCTGAATCCCGGGCAGATCATGCGGGTCATGGGCCTTAGCATGACGACCAACTGGATAGGCTACTGCCTGCTGGGCGGCGCTATCTTCGCCCTGGGAGCCGTACAGCCACCGACAAGCTGGGGCGTCAGCGGCGCGCCGTTACGCATCATTGGCGCGGTCATGGTCGCGGTGGCGCTGGGCTATGTGGCCTTGTGTGCTTTTTCAAGCCGCCGCAGTTGGACGATGCGCAGCCATGTCATCGAGCTGCCCGAATTGCGCATTGCGCTGTTGCAACTGGTCCTGGCCATGAGCAACTGGGCGCTGATGGGGCTGATTGTATTCACGGTGATGCCGGGCGAGACTCCCTACGCCACCATATTGGGTACCCTGCTCATCGGCTCCATCGCCGGGGCGATTGCGCATATTCCGGGAGGTCTGGGCGTGACGGAGTATGTGTTCATCACTCTGCTGTCTCCGGAAGTGCCCCGACATCTGGTGCTGGGTGCCATCCTGGTCTATCGCGCGTTGTACTACCTTGGCCCTGTGCTTTTGGCGGGCGCCTGGTATCTTTTCTTCGAGGCGCGGTCACCGACGGATGTCTCACGCGGCACAGAGATTGCTTGAACAGGTCCTACCCCTTGTACGGAGGTACCACCATGTCGCTCATTATCGCCGCACGTTTCACCACTTTCGACGCTGCGAATATCGCGGCGGAACGCCTGATGCAGGCCGGCGTGCACGAAGATGCGCTCCATGTGTTCTACGTCAACCCGCCTGGAGCCCATGACAGCTACCATCTCGGCGGCGACCAAGCGGCCGATCCCGGTACCCGCCGTGCATCAGGCGGGGCGCTGGGGACGGCAACCGTGCTGGGCGCGCTGGGCGCCATCGTCGGCGGCGTCATCGTCGCCACGTTTGCGGACTCGGTCATTCCCATAGTGGCCGGTGCGGGCGTAGGCGCCTACATTGGTTCGCTCGCCGGAGCGATGCGCCGCATGGACAGTCGGCGCGACCGGGTCCAGGAGCCGCATCGCACCGTGGAGGCTCAGGAAGGGCGTCCGGCAGGCGTCATGCTGGCCGTGAATACCGATGGAGAGCACGCCCAGGAAGTCGCTTCCATGCTGGCGGCGGCCGGCGGCCACCAGGTCGAGCGGGCACAGGGGCGTTGGCGTGGAGGAAAATGGGAAGACTTCGATCCGCTTGCCCCGCCCGTTCCCCAGCAGACCCACACGCCGGTCTGATCATGGAGCCCTCGTGAGCGCCACCCCGTTGCAGCGGGCCTGCGCGCCCGCTTGTTCCATTCTTACTTCAATAGGGCTGAACCTTAAGATCGTATTCCACCGTACGCACGCCCGTCACTTGGCGAGCCGCCTGCACCGCGTTGCGCGCCGCGGCTTCGTTTGTGGCAGTGCCACGCAGCGTCACGACGCCTTCATAGGTGGAAACCTGAATATTATTGGCGTGGATACCGGGCACACCCAGCACGGCGGCTTGCACGCGGCTGCTGATGTTCGCGTCCTCTTGATACTGGGCGGGACTGCGCGCGTTGGGCGGCTGCACTTGCGGTGGATTGTCGGGCGGATAGTTGTCGGCGGTGGGATAGGTCGGAGAGCCGCAACCTGCAAGCACTCCCATTGTGAGCACGGCGGTGGTGAGGGTTGGTATGAAGGGTCGATTCATTCGTATTCTCCCTTGAATGGCATGGCGCCGATCGGCGGACTTCGCTCGCGGCGGCGTCCCCGAGGTGCAATCGGCATGCCGCGCGAGGGTGGGCCAGATGCACGATAGCGAAATGCTTTCGATTTATACTTGCTCCTTTCCTGCGTAGTAAATCTAGCGCAACCGTTAACAAAACAAAGGGGCCGCCTGCAAGGGGCGGTCGCGAACAGGGGGTTGTATGCCGTTGTCTGGCCTGCCGTACCGGCGGATTGCCATGGTCTTTTCTATGGTCGCGTTTGGCGCCCTGACTGCTTGTGGAGACGAACCGGCACAACAAGACATGTCGGGCATGAAAGTGCCTGTCAGCGTGGTGACTGTACAGCCCACCTCGACTGAGGTCTATTCAGAATTGCCCGGCCGCGTGGAGGCCATCCAGGACGCACAGATACGTGCTCGGGTAACCGGCATCGTCAAGGAGATCAATTTCCGGCAGGGGGGCGAGGTCAAGGAAGGGCAGCTGCTCTTCACCATTGATCCGGCACCTTACGAAGCCGAACTGAACCGTGCTCAGGCGGAATTGCAGCGGGCGGAAGCCGATGCGGGCAGCGTGCGCCTGCAGGCGGAACGCTACGGCCGGCTGATCAAATCGAACGCCATCAGCCGCCAGGAATATGACAACGCCGTGGCCACTGCCAAGCAAGCGGATGCAGCCATCGCCGCCGCGCGTGCTGCAGTGCAGAGCGCAGAAATCAATTTGGGCTACACGCGGGTCGAGTCGCCCATCGACGGGCGGATCGGGAAATCGCTGGTGACTGAAGGCGCGCTGGTCAGCGCGCAGAACGCCACCCAGATGGCCACCGTCCAGCAGCTCAAGCGGGTCTACGTCGACATCACGCGTTCCACTACACAGCTTGCCATGCTGCGCAAAGCGCTGGAAGCCGGCATTCTCAAGCAGTCAAGCGACGGCAAGGTCGCCGTGCAGGTGCTTCTTGACGACGGGTCCATTTATCCCCATAACGGCATGCTGCTCTTTTCGGGTGTGGCCGTCGATCCCTCCACCGGTCAAGTGACGCTGCGCGCCGAATTCGATAATCCCGAGGAGATTCTGCTGCCGGGCATGTATGTCCGCGTACGCGTGATGCAGGGCGTGGACGAAGAAGCGCTGATGGTGCCCATGCAGGCCATCCAGCGGACCGCCGACGGCCTGAGCACGCTGATGGTAGTGCGGGCAGGCGTAGTGAGTCCGGTGGCGGTGGCCGTCGGGCCGCAAGTCGACGGCCGGGCGCTCATCTATAAGGGCTTGAATCCGGGGGACATGGTCATCGTCGAAGGCTTCCAGAAGATCAGACCCGGCGCGCCCGTGCAGCCGATTCCATGGGACCCGAATGCCAAGCCCGGAGCCGGTCAGGGTCAGGGTCAGGGCGCGAGTCAGGGGCAGGCGCCTGCTGCAGGTCCTGATGCCAGCGCGCCCGGTAATGGAGGGGCTGCGCCTAACGCGCCCGAAGCCGGCCAGTCCAGCGGCAACGCCGCTGCGGCTCAGGGTTGAGGAACGCTCATGCCGCTGTTTTTCATTGAACGTCCGATCTTCGCTTGGGTCGTCGCCCTGGGCATCATGCTGGCCGGCCTGCTGGCCGTTCCGAACATGCCGGTCGCGCAGTACCCCGAGGTCGCCCCACCCACCATCAATATCCAGGCGACCTATCCCGGCGCGTCGGCGGAAGACGTTTCCACTTCGGTCGCCAGCGTCATCGAGAATCAGCTCAATGGGGCGAAGGGCCTGCTCTACTATGAATCGGTGAGCGACTCCAATGGGCAGATGGAGCTCAGCGTCACGTTCCGCCCGGGCATTGACCCTGATCTTGCGCAGGTGGACGTCCAGAACCGGATGTCCAATATTACGTCTTCCCTGCCGGCTGCCGTGGTTCAGCAAGGCCTGAGGGTGACGCAAGTCAACTCGGGCTTCCTGCTGGTGGTCACGATGTCGTCTACCGACGGCTCGGTGAGCGCGCAGGCGCTGGCCGACTACATCACCCGCAACCTGCAGAATCCGGTGTCTCGCGTAGAAGGGGTGGGGCGGTTCCAGCTCTTTGAGTCGCCGCGTGCGATGCGGATCTGGGTCGACCCCGACAAGCTTGTCGGCTTCAATCTGAGCATGGCCGAAGTCAACGCTGCCATTTCCTCGCAGAATCGGCTGGTGCCTGGCGGTATGCTCGGCTCCCCGCCCAATCCCACGTCACAGCGTATCGCTGCCCCCATCGTGGTGAATGGCGAGCTGGCGACGGTGGAAGAGTTCAGCAACATTATCCTGCGCTCGAACCGCGACGGGTCTACAGTGAAACTGTCTGATGTGGCGCGCATCGAGGTCGGTTCGGACAACTACATGTTCGGCGCGCGTCTGAACGGCAAGCCTACCGCTGCCTTCGCCATTTCGCTGACCCCTGAAGCCAATGCCTTGACCACGGCGGAGGGCGTGAAAGCCAAGATGAAGGAACTGTCGGCCTTCTTCCCGGAGAACATCACCTACGCCATCCCGTACGACACCTCTCCGTACGTCGAGCTGTCTATCGAGCAGGTTCTGCACACGCTTCTTGAAGCCATGGTGCTGGTGTTCATCGTGATGTTCGTCTTCCTGCAGAATGTGCGCTACACGCTGATTCCGGCGCTCGTGGTGCCCGTTGCCATGTTGGGCGCCTTCGCGGTCATGCACGGGCTGGGCATGTCGGTCAATGTGCTGACCATGTTCGCCATGGTGCTGGCCATCGGCATTCTGGTGGACGACGCCATTGTGGTGGTCGAGAATGTGGAGCGCATCATGGTCGAAGACGGCCTGCCTCCGCGTGAAGCCACCCGTAAGGCGATGCCGCAGATCTCCGGCGCGATCGTGGGTATCACCCTCGTGCTTTCCGCCGTATTTCTGCCGCTTGCCTTCATGAGCGGTTCGGTGGGCGTGATCTATCGCCAGTTCGCCGTTGCCATGGCGGTGTCCATCATGTTTTCCGGTTTCCTGGCGCTGTCTTTCACGCCGGCCTTGTGCGCGACCTTCCTCAAGCCGATTCCCAAGGGCCACCACGAATCCAAGCGGGGTTTCTTTGGATGGTTCAACCGCGTTTTCGAGCGCACGACGGGCCGCTACGAATCCTGGGTCGCCCGAAGCTTGAAGCGCGGCGGCCGCATGATGTTTGTCTATCTGCTTCTGGTGATCGCACTGGGCTGGATGTACTTCCGCCTGCCCACGGGCTTCCTGCCTGAAGAGGACCAAGGCTATGTGGTTGCCAATATCGAGCTGCCGGCGGGCTCCACCGCCAATCGCACGGTCGAGGTCATTGAGAAGGTCGAAGCCTTCTTCTCGCAGCAGCCACAGGTTGAGAACATCATCACGGTGCAGGGGTTCAGCTTCAATGGAAACGGGCTGAACTCGGCCATCGCTTTCGTGCCGCTCAAGGACTTTTCCGAGCGCAAGGGCGCTGAGAATTCCGCGCAGGCGCTCTCGGGCAAGGCTGTGCAGAATCTCCTCTTCGGCATCCCTGACGCCATGGTGTTCTCCATCGTGCCGCCGGCGATTTCATCACTGGGCAATGCTTCCGGTTTCGATATGCGGCTCGAAGATCGCGCCAGTATGGGACAGGACGCGCTCATCCAGGCGACGCAGGAGCTGCTCGCCAAAGCCGGCCAAAGCCCGGTCCTGCAGGGCGTTCGCCTGACTGGGCTTGGAGGGGGGTCGCAACTCGAAATCACCGTCGACCGGGACAAGGCTGCCGCGCTGGGCGTTGACTTTTCCGAAGCGGCCACTCTGATCAGCACGTCGATGGGCTCGGCGTATGTCGGCAAGTTCACCAACCAGGGATGGGTGCAGAACGTCTGGGTGCAAGCTGAGCAGGATCACCGCATGACGACTGAACAAATCCTCAGTCTGAACGCACGCAACAACGAAGGAAGCATGGTTCCTCTGTCGTCTTTCGTGACCCTGGACTGGAAGCAGGGTCCGACGCAGGTCGTACGCTACAACAGTTACCCTTCCACGCGTATCGGCGGCAACGCCGCGCCGGGCTACTCCACGGGCCAGGCCATGGCTGAAATGGAACGGTTGGTGACGGAACTGCCCAATGGCTACGCCTTCGAATGGACCGGTCTGTCCTACCAGGAAATCCAGGCGGGCAACCAGACGGCCATCCTCCTGGGCTTGGCTGTGCTCGTGGTCTTCATGGTGCTGTCTGCCTTGTACGAAAGCTGGGCCATCCCCCTGTCGGTCATGCTGGCGGTACCTTTAGGCATGCTGGGCGCCGCGGCCATGGTCGGCGCCGTGGGTATGGCCAACGACGTCTACTTCCAGGTGGGGATGGTCACCGTCATTGGCTTGTCCGCCAAGAACGCCATTCTTATCGTGGAGTTTGCGAAGGACTCCTATGCAGCAGGAACCAATCTGATCGACGCCACCATCGAGGCAGCGCGCCTGCGATTCCGTCCGATTCTGATGACCTCCTTCGCCTTCATCCTGGGTGTGGTGCCGCTTGCCACCTCCACGGGCGCAGGGGCGGCCAGCCAGAACGCAGTGGGTCTTGGCGTGCTGGGCGGAATGCTGGCGGCCACGCCGCTGGCAGTGATCTTCGTTCCGACTTTCTTCGTCGTCGTGCTGTCTCTTTTCAAGACGCGTCCCAAGCTTATGGGAGCCCATGCGCCACACCAGGCGCCTGACGCAGCGGCCGCTGCTCCCTCGTCCAACCCGGGTGATTCGCAGACCTCTGACAGGCCTTCCACATGATTGTTGATTCCTTTCCTCGCAAGGTCCTGCCGGTGCTGCTCGCCGTCGCGTTGGCAGGCTGCTCATTGGCGCCGGAATATGAAAGGCCCGTCGCACCGATACCGGGCGCGTTCCCCAACGCCGACGCCATCTCGGCACGCGGGCAGGGCGACGCTGCCAGTGTGGCCTATGGTGCCGACCTCGGCTGGCGGGAGTTCTTCACGGACCCTCGCCTGCGTGACCTCATCGGCTTGGCCCTGGACAACAACCGTGACATGCGTATCGCCGTAGGGCGGGTTGAAGAGGCGAGAGCACAGTACGGCATTGCCGACAGCGACCGTCTGCCGACATTCGGCGTCGGAGGCAACGCCCAGGTCACCCGCAGTCCCGCCGACATGCGCATGGGGGGGCCGGACAGCCCCAGCGTGTCACGCAGCTATATTGCAGGCGCTGCGATGACCACCTTCGAGCTGGATTTCTTCGGCCGCATACGCAATCTCAGCGAGGCGGCGCGCCAGCAATATCTGGCCACCGCGCAGGCCCGACGTACCGTACACATCAATCTGGTGGCGCAGGTTGCCGAAGCGTATTTCCGGTTGCGCACGGCGCATCAGCTGCAGGAGCTGATGGATAAGACTCTACAGTCGCGCGAAGCCACCCATCGGCTCGTGCAGGCCCGTTATGAAACCGGTGTGGCGTCGGCGCTCGATCTTCAGCAGGCGCGCGGCCAGGTCGAAACCATCCGCGCCGATCAGCAGTCGATCCGGCGTGTCGAGGCTCAGGCCATCAACGCTCTGCAGCTGCTGGTCGGTGCGCCGTTGCCTGATGACCTGCCGGCGCCCGCCATCTTCGGACGCGATCAGGTCGTCGCTTCCGTTCCCGTCGGGCTGCCTTCGGATCTGCTGGTGCGGCGGCCCGATATTATCGGTGCCGAACACGCGCTCATCGCCACCAATGCCAATATTGGCGCGGCGCGAGCGGCCTTCTTCCCGAATATTTCCATCACGGGCCTGCTTGGTTTCGCGAGTCCCCAGTTGGGCGGACTGTTTTCGGGCAGCAACCGCTACTGGCAATATCAGCCGCAGATCCAGATACCCATTTTCAACGCCGGGATAGCGGGCGGCCTTGATCTGGCCAAGGCGCGTAATGTCATCGCCGTCGCGGAATACGAAAAGACCATTCAGACGGCGTTCCGTGAAGTGGCGGATGCGCTGGCGGGAGAGGCCACTTACTGGGATCAGCTCGAAGCCATGCGCGCCCTGGAGGCGACGGCAAGCGAGGCACTACGCCTGGCGAATCTACGTTACGAAACCGGGGTCGACAGCTTCCTGCAGGTCCAGAGCGCGGAAGTGAATCTCTATTCGGTGCAGCAGGCCTTCCTGCAAGTGGGAATGGAATCCTTGCTGAATCGCGTGGCTTTGTACAAGGCGCTGGGCGGCGGTTGGCTGGCGGAATCCGCGGAGCCGCTTTCCGTCGAGCAAGCGGGCAGCGTAGCCGGACAGGCGCCGCTCTCGGCGGGCGGAAGTGCCCAAAATCCGTAAACAGCCCATAATAGGGATTTTGGAGTGCGAGCCATGATTGACTTGGGCGTGAATATCGATCACGTCGCGACCCTGCGCCAGCAACGCCACACGGCCTATCCGGATCCCATCGAGGCCGCGCGTCGCGCCGAGGAGGCGGGTGCTGATCTCATCACTCTGCATCTGCGCGAAGATCGACGCCATATCCAGGATGCTGACGTCGAGGCCATTCGTCCGGTACTGCGCACGCGCATGAACCTCGAATGCGCAATTACGCCGGCCATGCTCGAAATCGCCTGCCGGATTCGACCGCATGATGTCTGCCTAGTGCCGGAAAGGCGGCAGGAACTGACTACCGAAGGCGGATTGGATATCGTCACCCATTTCGACGCGGTGCGCGATGCCGTTTCGCGCCTGCACGACGCCGGGATCCGCGTGTCGCTGTTCATCGACC
>JAEWFK010000045.1 GCA_023388835.1 Pseudomonadota bacterium | reverse complement strand
CCGCTCCGGGAGGCGGGAGAGCTGTTCAAGCGCATCGCCGGCGGCGACCTGACTCATACCGTGGTGCAACGGGGCCGCAATGAGGTCGACGCTCTGTTCGGTTCCATGATCGCCATGCAGGAGAGCCTGGTACGCATCGTGTCGCAGGTTCGCGTCGGCGTCGAGGAAATCCATACGGGCACCACGGAGATTTCCGCAGGCAATACGGATCTGTCGAGCCGGACCGAGCAGCAGGCAGCTACGCTGCAGCAGACGGCGGCCAGTATGGAGCAGTTTGCAGCGACGGTGAAACAGAACGCGGACAGTGCGAGGCAGGCGGCCCAGATGGTGACAAACTCATCCGAGGTCGCTCAACGCGGAGGACGGGAAACCGCAAGTGTGGTCGACACCATGCGCAATATTGCGGAAAGCTCGGAGCGTATTGCGGAGATCGTGGGAGTGATCGACAGCATCGCCTTCCAGACCAACATTCTTGCGCTGAATGCAGCAGTGGAGGCCGCTCGGGCCGGAGAACAAGGAAAGGGCTTTGCGGTGGTGGCCTCCGAAGTGCGGGTGCTGGCGCAGCGTACCGCCGGGGCAGCCAAGGAGATCAAGCAGTTGATCGAAGACTCTGAACAAAAGGTGGCAACGGGCTCCGAACTGGTCGGACGGACCGGGAGAACCATGCAGGAAATCGTGGAGTCAGTGATCCAGGCGACCCACATCATGTCTGAAATCTCTGCGGCTTCTGAAGAACAGGCCAGCGGCATTGACGAGGTCAATACGGCCGTCACGCAAATGGACGGCGTCACCCAGCAGAATGCCGCGCTGGTGGAAGAGGCGGCCGCGGCCGCTCAGGCCTTGCAGGATCAGACCCGCCGGCTTTCGGATGCGGTTTCCATATTCAAGCTGCCACAGCGCGCGGTCACAGAGGCGGTGCCGATGCAGTCCCAGGCCGCTCTGGCATACCGCCGCTGAGTGGCGTTCAGGCGTCCGAGACTTCCACGCGGTCCCGGCCGCTTTGCTTCGCGCCATACAGCGCGCGATCGGCGCGCTGCATGAGCGCCTCGAGGGACTCATCGCTATGGAGTCCGGCCACGCCCAGCGAGGCCGTCAGATTGAACTGACTGCCATCCTGCAGCACAACCGCCTGCGCGGCGATGGCGGCGCGCAGTCTTTCGGCGACTTGCAGGGCTTCTTCGATGGGCGTGTTGGGCAGCAAAACTGCGAACTCCTCACCGCCGACACGGGCCGCCACATCGGATTCGCGGCATTCGCTCTGCAGTACCCGAGCGCAGGTTTGCAGCGCCACGTCGCCGGCATGGTGGCCGAGTGTGTCATTCACACGCTTGAAATGATCGAGGTCGATCAGCAGGAGCGCAAGAGTCAGACCATAGCGGTGCGAGCGCCCGATCTCCGTCGCGGCCAGCTCCTGGAACCGGCCCCGGTTGGTGAGCCCAGTCAGGCTATCGTGGTGAGCGAGGCTACGAAGTTCGTCGCGCATGGCGATATGTGCCGACACGTCGCGCCCCACGCCGATCACGCTGGCCCGTCTGCCTTCATCGCTCAGCACGGAGCAAAGCGTCCATTCCATGTGCCGCGGCCCGGCCGGGGTCGAACACCGCGCCTCGAAACGCTGTTCCGATGAATGGCGCAGGGCGGCCTCCAGATTGTTGAGCGCGTTGGGCTGGTCTTCCGCCTCGATGTGTTCCAGGAAGCTGAGGCCCTGCGCCTGACGCGGGCTCAGGCTGAACAGACGACAGAACGCCGGATTCGCATAGGAGCAATTGCCTTGTGGGTCGAGTTTCACGACGCAATCGGCCGTGCGCTCAACAATGATGCGGTAATCCTGTTCTCGCGCCTGTACCCGAAGCTGATCGGATGCGCGCCGCGCATCGTATTGACGTCGTCGGCGCTGGTAGAAAAGCAAGCCCCCGACGGCCGCTACGGCGAACAGCAGGAAGAGCCCGAGTTGCATGTAGGCCCGGCGCCGCCAGGCTTCCATGGCTTCCTCATAATTGCGCCCGGTCACCACTACGAGCGGGCGCTCGGCGTTGCCTGCGTACCCGCTGATGGTCGTGGCCGTCACCAAGTGCGTGTCGTCGCCATCTTCGTCGTGGATGTACGTCGGCCCGCTGGTTCGAGTCAGGCGCGGGAGCGCTCCCTCCAGGGCGCCTCTGGAGAGATCCTCTTTTCCGATGCCTGCGGCGCCGGCCTCCACACGGACGGCTTCACCGCTTCCCACGTGCAGCAGGGTCGCCCACATGTCCGTTGTGTAAAGGGTCGAGCGCATCAGCATCTCGATATAGTCCGCTTCCAGAACGGCGAAGACCGCGCCTTGATAGCGGTTGTCTTCGTCGAGTATGGCTTTGCTCAGAGTGATGCTGACCTTGCCCGTGATGCCCATGTAGGGCGTCGAAATATAAAGGCGCTGACGCTGCGGATCTGCTTTCGTGCTGATGAAGTAGGGACGGTCGCTGAAGTCGATTTTGTCCAGCGCGGGGCGGGTGGTGAGCTTCTGTATCCCGTTACTGTCCAGAATGCCGATTGCCCTTATGATGGGCATGGCGTTGGCCAGCGTATGCATGCGTTCCAGCTGTTGTTCATCCGAGGCGATGTCATACAGCGCCAGCGTCTCTTCAAGAATGTGATTCGCGCTGTGCATGTTCTGCTGCAGATTGTTTGATACGAGCATGGCTTGGGTTGCCAGCCGTGTTGCTTCGTTCGTGCGTGTCCGCTGCTGATCAATGAGAATCATCAGCCCCATCAGTACGCCCAACAGGGCGAGGAAGACCGCGAGGATGATACATTGCACCCGTACGCTGTTGCGAGTCAAAGGCGGATTGGGCATGTGCGGATGCGGTTCCAAGAGGCGTCCTGACGCCCCTGAAGCAAGTGGAAAGACCCAAGATTCTATCAAAGCCGGGGCGAAGAACGCGCGCTGGCGCTAACATGGCCAAGGCAATCACTCGACGGAGCATGTGCATGACACCGACGAAACCGATATCCGGGCCAGTCGCGCCCGCAAGCCTGTCCCTGGCGAGCGCTTGCGCAATGATGCTCGCCCTTGCATTGGTCATCCCCGCGGCCCGCGCGGAAGCGGCGCAGCACAGGGGCATCTCGGTGCAGGACAGTGCTCCGCCGTCGCGCGGCGCTCATGCCGAGAAAGTGGTGGACGGCCTGGAGAACCCATGGGCGCTGGCCTTCCTGCCAAATGGCGAAGGATTGCTCATTACCGAAAGGCCGGGGCGGCTAAGGCTGTGGCGAGATGGCCGGCTCTCTGAGCCCTTGAGCGGCGTACCGAAGGTTTATGCGCGTTCACAGGGCGGCCTGCTCGACATCGTTTTAGCGCCGGATTTTGCCCAGAGCCGGCGGCTGTTCATGGGTTATGCCGAGCAGGGAGAGCAGGGCAGGGCTGGCACGGTGGTCGGGGTGGGAAGGCTTTCCGAAGACGCCACCGCCCTTGAAGACTTCAAGGTCATTTTCCGGCAACAACCCAAGCTTTCCTCCGGCGCGCATTTTGGCGTGCGTCTGGTGTTTGATCGGCAAGGCGATCTCTTCATTGCCCTGGGCGAGAATAACCAACGTTCCACGGCCCAGGATCTCGACAAGCATCAAGGCAAATTGATCCGGCTGAAACCCGACGGAACGGTGCCGCAAGACAATCCCTTCGTATCGAAGCAGGGGGCGCTGCCGGAAATCTGGAGCTACGGGCACCGGAATCAGCAGGGGGCTGCACTCAATCCCTGGACCGGCCGGTTATGGACCCACGAGCACGGCGCTCGTGGCGGCGACGAGATCAACATTCCGCAAGCAGGTCTGAACTACGGTTGGCCGATCGCCACGCATGGACGCAATTACTCGGGCCTGGCCATTCCAGAAGCGAAAGGCGCAGAGGTCGAGGGAACCGAGCCTCCCCATTACGTATGGATGAATTCGCCCGCGATTTCCGGGATGGCCTTCTATGATTCTGACGAACATCCCGAATGGCGCCACAGCCTTTTCATAGGTGCCTTGAAAGACCGCGAGCTCATCCGGCTGCAACTCGAAGGCGACAGCATCGTGAGCGAGGAACGTCTTTTGTCGGACATGGATGCCCGCATCCGGGACGTGCGCGTCGGGCCTGACGGAAACGTGTATGTGCTCACTGATGCCGAGAACGGCGCGCTGTACAGGGTGTCGCCCCAGTGATTTCCCTCCTAGCGGTTTCGCCGTCCGGCGAGGCACGTCCCTAATCGGAGTCAACCATGAGACCTGTGTACGTCCCCCTGTTCCTGAGCTTCGGCCTGGCAGCCTGCCAATCCAACGTTCCCTTCGAACCCGTCAGCGACCAATGCAATTCGCTGCAGTATCTATCGATGGTCGGGGCGAAGGAAGACGCCATCAAGGCCGGCACCTTTCCCCAGGGTGCGCGTATCATTCGCCCTGGTACGGCGGTTACGCAGGACTACCGTCCGGACCGTCTCAATGTCCATATCAACAATAAAGGTCGTATCGAGCGTATCGCTTGCGGGTAAGCGCCTGCGCTGCCTGACCACGCGACCAGACCAATGGCCCGTGAAGTTACTCAGATCGAATTTTTCCCTGATGGCCCTGCAGGTCTTTGTGACCGTAGCCCGAATGGGCAGTTTTACTCGCGCCGCGGATTCCGTATGTCTGACCCAGAGTGCGGTGAGTAAGCAGATCTCCTCGTTGGAAGATGCGTTGGGGGCTCCCCTGTTCGTCCGTGCCGGGGGCGTGCGGCTGACACACGCGGGGCAGGAGTTCCTTGAAGCGGTCGAGCCCGCACTCGACCGTATCGCTCGCGCGGTCGATCGGATCGAGCGCAGCGATGAAAAGGGCACCATGGTGAGTCTTCTGGCGCCGCCGGCGGTGCTTCAGTATTGGCTGATTTCCCTCATGCCGGAGTTTGTGGACGCGCATCCGGAGATCGACCTTCGACTCACTCCCCAGTTGATGAGTGCGGCCACACCGCGCCTGGATCTCGATGCCGATATCCGCTTCGGAAGCGGCGTGTGGCAGGGTGTTCGCGCCCGTTATCTTTTTGGGCGCGAGATGTGCGTGATTGCCAGCCCTGAATGGCTTGGCAAGCAGCCCCTGCGCACCGTGGACGATCTTGCCGGCGCTCGCCTTTTCGGACACAGTCTTTACCCAACGGCGTGGACGGAATGGCGCCACGCCATGGAAGCCGCATTCCAACCGAGAGACATACAGGCCTACGATCACTACTCAGTGATGATCGAAGCGGTGATGGCGGGGCTGGGCGTGGGCCTGGTGCCGCGCCTGCTGGTCCGTAAATTCCTGGCTGGCGGCGAATTGATCGCTCCGTTCAACGAAGCCATGCTGGGCAGCAGCGGCTACTACCTGGTCCTGTCAGACCGTCGTGGAAGGAGCCGGCATGTGAACACCGTGGGCGACTGGATCCGCGAACAAGCGGAAATCCTGTCGCAACAGTGGCTGGATTCGGTTACTCGAACAGTGTTCTTTTCCCGCGGGTGAGCGGCTCAAGAGCCAGAAAACGGGCACAGGCCGCGTCGACGTGGTCGCGTGCGCGGGCGCTCGCGTTGAGCATACGTGCAAAGCCGTGGGGCATCCCCGCGGCGCGCAGGCATTGCACATCGTTGCCGTGTTCCTTCAACAGCCGGGCAAAGAATTCGCCTTCGTCACGCAGTATGTCGTGCTCGGCGGTCATGATCACGCATGGGGGCAATTTATTCAGCCCGGGCCACCGCCGAAGATCCAGTCGCGGATCGGAAAATGAGTCGGAGCCCTTGCGATGGTGGTTTCCCGTCGGCCTGTCCACGACGCCTTCAGCAGGGCTTCCCGCATAATAGTGCCAGAACTCTTCCATCGTATTCACCGTGAGTCCGGGGCCGCTGCGGTAGCGATCACGGCTTTCGGTGGAGACGACCGGCGCAATGGGAGGATAGAACAGCAGCAGGCTGTCGCAGACGGGGAAATGATGTTCCTGCAGCTGCAAGGTGCTCGCGATCGCCAGATGGGCGCCCGCACTGTCCCCTGCCATCGTCCAGCCCGCAGACGCGGTGATGCCGAATTCCCGGCGATTCTGCAGCGCCCAAAGGGTGGCTGCGATCGCATCGTCGTTCTGGGCGGGAAAAGAGTGCTCGGGCGCGAGGCGATAACCCACGCTGATCACGATATGATCGCAGCGATGGGCGATGTGGGCGCACAAGGCGTCATGCGTCTCTATACTGCCGGTCGTCCAGCCGCCACCGTGAAAGTACAACATCAGGCGGCGGGGCTCGGCTGTTGCGCTACGCCGGTAGATGCGAACGGGGATGTCATGCCACGCACCCGGGACGATCGCGTCGCTGCTCTCGATTCCGTAAGGGCGCCCTGCAATGCGCCGGGCTCCAAGCTCGCTGACAAGCCGGCGAATTTCGGTATCCGTGTGTTGCTGGCCCTGAAGCTGTTCGCGAAGTGCCTGCGCTTCCCGGATCTGCTGGAGCAGCGCCGGATCAATATCGCTGCCCGTTGTGTGCGTCTTGGTCATGGATGCCGCTCAGTGGTTTGCTCCTTTATCATCGATGCTGCTCAGTTGTTTGCGCGGATGTTCCGGGCCTGTACGATCTGGCCCCATTTCACCGTTTCGGCAGCAACGAACTGGCCGAAATCCTGAGTCATGCGTCCTCCGACGCTGACGCCGTCGTTCGCGAAGCGCTCGCGCAAGGCCTCGTCGTCCAGCGCCTGCTCGAGCAACTGTGCCATCTTGTTGATCGTGGCTTCGGGCACGTCCGCCGGCGCGAATAATCCGAACCAGTTGACCACCTCGAAGCCGTCGACGCCGCTTTCGGCGACTGTCGGGACTTCCGGCAAGGCCGGGCTGCGCTGAGCACCTGTGGTGGCAATCACCTTGTATTTCCCTGAACGGAGCACGGGCAAGGCAGAGCTGGGATTCTCGAAGATACCGGTCACCAGCCCGCTTACGACGTCTGCGGTATGCGCGGATCCGCCCTTGTACGGCACATGCGTGATGGGTGCGTCCATCTGGGCGGACAGCAGTTCCATGGACATGTGGCTCAATGTTCCCTTTCCGCCCGAAGCAAGCGTGATGTTTTCGCCATCTTTGGACGCTGCCACGAGTTCTTTCACCGAGCCATAAGGCTGTTCCGCGCCCAGGACCAGGAGCAGAGGGTTGGACACCACCAAGCCCAGCGGGATGAAATCCTTGGCGGTGTCATATCGAAGATCGTCGAAGAGTGCGTTGTTTACCGCAAAGCCGCCGCCGGCCAGCAGCATGACATGATCGTTGCCGCGTTCACGGGCGACGACTTCGGTGCCGATGCGTGTGTCGGCGCCCGGCTTGTTCTCGACGACGAACCGTTGCCCCGTCATCTCGGACAGCTTGTGGGCCACCGAGCGCGCGGAGATGTCGGCGATGCCTCCAGGGCCGTAAGGTACGACGACTCTCACCAGCTTTGAAGGCCAGGCGTCCGCATGAGCCACCGCCGGAGCGGCTGCCATTACACAGACCGCCGCAAGAGCGGGAATCAGCCGACGCAAGCCGGTGTGGCGGCTGGGGCGGCCTGCGAAAGCGCGGGCGCATAGGTTCATGGTTGTCTCCTTTTATCGTGAATGCCACGACTATAGGAGCAGGCCCAAGCGTATGGTTTGATTTGTTTTCATTCCCATTCCAGAAGCGAATGGCGGGATAGCGAGCCTCCAGGCTGCTGACCTTTAGGTCGGGGCACCGCCGTGGTCACGGCCTTTCGGAAGGAGGCAGTGCCGCGTCCTGCGCCGTCGCCATTTCAAGGCGATTGCGCCCGAGCGCCTTTGCGCGATAGAGGGCTTTGTCGGCCGCTTCCACGACATGCGCGTAGTCCGGATGGCCGGTATGTAGGGCGATCCCCACGCTCACCGTGACCTTGACTGAGTGGCCGCCGGGCAAGTTGATGATTTCCCGTTCGACTTCGGCGCGTATGCGCTCTCCGACCGCCTGCGCGCTTTTGGCATCCGTCTCGACGATCACCAAAAGGAATTCTTCTCCGCCGTAGCGAAACGCGTAATCGCTGATGCGCAGGCTGCGCAGCAGCACGGCGGCCACCGCCTGCAGCGCGAGATCACCGGCGGCATGGCCGTGCCGGTCGTTGATGGACTTGAAGTGATCCACGTCGACCATGACGACCGCGAAGGAGCGGCGTCCGCGGCCCGCCAGGGAGACTTCGCGGCGTAAGACGGTGGCAAGAAAGCGCCGGTTCAGCAGGTGGGTGAGCTCATCGCGTCCGCTTTCCAGCTCCATCATCTTTTCGAACATGGAGTGAATCAGCTGGCGGATCTGTGCAGCGCGCGCGTGCAAACGCCTGAGCAGATCGGTGCGAGCCTGGGGCGAGTCCTCGGTTCCGTCCTGCAACTGCCGGATGTCTGCATCGCATTCGTCGATGAGTTCTGCGACGGTGTTCGATTGGGGATCTTTACTGAATACGGGTTGGCCTTTGTGCTTGAACCAAAGGCCGAAAGCTCCCGAGGAAAGCAGAGGAAGATTGGCCAATGGGGCTCCCGTGGCCAGCTGAAAGACAACGGCATTCTCCCATTCGAGCAGTCCGCCCTGTTGTCGCTCCCGTTCCAGCCCGATGTTCTTGGCGCCGACGAAATACCGGTAGGCCTCTTCTTCTTTCACGGACCGCTCGCGGGCCTGTGTGTAGGCCGCGACCATGAGCTCGATCGCGAGGTCGACGATGCCTGCGGCGTAGCTCAGCGCCTCGAAGCGCACGCTTTCATGGGCGTTCGCTTCGCGGATATGCCGCGCCAGCGTCTGTTTGATCATCCGCGCGCCGGCAATGACCACATGAGCGGGAATGCCGATGCGGGCATGGACGCTGCCGACTTCCAGCTGCCGTTCAATCTGCGTTTCGATCACCCGGGCGTCGCCGTCCGCCAGCACGTCTTCCAGCCACCGCCGCAAGGATGCCGCCAGGCGCTGTTCCACCATTTCGTGCGACAGGAACACGGCCGTTCCGGCGTCGTTCAGCATGGTGGTATAGAAGTGGCCGACGAGAGCGACCGCATGGGTGCACGCAAGATGCTGCGCCAGGTGTCGCGCAGGGGCGGGCGTGTCTTGACACTGGAGGCGCCAGGCGGTGGACACCCTGGAGTGCAGGTCGGCGTCAATGAGAGGCATCGGTTCCCTCGAACTGATAGAAGATGGCGCGCGGGTATCAGCCCTGAAATCCGCCTGCGTCCATCCAGGCCTTTTCGTCCGGTGTGGTTTTGCGCCCGAGCAGGTGATTGCGGTGTGGAAACCGGCCAAATCGTTCGATGATATCGAGATGATGGCGAGCCCAGGGCGCGGAGGCGGACTCTGGAAATTCCCGGAAGATAGCCACGCAACGGCGCTGATCCTCCAGGGATTCCGAATGCATGAACGGCAAATAGAAAAAGCTGCGCAATTCGAAGGCATATTCGCGATCATGTCCGCGCTCAATCGCGAGATTTGCCGCCGCGAGCGCCATGGGGTCCGTGGCATAAGCGTGCGCGCTTCCCCGGAATACGTTGCGCGGTATCTGATCGAGCAGCAGCAGTAGTGCAAGCGTTCCCTGGGCGGTCTCGCTCCAGCTTGCCAACTCGCCACGGGCCGCGGCCAGATGCAGGTCCAGGAAACGATCTCTGCATCGCGAATCGAAGCTGTCTCCGCCTTGAAACCAGCAACGCGGTCCGGCGTCTTCCCAGAACTCGATGATGTCTTTTGGAGTTTGATTCATTCCGGCTCCGCAATGAGGGTGAGGCGTGTAAACATCAAGTGTCACGCAATGCGCGAGCAACAAGTGAAATTCACCAGCCTCAAATGAGGCTCGATCAGCGTTCCGGCCTGTGCGTGCAGCTTTCATGCCATAGTGGATTAGGGGCGCCTTGTCCGGCGAACTGCTGCGCTTTACGCGGCGAGCGCCAGATGCCGCCCGCCAGGCCCAATTGCGGCGGCACGGCATACCAGAACCAGCGGCCGTCCGCGTCCTGAGCGAGCCAGTCCCATCCTTCCGGCGCATCCGACCATGGGGGGAAGGCGGGTGAGGAGCGTATGTCTATCATCTTTCGGGCAGGAACAAGGCCTGCGTGGCGCCGGGAGAAACGGACATTCTACCGTTGTGCGATCAGCGATCAGCGATCGTCGAACGTCGAACGTCGAACGTCGAACGTCGAACGTAGAACAGCGGACAACGAACAGTGTCGAAGAGCGAGCGGCGCAGTGTACCGCCCCGGCGCTTCGGGCCTCCGTATAATCCGGGAATGCCACTGGAAGACACCCACCCCGATTTCGTGACGTCGCTGGCGCGCGGCATTGACGTATTGCTTGCCTTCACTAGCAGTACGCCTGAAATGACGCTTAGCGAGGTCGCTGCCAAGACCGGCCTGACCGCGGCAACGGTGCGGCGTTCGCTGTTGACGCTGGCCGCGCTGGGCTATGTCCGACAGAATGGGCGCCGTTTCGTTCTCACGGCCCGTGTCCTTCAGCTCGGCGCGGCCTTCGTGGAGTCAATGAACCTCAACGAAGTCGCCCAGATCTATCTCCAGGAGCTGGTGGACGTATTTCATGACGCGTCTTCGCTGACCATGCTGGATGGCAACGATGTGGTCTACGTTGTGCATATTCCCAGCAACCGGCCCGCGCGGCTGCGTCAACACGTAGGCGCCCGCATGCCGGCCCATGGTTCCTCGACCGGCTATGTTCTGCTGGGCAGTCTGCCGGACGGCGAGCTGGAGGCCTATCTTTGCCAGGCGCCGTTCCCCGCCTTCACGCCGAAGACGCCGGTCAGCAGCGACGCCCTGCGTGCGCACTGTCTTGCCGCCCGCGAGAACGGGTTCGGCATCGCTCAAGACGCTATCGGGCTGGGAACCATAGCGATTGCCGTGCCGGTACACGATCAACACGGCAGGGTGCTGGCCGCTATCAACTGCTCTGCGGATTCGACGAAGATCACACGTGAAAAGCTGATCGAGACGCGTCTTGCACCCTTGCAAAGGGCGGCGCAGCGGATCAGCGAGCAACTGATTCGATACCCCGCCCTGACGGCATCCAGTCCCCGTTGATGCCGTGGCTTCTGCGTAGGCAGAAAGCACGGCCGGAGTGTGATGCTTAATCGATACTGATGTCGGCTTCTTCAGCGATCACCTTCATGCGCGCAATTTCGGAGCTCATCTTTTCCTTCATCTCGGCCGGCGTCATTTTCATGGGGATGGTGCCCTGGGCCACCAGGCTCTTCGCGACTGCAGGATCGTCAAGAATCTCCGCCAGTGCGGCATTCAGTTTTTGAATCACGGGCTCCGGTGTCCCGGCGGGGGCCAGGAAACCGTACCATCCGCCGATGTTGAGGTCCGGGTAACCCACTTCGTTGAAGGTGGGAACGTCTGGCATGAGAGGCGAGCGCTCTTCGCCCGAGATCGCGAGAAGCTTGATGCGGTTGTCTTTCACGTGACCCTGAATCGTGGCGAGCGCTGGAAAGGTGAACAGGATCTGGTTCCCCACGACATCGACCACCGCCGGTGATGAGCCCTTATACGGTACATGGGTGATGTCCGATTGAGTCACCCGCTTGTAGATTTCGCCCATGAAGTGCGGGTGGCTTCCCACGCCGAACGAGCCGTAGGCGAATTTTTTTGGGTTATCGCGGGTATAGGCCTCGAGTTCCTTCATCGTGCTGACGGGCACCTCGGCGTTGACGGCCATGCCCAGATTCAGGTAGCACACGGTCCCTACCGGAGTGAGCCCTTCCAGATCATAGGGCAAGCTCTTGAAGACGGCAGGATTCAGCACGAAAGTCGCATCATTGGTGAACAGAATCGTGTAGCCGTTGGGCTCCGAGCGAGCAACAGTCGATGCGCCGATCCCGGTGTTGCCGCCTGACTTGTTCTCGACGACAACCGGTTGGCCGAGTTTTTCCGACAAGGCTTTTCCGACGAGCCGGCCTACGATGTCGGTTGCGCCGCCCGGCGCGTAAGGCACGACCATGCGTATGGGTTGAGTCGGATAGTCTTGTGCCTGCGCCGCAGGAAGCAGCATGCTGGAAACGACGGCCAGGCCGCTCAGGGCCATGCGTAAGGGACGAATGCGTGTCATGGGTTTCCTCCGATGGGATAGTTGGGGCTGGATGTGAATAACCGTATGTAAGGCGGATTTATCGCTTCGAGATCCACGGCAGCTCAAGATGCTGCTCTTTTTGATGGAACGCCTTCCAGCATCGTGGCGCGACCCAACAGTTGCGGGTCCGCCTTGAGCTTGAATTTTTCTACACGTTCAGTGGGCGTTTTTGGCAGCGCGTCAGTGAAAACGACATATTTCGGTATCTTGATGGCTGCGAGATGGCTCCCTACCCAGTCGCCAACGTCTTGCGCGGAAGGTGTTCTTCCGGGGCGCGGTACCACGACGGCAAGGATGTCTTCTTCGCCCAATTCGGACGGAACGCCGATGGCCGCGGCCTCGAGCACATCCGGATGAGCGCTGATGATGCGGTCGAGCTCGGCACCAGCGATATTCTCGCCCCGGCATCGGATGATGTCCCGCTGCCGGGCCACGAACCAGTAAAAATCATCGTCGTCCTTCCAGACGAGATCGCCCGTGATGAACCAGCCGTCGTGGAAAGCTTCTTCCGTACGGCGGGTGTCGCGGTAGTAGCCTTGCATGAGCGTGGGCGTGCGAACAAGTAGGATTCCATGCTCGCCGTTTGTCACTTCTTCGAAGCGTTCGTTCACCACCTTCAGTTCCGGCTGAGGCAGATCGCGGGCGAGATGAGGAGATATACGTCCCATGCTGCCCAGTTTTCTGGGGCCCGGGAACGGGTTCGATACGACGCCCGGAATCTCGGTCATACCGTAGCACTCGATGAGATCGCTCACGCCGAATTCCTGAGTAAACGAGAACAGGAGGCGTTCGTCCAAAGGGGCGATGAACATCTTGGCCATGTCGTGGTCGGGGCGAAACTCTTTGCGGTCGCGCTTGACCAGGATGGAGGCGGCCGCACCGATGAGGTTGCAGGTCGTGGCCCCGGTGTCGTGTACGGTAGCCCAGAAGGTGGACGCTGAGAAGCGCCGGGCCAGGACCAGGGTTGCGCCGGCCGCCATGGCGCCGCCTACCGAATAGAAGAGCGCGTTGATATGGAATAGCGGCAAGACGCAGAGCACGCGGTCTTGCGGTTGCAGGTACATGCGTACGATGAAGGCTTCCGCCGTCAGGACGTAGCCGCGCTGGCCATGCATGGCCGCCTTCGGCGATCCTGTGGTTCCCGAGGTGTAGATGAACAGGCAAGTGGAATCTGCGCTGCCGTGGGCGACGACGGGACCTGAGCTCCGAAGGACTTCTTCTTCCACGATGGGCGCATCGATCGAATCGCTGCCTTCGTTGAGCGCCATCCAGGGAAGGGGCGCCATATCGCGGCATGCCTCCAGCGCGGTGGCGTAGGTGTGGGGAGAACAGACTACGCCGGTGACGGCGGCGTTCTCCAGGGCATAGCGAGCCTCGGCGACTCCGAATTCCGGGTTGAGCGGCACCATGATGGCACCGATGCGCGCCAGCGCAAAGAGCAGGATTACAGTGGTCGGATGGTTGTAGGAAAACACACCCAGGCGGTCGCCCGGAGTTATGCCGCGCCCCTGCAGCCATGCCGCCGTTCTTTCCACCGCCATGCCGAACTCGGCGTAGGTCCAGCTTTTTTCCTCGAACACCAGGAAGGGCTTATTCGGTACTGCAGAAATGCGGCTTTTCAGAAGGGAAGGTAAGGAGTAGTCGTGGTCGGGGTAAAGCGACACGACGTCCGCAGGCGACATGAGCGTGGTCGTCATGCACGCACCGTTTCGTCGATTTCCCCGGAGTCGGGACCGTTGTACCGGACACCTTCTTCCGCCCTGGCAGCCAGTTTGAATCCGAGTTTTGTTTCCTGCTCTTCGAACAGATGCGCCACCAGTGAGCCGGTTCGTGCCACCATGGGGATGCCGATGAGCGCTCGCAACGGGAAGCCAGCATCAAGCAATACAGCGGGAATGGCCGCCGAAACATTCATGGGAAGATTGCGGCCGTAGGATTCCTGCAGCGTTTCAACGACGGCTTCGAGTGCCGCCATATGTTGGCCTGCGGTGCCCAGCTCGCGGGCGTAGCCCAGCAGCCGTGTGGCGCGCGGGTCTTCCTGGCGGTGGACCGGGTGCCCAAAGCCCGGAACGGGCCGACGCTGTTCCCTGAGTTCCTGCAATAAGCGGGACGCAGCCTGAGTCAGAGAGACATTGTCTTGTTCGGCCATTTCAATGATGCGTGCCAGGAATTCACCCGTTTCCGAGGACGCGCCCAGAATGACCGGGCCGCAGCCCAGCAAGCCGGCCGCTACGGCCCCTTGCATGGCATTGGGCGCAGCCGCGTACGTCATGCGTGCCGCCTGAATGGACGGTACGAAGCCGTGCTCGGCAATGGCGACCATGGTGGCATCAGCCAGTTTCACCAGCGAGTCGGACGGCTGCTTTCCCGTCAGCAGGAAAAGGAAGTAGCTGGTGTAAGACACCTTTCCGATCAGTTCTGTGGCGAGATCCTTGCCGCGCACTGTGACGCGGTCAGGTTCGACCCGAGAAATGGCGGTGTACCCGACTTCCGTGCTTGCTGTGGACATTGCTTCCTCTGCAGAGATTTACGTAAAACGAAATTAATTTCGCATAGCGAAGAATAATGAAGTCGGTTGAGGGGTGCAATCCGTACTTACCCGTTCGCTCATCGTGCGAACGAACGGGGTGATGAAGCGGGGACTTAAGAAAACGCGCGGTGGGGATACGCGCGGCCTCAGTCTTCTTCTGGCATTACGTGTTCGCCAAGATTCATCATCAGGCGATTGGCCCACGCAAAGATGGCGACGGAGCAGAGGACATCGCGTATCTGTTCCGGCGACATGCCTTGGGAAACCAGTGGCTGTAGCGTCGCGCCGCTGAAGGCCTTGGGGTCCTCCGTGAGTGCGATGGCGGTCCGCACGATGGCGCGTTCGCGGGCGGTGGTGCCTGCATGGCGAGGATCGGCAAAGAGCTGTGCAATGACGTCGTTGCGCTTGCTCAGTTGCTCGAAGCGCTGCGCATGGACGGAAGTGCAATAGACACAGCCATTGATACGGGACACCGCGGCGCTGGCCAGCTCCCTTTCATGGCGGGCGGCGCCGCCGGGGGCGTACATGATGGCGTTGTAGACCAGGCTGCGCTGTTCCAGCAGCTCGGGTGCGCGCACCAGCAACATGTAATAGTCGGACTCCCTGGCCGTGGGATGGCTGGTGTCAAGTATGCCGGACTGCGAATCCGTGAGCAGGGCGATGTCCTGAATGGGCAGCCAGGACTTCCAGCCCAGCGACGCATTGGTGTATCCGCTGATATCCAGCCGCTCGCCAGGGCCCGGCAGGTGCGCCGGATGAACGAAAGCCGGGTCGTCGTCGGCCGGCTCGATGATGGGTCGTGCCTCCGCGCCCAGCTCGCCCAGCGCTGATAGACCGATCATCATCCGGGACTGGTAGCTGACATAACCCATTACCTGTGCCAGGGCCACGATGTCGGGTACGCTCCAACCGGCTTCGGTCAGGGCGAGCAGCGCAGTGCGATCCGCGGTCGCGGGCTCCAGGGCGAGCGTCCGTGCGTAAGCGGCGAGCGCATCAAGAGCGGGCTCGTCGCTGGAACTGTCGCCTTCGACCAAAGTCCGATAGGACTGGGCGGCTTCGCTATCGAGCAGCTGCTGGCGGTACTCCGCATAAAGCGCGTCGGGTCCGGTGGCGTGTGCGGTCAGGGCCGCTGCGAGAAGGCGATCATGCCTTTGCTTCGCGGTGAGGGCGGGCGAGAAGAAAGCCAGTTCGTGAAAGGCCTGCGTCGCTTCCACCACTTTCGGCCGGCCATGGCGCAATCCGTGCACGGAGCGGCCGGTCCGAAGGCCCAGCAAGCGGTCGATGACATCGTTCTGTTGGGGTTGCATAGTCAAGCTCGTGTATTCCATGTAAGAGAGTCGATGGGCGTTTCACGCCATTCATCCCCGTCGAGTTCCGGCTCCCCGTAGGCCTGCAGACGCTCGAAATGCCAGGGCATGTCTTCGTTCAGGAAGAGGGCGCACAGGCCGCGCGCGAGCCGGTCAGCGCCGTCGCTGATCTGAGGGATGTCGCCCGCCACAGTGCCATGCGAAAGAGTCGACGGGTAGCAGAAGCAATGGATCCGTTCCAGTCCGGGACATTCCGTACCCGCCCTGGCCTGGAACTCGAAGGCCGCGCCAAGGTCGGGAGAGTCGCGTAGTTCGCTATCGCCCAGGGCGCCGTCGGGCCGGTAGCGGTCGCCCCAGGTGCGTACTGTATGCGCGAAGGCGGAAAACTCCGGTCTTTGCGAGAGGTCTATCCGAAAGCCCGTGCTGAAGATCACGTAGTCGGTCTCGAGGAGACCGTGATTGGTGCGCAGGCACAGCGAGCCATCAAAGTTGACCGTAGCGGCCTGCACCTGTGTGTCCGTGTGGAAGTAGGCATTCTCGTGGCGAGAGACACGCAAGGTGCTTCCCTGAGGCGGCGGCACTTGTTGTGCATTGATGTAGTGTCGGACGCGCCACTTCCAGTCGTCGGGAAGCTGCCAGAAGCCATGAGTCATGCCGGGGCTCACCGATCCCTTACCTTTGTTGACGCGCGGGATATTTCTCCGGCGGGCCAGCAGATGCACGCGCGCGGCGCCGCTCTCCAGCGCTGTGGCCGCGCTGTCCATGGCAGACGCGCCGGCGCCGATCACGACCACTCGCTTTCCGGCAAATACTCCGTCGTTCCATTGGTCGGCGGAATGCATCCATTGACCGCGAGGCAGGCCGGTCGCCCACTCCGGCACCCAGGGTCCGCCCAGCCCATCGCGGCCGGTGGCGAGAACCACGCGGCGCGCCGCAAGCGTCTCGTCTTCTCCGGTGTCCAGGCGGCACACCTGCAACTCGACGTGGCCTTCAGCGGTTGGGATGATGCTTACGACGCGGCGGCGGTTGAGGACATTGGCGGCGGTTACTTTGCCGTACCACTGTAGGTAGTCGGCCCATTGCCGGCGCGGAATCTTGTCCATGGCCTGCCACGCGTCGTCACCGAACTGTGCGGTGTACCAAGCGCGGAAGGTCAGGCTCGGAATACCCAGCGCGGGGCCAGTCAGATTCTTCGGTGAACGCAAGGTCTCCATGCGGGCGGTCGTCGCCCACGGCCCTTCCAGACCGGCTGGTGCCTGGTCCAGAATCACGCTGGAAATGCCTTCGCGGCGCAAGGCGGCGGCCGCGCACAAGCCGGCCATCCCGCCGCCTACGATGATCACGGGCGTAAGCGCTTCGCCATCGCGGCGGATGTCGGGCATCCAATCTTTTGGAGGAATATTGAGGAGACGAAGTTCCTGGTATACACGCTGCTCCAGGCGTTGCAGCCCTTGTAGAGCCAAGTCGAAAGATGTCATGCTGATGGGTACGGTTTCGAGTCGCGGTATTATCGCCCAGCGTTACAACGCCACAAGCATAAGCATCTGCCATACAATTATTCGCATGTCCGCCCGCAGAAGTACTTTCTGGCACAAGCGCATGGCAGTCTGGCAAACCTTCATTTGCCTGACGGTCGTCGCTTTCCTGTGTCGGGCGATCATCCCCGTGGGGTACATGCCGGATTCCAGTCCGCGCGGCGATACTTTCGCCATCACCTTGTGCTCCATGGGCGGCGTCAACTCGGTAATGCTGGTCGACTTCTCCGATCCAGACGACAAGGCTGCGCCCGACGACAATCAAGGCAACTACGAATGTCCATTCGGATTGAACGTTGCCCAGACACTGCTTCCGGGGCACGACGCCGCCTTTGTGCAGGTCGTTTTCAACGTTCATCCGCTTACCGTCGCGGAATCCCGGCAAGGCCTGCCTGCATTGCCCGCGTTGGGGCCGCCTCTCGGTTCCCGCGCTCCGCCTTCCAACCTCGGCTGATCTTTCGCGGGGTCCGGTGCTACTCCGGGCCTGTTTCGACGATATCGATTCCGGGGTTTTTTCATGTCCGAAATCCGTATGGGCGCCAGCGATGCTGGGCAATACGACGCCGATGGGCAACGCTTTTATTGCGTTGCCGGTGCCAACACGCCTGCAGGCGGTAATTCCCTGACCAATCCTTTCAAGGAGATCAACATGTCCCAATTGTTCAAATGGGCCGGCTTCACGGCTTGCGCACTGTTCGTCGCCACTGCGGCACACGCCGAAGTCAAGATCGAAGAGCCTTGGGTGCGCGCCACTGTTCCACAACAGAACGGCACGGGGGCATTCATGCGCCTCACTTCCTCCGCCGATACCCGACTCGTCCAGGCAGACTCGCCGGTGGCCAAGCATGTCGAGGTTCACGAGATGGTGATGGACAACAACGTCATGAAGATGCGGCAGGTGCCTGAGGTGCCGCTGCCCGGCGGGAAGACTGTCGAACTCAAGCCCGGCAGTTACCACATCATGCTGATCGACCTGCATGGTCAGGTAAAGGAAGGGGAGAACGTACCTTTGACCCTGACCTTTGAAGACGCCGACGGCAAGCGCAACACGGTCGATCTGCAGGCGCCCGTGCGGCCATTGGCGAGCGGTGCGAACGCCGGTGGCCACGGCCACGATCACAGCCATGGCAAGCCCGCACACGGCCATGGCACTTCCAAACACTGAGGCAGAGGACAGGATGAAAGCGATTGTCCCGGGCATGGCCCTGGCCCTGGCGGCCATGCTTCCCTTCACAACTCAGGCTCATGACCATGGCGGACACGGCGCGCACGGTGGGCACGCCGGCGCGGGTCATGATCATGCCCACGGCATGCCGGCTCACCTCGATCCCGCCTCGGCCGAGGCGCCGGAAGGTGTCTCGGTCAACGGATGCTGGATTCGTGCGATGCCGAATCGGCTGCCGGCTGCCGCTTACTTCACCCTGGTGAACTCCGGTGCGCAAGACGCGGTGCTGATCGGCGCGCAGGCAGAAGGCTTCGGCAGGGTGATGCTGCACGCGCACGAGTCTAGCCAGGGCATGGCGCGTATGGTGCACGCCGACAAAGTATCGGTTCCCGCGGGCGGAAAGTTCGAGTTTGCGCCCGGCGGCCACCATGTGATGTTGGAAAAGCCTTCGGAGGCGCTTGAGGTCGGGACCCACCGTCCGATCACACTGCGGTTCGAAGATCAGCGCGCCATCACTGCCCAGTGCGATGTGCGTCCGCCCGGAACGATGTAAAGCCATAAAAGGTGAATCGTGAACGAGTCCTCCATTTCCACCGCTTTGGGCGGCACCGCTGCCACCAGCCGGACAACTTCGGAAGCAGCAGCCGACCATAGCCCGAAATCGTGGTTGCTTCCCCTGCTGACACGGCTTCATTTCTATATCGGCCTGTTCATCGGTCCGTTCCTGCTCATCGCCGCCTTGAGCGGGATAGTCTACGCGCTGACGCCTCAGATCGAGGACCATCTCTATCGCAAGGCGCTTTACACCGACTCCTTGGGGCCTGCTGTGCCATTGCAGGAGCAGATCGCGGCGGCGCGCGGACGGATTGGCGACGACATGCAGCTTGTTGCCGTTCGGCCCGCCCCCATGCCAGGTACCACCACGCGCGTGATGTTCAGCAGTTCTGCGCTCGGACCCTCGGAGAGTCACGCAGTTTTTGTCGACCCCGTGTCAGGGGACGTGCGGGATACCCTGGACGTATACGGGGCCGCCGGGGTACTGCCTGTCCGCAGCTGGCTTGATCGCTTCCATCGCGGTCTATTGTTGGGCGACATAGGCCGGCTGTACAGCGAGTTGGCGGCATCCTGGCTATGGCTGCTCGCTGTTGGGGGACTCGTTCTCTGGTTCTCGCGGCGAAGGCGTGAGCGTACGCGCCCGTCTTCCAGTGCATCGACGACGGCTATCGTCGCGCCGTCCAGCGCTATGCCCAGGGGTGTGGCGGCTGGGCCCGGCGCTACGCTCGGGCAGCATCGGCGCCAACGCTTGCGCCGCTGGCATGGCACACTGGGCGCCTGGGCATTTCTTGGTGTCGTGTTCTTTTCAATTACAGGGTTGACCTGGTCGAATCATGCCGGCGGGAATATCGGGGTGCTACGAGCGCATTACGGCTGGGGCACACCGTCCGTGGCCACCACACTCCCGGCGCAAGCCGCCGGGACGGACGCCGCACAGGGGCATCTGCATGGGCAGGGTGCGCACTCGGGGGCGGCTGATGGCGACGAGCACGCGGAACACCGTGCCCTGACTGTACCGGTCCAGAAGGCGCCTGGCACGACGGCGCCCGCCGCGGAAGCGGCCGCAGGGCCGGCGACCGTGCCCTTGATGACGGACGACGCCATGTTCGACGCTGTGTTGCAGACTGCGCGTGCCGCGGGGATCGATGCCGGCAAAGTGGAGATTCGCCCGGCAAGGGGCCCGGACAAGGCGTGGACCGTGACGGAGGTCGACCGGGCTTGGCCCACGCAAGTCGATGCCGTCTCAATCGATCCGCGTGATATGTCCATACTGGATCGCACTGACTTTCAAGCCTTCCCGCTGGCGGCCAAGCTGACCCGTTGGGGCATCGATCTGCACATGGGCACGCTATTCGGCCTGCCCAACCAGCTGCTACTCATCGTCATGGCAAGCTGCCTGAGTGTGATGGTGATCTGGGGCTACATGATGTGGTGGCGCCGGCGCCCGACACGCAATTTGGGCGGCCTGCCACGGCAGGGGGTTCTTTCCCTGGCTGGAAAGGCACCATGGCCCGCACGACTGCTGCTCGTTGCTGTGGCCGTTGCGCTGGGCGTGTTCCTGCCGGTAATGGGCGTCAGCCTGGTGTTCTTCCTGCTCTGGGACGCCTTGCTCCAATGGCGGGCTCGCAGGCCCTTGTCGGAGCGCGGTCATCAGTACACCGTGTAATAGCCTTCGCGGCAGGAAGGATTCGAGTGCTTACGTCGCCAGCGGCGGCTTATTTCAGTGCCGCCCTGGCTGCTTCTTCCGGACCCAGCCCCTCGAAGAACATGTCGGTGAACCACTCCGCTTCATCTTCGATGTACTGCTGTGCTTCGTTCCGCGGCACGCCGGCAGCCACGAAGAGTTCTTCTACTACCGTACACCACTCGATCAAGGCGACTTCATCGGGATCCGCTTCTTGCTGTTTGCGCGCCATTTCATGCTCCTTTCGCGTTGCCGACTTCATCATACGCCCCGACCGATTTCAGGCAAAGGTGAGCGTCCCGTCGACCACGCTTGCGCCAACCAGATTGATGTTCCCGGCCAGCTTGACGATTATGTCGCTTCTGGTGAAGTTGTCGGAATTCCCGCCGTCCGCCATTACATAGGTGTCGCCCATGTAATGGAACCATGTCACTGATTCTACGGGATCGGCCGCCAGCTCAAGGGCGGCTGTAAGGCTCGTGGCCTGGGCGACGTCGATGGCTGTGCTCAGGAAGCTGCTCTTGTTAGTTGCGGCCGTTCCGAGATTCAGCGCATCGCCGCGGGAGAAATCGGTGATTGTGGTAATGACTGCGACGTCGGCGTTGACAACGCTGGTCGCGCTCCCGCTTCCCGCATCGTTGAACGCGATGACGCGGCTTACATCGAAAGTGTCATTGCCTTGCCCGCCAGAGAGGGTGTATCCCTTGGCGGACGACGTTGAAGGTGTACCGTGCACGCCGGGCGCCAGTATGATCGTGTCGTCGCCGCGACCGCCTCGGATTGAAAGACCTCCCTCAACAAGCATCTCTGCGGCGCTCGCGTTGGAAAGGTCCACCGTCAACGGTCCGGTTGCCCTAGAACCATCGATCAACGTAAGAGAAGCGCTCGTCACATTGCTCAATGACAGCGCAGCGTCACCGTACAGCACAATTGTGCTGGCTGACTGAGCGTTTATTTTCACATCGATGGCGGACCCTAGGGCGTTGATGATGACCTGATCCGTGCTGTCAACGGCCTCTATTTGGATAACGACCGGGGCGTCGCCTTCGTTGTTGGCTGCTGCGTTGATATTCACCTGCAATGAGACCGACTCCGTTTCCACGCTGAGGTCCAAGTTGGAACGCTGGTCCACTATGGTGACTTCCTCAATTGCCCTGCCGATCAATGTGGCTGTTCCCTTGCTCGGGTCGGCTGTTCCACCGTTCACATTGCTCAGCGTGACCTGTTGGAGTGTGGCGGTCTCGCCGCCACAATTCGTTATCGACACGGCGCCTGAGACATTTTTTACAGAGACCGAGGAAAGTTCGGAACCGGAAATCTTGGCGCCTGTTCCGGCGCCGCTTACGGTCACATCCTGGCCGCCGGTGATGGCAACCGCAGCGCCTGACTGTGCCAGCACGCTATGAAAACCGGCGGCGCCGGCATCGACGTACACGTCATCGTTCTCGTTCTCCATATTGAGTGTCTCGATATTCTTGATATGGGCCCATGTCGGGGCGTTTGGTCCGATAACGTTCAAAATATCTAGTCCCGCTAGACCGTCTAGCCGATGATCCTGGGTGAGCGTCCCCGCTGTGGCGGTGAACGTGTCGTTCCCGTGCG
>JAEWFK010000080.1 GCA_023388835.1 Pseudomonadota bacterium | reverse complement strand
GCTGATTACAAGATTCCGGACGATTTGATGTGGTAGGAGGGTGCAGAGCGGCTTTTCTCGCGCGTTGAACCCTAAAACGAATAAAGCCTCAGGTCGTTCTTTATCGTTTGAAAGACTTTATGCGTTACCGAATTCACCGCGTCCTTTCTCATCCACAAGTAGTAGCTCACGTCTGGTAGGTCGGGCAGGCCGTCTTTCTCTCCCAGCACCCTCATCTCCGGTGACAGCAATTCGATGCTGCGCGCCGTCACCCCTAGACGTGCGCGCAGGGCCGACTTTATGCCGATGAGGTTTTGCGCCACGTAGGCCAGTCGCCATGGGACTTCGCTGCGGTTAAGGGCTTCCAATCCGATCGCGCGATACAGGCTGCGTTCGTCGGCGAGTATCAAGGGGATGGGTCGGTCTCGATCGTGCGCATAATCGGCCGAGCAGATCCATACGGTTGGTGACGTGCGCAGCACGACACCCTCCAACTCGACGTCCACTCGCGTCGAAATGGTCAGGTCCAAGTCGCCCCGCTTCAGTGCTTCCATCAGGAATGGACTGCGGCCCACATCGATGTCCAGGTTCAGCATGGGCGAAGAGCGGGCAATGGTGGCCAGCAGTGGTGATAGCAAGTTCTCAGCTACGTCGTGGGGGGCGCCAATGCGCAATGAACCGGACAGCGTGCGGTCATGCAGGCGCCGAAACGCCTCGTCGTTGATGGACAGCAATCGTCGGGCATAGTCCAGCAGCACTTCGCCTTGCGGGGTGAGTTGGTTGGAGCGCCCGTGCTTTTCGAATAGTGGCACGCTTACTTGCTCTTGCAGCCGCTGCATTTGCTGTGTGACGGCCCCCTGTGATCGATGCACGCGCTGCCCGGCTGCCGCATAGCTGCCTGTGTCGTACACGGCCACGAAGGTGCGCAGAAAGTCCAACTTTAATTCACTCATGAAGCTCTTGTTTCAAATTCAGGAACAGCCCGCTCGCGTGCATGGCCGCGGAAGCATTAGAGGAGCTAATGCGTGACGCCAAAATTCTAACTTGTTTGCACAGGCTTGCCCGCAGCATAATCCTCCACAGTTACGAAAATACATAGGATCACCTGATGGCAATTCCTTCCCAAACGCAGGCGGCGACCCGATCCGCCCTTGAAGCGATAAAGCAGATTGCGCCTGTTGACTGCGGCGACCGTGAGCGCATGGCTCAAGTGCTGGACAAGCTGGTTTCGCTGGCTGCCAACAAAGCCTTGTGGGGCGAAGAGGCCTTTCCAGCGCCTGCCGATGGCGAGCTCCAGGCGCGCTACATGATTCAGGAAGATCCGGACCATAGCTATGCGCTGTATCTGAATGTGATGCTTCCCGGCAAGAAGATCGTGCCTCATGACCACACGACGTGGGCGTGCATTGCTGCCGTGGAGGGGGTGGAAAACAACTTCGTCTATCGGCGAACCGATGACGGAAGCCAACCCGGCAAGGCGTCGCTCGTTCTGGATGAAACAGTCGTCGTGGGACCGGGTACCGGTATCGCGCTGCTGGCCGATGATATCCACGCTGTACAGATCGAAGGCGACAAACCCATCCGCCATCTGCATTTGTATGGACGTGCCCTCGAAACGCTCACGCAGCGCACGGCATACGACCTGGAGCAGGGCACCTACGAAACCATGAAGATCGGCGTACAGACGCGTCGCGGCTAACTGAGATGAATGCTTTTGAAATGACCGCTGCTGCCATCAAGCCACACCAGATCCAGGAATGGTTGTACGACGGGAACGAGCTGGCCTTTTTGGATGTGCGCGAGCATGGCCTGTATGGCGAAGGGCACCCGCTGTTCTCCACGCCATTGCCTTATTCCCGCCTGGAGATGGACATCGCGCGCTTGGTGCCGCGTCTATCGACTCGTGTGGTGCTGTTCGATGATGACGAATCCATTGCCCGCAAGGCCGCGCAGCGATTGGCCGTGCTCGGATATGACAACGTGCATATTGCAAAAGGCGGAGCCAAGGGCTGGAAAAACGCAGGCTATGTCTTGTTTGCCGGCGTCAATGTGCCGTCCAAGACTTTTGGCGAACTCGTCGAGCACGCCTGCCATACTCCCAGCATCTCCGCGCGCGACCTTTCTCGCATGATGGCGGAAGGCCAGAAGCTCGTTGTGCTGGATGGGCGTCCATACAACGAATACCGCAAGATGAACATTCCCGGGGCGGTATGCTGCCCCAATGGCGAATTGGCCTACCGCATTCATGATCTGGTGCAAGATGATGACACACCTATCGTGATCAATTGCGCGGGCCGCACTCGCAGCATCATCGGCGCTCAGACGTTGTTGAATCTCGGTATCCGAAATCCGGTCTTCGCTCTTGAGAACGGCACCCAGGGATGGTTTCTCGAAGGCCTCAGCCTCGAACACGGCAGCGACCGCAAATACCGTGATGTCACTGGCACGGAACTGGCCAAGGCCCGATCGCAGCAACTTGCCGGTCATCTGGATGTACCTTTTGTGGAAGGCGGGACTGTCGCGCGCTGGCAAGCCGAAGGTGACCGTTCCGTTTTTCTGTGCGACGTTCGCACGGAAGAGGAATTCGCACAGGGCACGCTTCCTGGCGCACAGCACACGCCGGGCGGCCAATTGATTCAGGCCACCGATCAGTATGTCGGCGTACGGCGTGCCCGTATCGTGGTGTTCGATGACGACGGGGTGCGCGCGCCGGTGGTGGCCAGTTGGCTGAGCCAGATGGGACACGACGCCCATGTGCTGAACGAGCCCCTCACTGAAGCATTGAAGCTTCAGTGGCCAGCACGACGAAGCCTTGAACTTCCGTCGCTGCCCCACATGACTGCCCGGGCGGTATACGATGCTTTGGAAAAGGGGGGGTGTACGGTAGTCGACGTGCGTGCCAGTGCGTCGTACCGGGCCGGCCACATTCCGGGAGCTGTGTGGGCCATCCGGCCTCGCATTGCCGCCCAGCTTCAAGGCCGCAAGCCGCCTTTCATATTCGTGGCGGATGACCCGGTGATCGCAGCGTCGGCGGCCGCCGAGCTATCGGCGAAGCCCTGCTTCCTTCTTGAAGGAGGAATCGAAGCCTGGGACACCGCCGGGTTCCCGATCATGGCCACCCCCGATACGCCGCCCGACTCCGAGCGCATCGACTATTTGTTTTTCGTGCATGACCGCCATGATGGCAATCGCGAGGCAGCGCGCCAGTATCTGGCTTGGGAAACCGGCCTGCTTGAACAGCTCGAGCCGCGCGAGCGCGAGACTTTCAAACCGATAGCGGTGCGACATCCGGGGCAGTCCTCATGAAGATCGACAAACGGCATTCAACCCAGCTGGTACGTGCAGGCCGGCACCCGCAGTACGACGGCGGCGAGGCCGTGAATGCGCCGATCGTGCGCGCCAGCACCGTGACTTTCGAGAACATGGCGCAGTGGAACGATGTGCGGGCGCGTCGCGGTAGCGAGAGGTTGTTCACCTATGGCGCTCGCGGTACGCCCACTGCGTTTGCGCTGGAGGATATGGTCACGGAACTGGAAGGCGGCTATCGAACACGTCTTTTCCCAACGGGATTGGCGGCCATCGCCATGATGCTGCTCGCCTACCTGCGGCCGGGTGACCATGTACTGGTAAGCGATTCCTGCTACTTGCCCGTGCGCAATGTGGCGCGCCAGTTTCTGGAGCCTTACGGCATCAGAGTCAGCTATTTTCGAGCGGACGGAGTCGACATCGAACACGCCGTGTTGCCCGAAACCCGCATGATCTACATGGAAGCCCCCGGCTCGCTGGTTTATGAGATGGCCGACATGCCGGCCATCGCTCGCTTCGCCAAGTCACGCGGCCTCTTGCTTGCGGCGGACAACACCTGGGGCTCCGGGCTACTGTATCAGCCGCTTGCTTTGGGCGCCGACATATCGGTGATGGCCGCGACGAAGTACCTCAGTGGACATTCCGACGTCATGATGGGTTCGGTCTGCACCACGCAAGAACATTGGTCGCGGCTGGCCACGATGTCTGACGCCTTCGGCATGACGGTCAGCCCTGACGACGCGTGGCTGGTGTTGCGAGGCACACGTACGCTCGAGGCTCGATTGCGTTTGCATGAAGAACATGCACTGCACGTCGCCACCTGGCTGCAGAAGCAGGCATTCGTCGAACGCGTTTATTGCCCCGCCTTGCCGGAAGATCCCGGGCATGCATTGTGGCAACGTGACTGCGCAGGCACCAACGGCCTGTTGTCATTCTCGCTTTGCAACGCGACGCCGGCCCAGGCGGAACAGGCTTTGGACGGACTGACCTTGTTTGGATTAGGTGCTTCATGGGGCGGCTACGAAAGCCTGGCTTCCGTTGCGGACATGAACACAGCCCGGACAGTTACCGACTGGTCACAGAGCCAACCGGTAATACGCCTGCATATCGGCCTGGAGAATCCGGACGACCTCATCAGCGATCTTGAGCAGTCATTTACAGACCTTTGATTTAACTACCAGCCGGCCCTGCTGGGCGAGCGAAGCATCCGAATGCTTCGCTCAGGCCTGATGGTGCCGGTGCTTTCCAATCGGGAGACATACAACATGAAGTGGTACACCACTCTGGTGATCAGCGCCGCAGTCGCCGCACTGCCCATCGCAAATTCCATGGCGGCCGATAGCTATCCGTCGCAACCTATCAGTCTCATCGTCGGTTTCCCGCCAGGAGGCGGCGCCGACGTCTTGGCCCGCACGATTGCACCCAAGCTCGAGAAGCAGCTTGGCGCGACTATAGTGGTAGAGAACAAGCCCGGAGCAAGCGGCATCATCGCCACGCAAGAGACCTCTCGTAAGCCGGCTAATGGCTATCACCTATACTTGGCAACGCCGGGCTCACTGACCATTCTGCCCAACATGCAGAAGGTCAATTACGACCCCGCGAAGTTCACCGCGATCAGCGTGTTGGTCACCATGCCCAACGTGCTTGTGACCTCCGCGCAGTCGAAACTCAAGACGGTGGAGGACGTCATCGCGTATGCCAAGACCGGCAAGATGACCTACGCATCAGGAGGCAACGGCACGATCGGACAGATGGCTGGCGAACAGTTCAACATGCTGGCCGATGTGAAGATGCAGCACATTCCCTACCGTGGTACCTCGCCTGCGCTGGTTGACGTGGCTGGGGGCACGGTGGACGTCACGTTTTCCGATCCCTCGGTGAAGTCCCTGATCAAAGGTGGCAAGTTGCGCCCGGTCGCGGTGACCAGCACTGAACCTTCCGGCGAGTTCCCCGACGTTCCCACCGTGGACGGCAGCGGCGTGAAGGGCTTCGAGGTCGTGAATTGGTATGGGGTGTTGGGCCCCGAAGGCATGCCGGCCGACATCGTGGAAAAGCTCAACAAAGCCCTGGTAACGGTGATGAAGGACCCGGAAGTGATCAAGACGCTTGCATTGCAGGGCGGCATGACGGCGACTTCGAGTACACCTGAGGAGTTTGCCCAACTTATGGCAAACGAACGAAAGAAGTGGGGCACATTGGTCGAAAAGGCCGGTATTGCCATCGAATGAGCTGAAGCATGGCACAACAACGTTATCCGCAACTGGCACATTGGGGCGCTTTTACCGCGGTTGTGGAAGACGGCAGGGTCATAGCCTGCGAGCCCTTCACGCGAGACCCGAACCCGTCTCCGATCATTGATGGTATTCCGTCCATGGTCTATTCCGACCGACGGATCGCGAAACCGGCGGTGCGGCGTTCCTGGCTTGCCGACCGCGAGCGTAGCGACGGCTCTTTGCGGGGCCGTGACGACTTCGTCGAAGTCAGCTGGTCGGTAGCTTTGGATCTCATTGCCGGCGAAATCCAACGCGTTCGCAACGAGCATGGGCCGTCAGGCCTGTTTTGCGGCTCGTATGGCTGGTCGTCTGCCGGCCGGCTGCACCATGCTCGTTCACTGATACGTCGCTTCTATTTCGCAGGGGGCGGTGGCGTCGATCAGCTTGGCAACTATAGCTGGGGCACCGCGCAGTTCCTGCTGCCCTATGTGATCGGCACTTATAACCCGTTGACGGGCCGGGTCACACACTGGCCCAGCATCATCAAGCATACCGATGTCTTTGTCGCCTTTGGCGGCCTGGCCACGAAGAATGGCCAGGTTTCTTCGGGCGGCGCTGCGGAACATACGCAGCCTGAATGGCTGCGCAAATTGGCGACAAGCGGCGCGCGGGTCATCAACATCAGTCCGACCCGCTCCGACTGCCCCGAATACTTGAATGCCGAATGGATTCCCATCCGGCCCAATACTGATGTAGCGCTGATGCTCGCGATCGCGCACGAGCTCGAAGGCATGAAGGCGGTGGACCATGCGTTTTTGGCGCGGTGCACGGTCGGCTACGACCGATTGCGCGATTACGTATTGGGTCACAGCGACGGCACGCCGAAGACGCCGTCATGGGCCGAGTCGATTACCGGTATCCCCGCCGCAAAGATTTCCGAACTGGCGCAGGCGCTGCGCGGCACCCGCAGCTATCTCACTTGCTCGTTTGCGGTGCAGCGGGCGCAACATGGCGAGCAGCCCTACTGGATGCTGATTGCCCTCGCGGCCATGCTGGGTCAGATCGGCAAGCCGGGCGGTGGTTTTGGATTTGGCCACGGCTCGATGAACGGGGTGGGCAATCCGCGTATCGCCACGCCTGGCCCCTCGATGGAAGTCCCTGCCAATCCCGCCGGAATGTCCATACCGGTTGCGCGCATCACCGATATGTTGCTGAATCCGGGAGGCGACTACTCCTTCCTGGGACAGACTGCCCAATACCCCGATGTACGCATGATCCACTGGGCCGGTGGCAACCCGTTTCATCACCACCAGGAACTCAACCGGCTGCTCCATGCCTGGCGCAGCAAACCCGAGACCATCGTGGTGCAGGACATCTGGTGGACGCCGGCGGCGAAGCATGCCGATATCGTCTTGCCAATCACCAGTTCGCTGGAGCGAAACGATATCGGCGGGTCTTCGCGTGATCGATACGTGCTTGCCATGCACCAGTGCATCGATCCCGTCGGACAGGCGCGCAATGATTGGGATGTGTTTGCCGATTTGGCCGATCGGCTGGGTTATCGCGACGTATACACCGGTGGTCTGGACGAGATGGGTTGGATCCGGCACATCTACGATACCGTGGTACGGCAGCATGGGTCGGTTGGCGTCGCGCTACCGGAATTCGAGGAATTCTGGCAGCGTGGGCATGTGGCGCTGCCCGCACCCGAGCGGGATTTCGTCCTGTTCGAGGAGTTTTGCGAGGATCCGGATGCCAATCCGCTGCGGACACCCAGCGGCAAGATCGAACTGTACAGCAGCACTATGGCCTCGTACGGATTGTCGGATTGCGGGCCTCATCCTCGCTGGATACCCCCGGATGAGTGGTTGGGGGCCAATCAGTCCCAGCGTCATCCCTTGCATTTGATATCGATTCAGCCGGCGGATCGGCTGCACAGCCAAATGGACGGCGCCCCGCTCGCGGTTTCGAACAAAATTGCCGGCTGCGAAGCGCTTACCATGCACCCTGCCGATGCGGCCGCACGCCAGCTGACGGCCGGTTCAAGGGTGCGTGTATTTAATGACCGCGGAGCGTGCTTTGCGGGTTTGCGATTGGATGGGGACATCACTCCCGGGGTGGTCGTCATGGCCACCGGGGCCTGGTTCCGGCCCGACGACGACAGCGGTGTCGAGCAAGCGGGCACGGCCAATGTGTTGACCCGCGACATCGGTACCTCGTCGTTGACCCAGGGCCCCAATGCCATGAGCTGCCTGGTGGACGTGGCGCCTGCCTGACGGGCCGGGTCAAGACATTACGACCGCGTAACGCGACATATATGCATGAACATTGATTTGAGGAGACACAAGTGGGTGTGATCAAAGACTTTCTGAACAACACGGGCGGCGGCGCTCGCCACCATGGCACGATCGAAGTGGGCAGCATGTCGTCGGGCGCGCTGGTGGGCTTGCCTTACGTGGCTGTGCGGGGCGCGCGCCCCGGCAAGACGCTCTGGTTGAATGGTCAAGTGCACGGCGATGAAATCAACGGCATGATCGCTGCCTTGAGGTTCGTAAACAGCCTGGACCCGCAAACCATGTCCGG
>JAEWFK010000032.1 GCA_023388835.1 Pseudomonadota bacterium | reverse complement strand
TGCAGTTCGGGGTGGATCCGGCGCACTTCGGCGTGATCATGGTGGTGAATCTGGCCCTGGGCATGGTGACGCCGCCCTTCGGCGTGAATCTGTTTGCCGCCTGCACGGTCGCGCAGATATCCATTGAACGCTTGATACGGTCGCTGGTGCCCTTTGTGCTGGTCACCTTCGGTTGTCTGCTGGTGATCACCTACGTGCCCCAGCTCTCGCTATTCCTGAAAGAGCTGGTGTACTGACGCGGCCTGAGCTTCTTAGGAGTTCCCAAGCCTCCCGCCGTTCGGCTCGGGCGGCTTGGGAATTGTGACCAGACCGGTCATGGGCGATGGCCCGCCCGTCTCAGAACGGCGGATCGTCGTCCAGGTCGTCCGGTGCCGTGGGCGCCGCCGACTTTGCTGCTGTCTTCCGCACTACAGTTTTTTTGGCGGCCGTCTTCGACGCGGCCTTCTTTGCGGTTTTCTTTGCCGTTTTCTTGGCGGCTTTCGTTGCTTTCTTGACCCCGGTCGTGGTGGCCGTGTCGCCCACGTCCGTCGCAGCAGCCTTGGCTGCCGTTTTGGCTGCCGTTTTCTTGCCGGGTTTTTCCGGACGCGGCTCGAACTCGAAGCCGATCTTGCCGTCTTTCTGGATAACCAGGAAGGCCTTGAACTTGCGATTGGTACGCGATGAAACGAAACCCGTCAGCAGATCAGTCTTGCCTTCGGCCAGCAGCTTGCGCATTTGGTCGGGCGCGATTTCCTGTTGAAGGATGACCTTGCCGCTACGGAAAGTGCAGCTCTTTTCGGGGCCCACCGACTTTTCGCACAGGTAGTTCATGCCGTGCTCGTACACGCCGTGCGCACATTTGGGGCACTTGCCCAACGGGGTCTGGCCTGAGAAATCGATGGGGGCGTCGCTCTCGTCGTCCTTCTGCCCGAAATCGAACTCCAGTTTCTGCTCGTCCGTAATGCGCAACAGCGCCGCAAATGGGCGTCCCATCTTACTGATGAAGCCGGACAGCGGGCCGAGCTCGCGTTTCTGCAGCAGTTCTTCGACTTCGGCGATTTCGAAGGTGCGCCCACCCGGGTGCTTGCCGATGGAGAAGTCGCACTGCGTGCAGGCAAAGCGCCGGTAGTTTTCTTTGACCACGCCGCCGCACTTGGGGCAGGGGGTGGAAAGCGTGGCGTATTCGCCCGGGACGGTGTCGCGTTCGTATTCCTTGGCGCGGCGGACGATGGCCTGGGTCATGTCCTGGATTTCGCGCATGAAGGAATTCGCGTCGAGTTCGCGCTGCTCGATCTGCTTGAGCTGGTGTTCCCATTCGCCCGTCAGTTCGGGAGAGGTCAGTTCATTCACGCCCAGGCCGGACAGCAAGGTCATGAGCTGGCGGGCCTTGGCGGTGGGGACCAGTTCGCGTCCGTCACGGCGCAGATAGCTTTCGTTGAGCAGGCCCTCGATGATGGCGGCACGTGTCGCCGGCGTGCCCAGCCCGCGTTCCGACATGGCTTCGCGCAGCGCTTCGTCGTCGATCAGCTTGCCGGCGCCTTCCATGGCTGACAGCAGGGTGGCTTCGGTAAAGCGCGCCGGCGGTTTGGTCGTGAGATCGCGAATCTCGATCTCTTCGGTCTTGACGGTTTCATCTGGCGTGACGGGCACCAGCATGCTGTCGTCGCCCTGTGCCTGCCGGCCGTAGATGGCCAGCCAGCCGGGCGTGACCAGCACCTTGCCTTCTGTCTTGAAGGCGTGCTGGGCCACTTGCGTGATGCGCGTGGTGAGCCGGTATTCGGCAGACGGGAAGAAGACGGCCAGGAAGCGGCGCAGCACCAGGTCGTAGATCTTGCTTTCGGCGTCGCTCAGTTCGCGCGGCACCTGCAGGGTGGGAATGATGGCGAAGTGGTCGGACACCTTCTTGTTGTCGAAGATGCGGCGGTTCGGCTTGACCCAGCCTTTTTCGCAAATGGTCTGTGCGAAGCTGCGCACCGGCGCGGCGGCGTTCCCCGCGGCGTCTGCCAGGGTCTGCATAGTCTGGTGCACCGTGCCCACGTAGTCTTCGGGCAGGTAGCGGGAATCCGTACGGGGGTAGGTCAGCGCCTTGTGCCGTTCGTAGAGCGTCTGGGCCAATCCCAGCGTGGTCTTGGCCGAAAACCCGAAGCGGCCGTTGGCCTCTCGTTGCAATGAAGTCAGATCGAAGAGCGCGGGCGAAGCCTGGGTCGAAGGACGGGACTCTTCTGTGACCGTGCCGGGCCGGCCTTCGCAGGCGGCGGCGACGGCCTCGGCTTCTTCGCGTGTCCAGACGCGTGAATCGCGGCTTTCGGCGTCGTCTTCAACCTTGCGGAAGGCCGGGTTGAACCACCGACCCATGTAATTGCCCGCAGCCGCCTTGAAATCAGCGTGGATTTCCCAGTAATCGCGCGGCTGAAAGCGGCGGATGCGCTCTTCCCGCTCAGCAACGATGGCCAGCGTGGGCGTCTGTACCCGCCCCACAGGTGTCTTGAAAAAGCCGCCATCCTTGCTGTTGAAGGCGGTCATGGCGCGTGTGCCGTTGATGCCCACCAGCCAGTCTGCCTCGGCGCGGGAACGGGCGGCGGATTCGAGCGGTTTAAGAGCGTCGTCGTCGCGAAGTTCGCTGAAGGCTTCACGGATGGCGGCCTGAGTCATGGAACGCAGCCACAGCCGCTGGATGGGCTTCTTCACGCCTGAATATTGAACGATGTAGCGGAAGATGAGTTCGCCCTCGCGGCCCGCGTCACATGCATTGATGACGCTGTCCACGTCTTTGCGCTTGAGCAGTTTCACCAGAAGCTTGAGACGTTCGGCGCTCTTCTTGTCAGTGGGCCCAAGCTCGAACTGCGGCGGAATCACCGGCAGATGGGCGAAGCTCCATTTCCCTCGCACCGGATCGTTGGGCGCGACCAGGGTGAGCAGATGCCCGATGCTGGAGGCAAGCACGTAGCGATCGCTTTCGAAGTAGTCGCCTTCCCGGGTGAAGCCCCCGAGCGCCCGCGATATGTCGAGCGCAACCGAAGGCTTCTCGGCGATGATGAGCGTTTTGTTCATGTGATTCCAAAGACCGCAATTGGGCAGCAATAGCGCGGATGATACGGGCGGTCAATCCCCGCGCGCAAGTTGACCCCTAAAGGGGTGGATGTTTTGGACCCCGATGGTTCTCGCCAACGCCTTCGCAAGGACCTCCTCGGAGCGTATCAGGGAAGATGTTTCGCCGCCCATTGGGGCACGGCGCGATCCCAGAAGGCGTCGACGCTTTCGACCGACAGTGTATTAAAGCCTAATGCCAGCCAGGCTCTCAGCAGCGTGTCGACCGGCTGGGCGAGATCCAGGGCCGGCGCGTGATTCTGTTTGGAAAGTTTGCGGCCCTGATCGTCGAGGATGAGGGGCACATGCAGCATGCGAGGCGGTGCAAAGCCCAGGCAACGGGCCAGGATGCGTTGGCGGGCGGTGGAATCGAGCAGATCGGCGCCGCGGACGACGTCAGTGATGCCTTGCAGGCCGTCATCGACGACCACGACAAACTGATACGCCCACAGGCCATCCGCGCGCCGCAGGATAAAGTCGCCGATCTCGTGACCGACATTTTGCGATTGCGGCCCTTGCCAGCGATCGGTGTAGCGTTCGACTCCGGCGGGAACCTTCAGCCTCCAGGCTCGGGCGGCCTGGCCGGCAGGCAGGCCGTTGCGGCAGGTGCCGGGGTAGGGCCCCTCGCCCGCCAGCATGCGCCGCGTGCAGGCGCAGCCGTAGACCAGGCCGCGCGCCTGCAGGTCGTCAAAGGCCGCTTGATACAGCGGCAAGCGCTGCGACTGCCAGTTCGGCTCTTCGTCCCAGTGCATGCCCAGAGAGCGGAGTTGCTGCATGATGTAGACGTCGGCCCCGGCGACGACGCGCGGTGTGTCGATGTCTTCAATGCGAAGCAGCCATTGCCCGCTGTGTGCGCGGGCATCGAGGTAGCTCGCCATGGCGGCGACGAGGGAACCATCGTGAAGAGGGCCGCTGGGACTGGGAGCAAACCGCCCCCGGTAAAGCCTAGGTGAGCCGATTTCCGGCATGGGGGCGCCAGGCGCGAACGGTCAGTGCGAAATGCTGGACTGCTCGCCGTTCAGCAGCTCTTCAAGGAGCAGGTGGTCGACTTCGGTTTCCTGGCTCCACAGCACCATGAGCGCGATGATGCGCATTCTGTCCAAGGAGACCGGGGCTTCATCGGTCGCCTGAGCGCGCTCGATGAGGATCTCGCGCAGCGCCGGGCGCAGCACGCCGGAATTCTCCAGGAAGGTGATGAAGCCGATGGCTTCGGTGCCGAGGCAATGGTATTCCTCGTCAGTGTAGGCGCGCAGGCTGGTGGATGCGGCGTTTTCTATGGCTGCGAAGCGTTCAGTGCTCTGCGCCAGGCCGTGCAGCCAACCCAGGGCTTCGTCAATGTCGTCGTGCTCAAAACCGACTGCGGCCAGCTTATGAGCCAGTACGTCGGCCTTGGGGCAGGCCTGAGGGGTGTAGTAATTTTCGAAAAGATAAACCAGGATATCGAACATAGCGCGATCCGGATTCCGGTTGCGTGTCAGGGGTGGAACAAAAAAGCGGTTGATGGCACCGTAAATCCAGCTTCCGACTTTACGCTGTTTCCGATATCAGGGCAAATTGGAAACGGAGCGTGATTTCCCGATAGTGAAAATCCTGCTCCGTCCCCACCTCAACGTTCCAACTCAACGTTCTTCTGGCCCGGTCCTTTATCAGACTTCGCCGATGTCGATGAGCTGAGCGCCGTCGGTGACCTGATCGCCGGGCTGGTAGAACACTTCCTTCACCACGCCGTCGCGCGGCGAGAAGATGGTGTGTTCCATTTTCATGGCTTCCATGACCAGCAGGGTGTCGCCGGATTTGACGGTGTCGCCCGCCGCGACGGAGACGGAAATGATCTTTCCGGGCATGGGGGCGGTCAGGTTGCCGCCGGGCTCGGCGCCTTCGTCCTGGGCGTGGGCTACGGCGTCGTGCAGGCGCAGCGTGTGCGATTCGCCATTGCGGTAGACCGTGATGGTTTCGCCTTTCAGGAGCAACTCCCCTGAATGATCATCACCGCCCAGGCGGATGCGCACGCACTCGCGTCCGGCTTGTGGCGATTCGCCCGTCCACTCCAGGGCCTGGGATTGGCCGTCGCGTACGAAGGTCCACTGCGAGCCGTCGCGGCGCACTTCGACGTCCTGCTGCCCGCCGTCGGTATCCAGGAAATTGAAGACGCGGCCATGCAGGCCGGCCACCCGCCAGCCGTTTGCCACCGACCAGGGGTCGGTCGGGGTAGGGCGATGGCCGGCGCGCGTCCCGGCATAGCCTTCGGATTGCAGCAGGGCGGCGGCCGCCAGCGCGAGCGTGGCGTCGGCCACCACGCCGGTTTGGGGAAACAGGGCGTCGTGGCGGCGCTCAATAAGCCCGGTGTCGAGGTCGGCCTCGGCGAAGGCGGGATCGGCCATCAGGCGGCGCAGAAAGGCCACATTGGTCTGCAGACCGGACAGGCGGATATCGCCCAGCGCCTGAATCATGCGCGCACGCGCTTCATCGCGGTCGCGCCCACGCACGATGAGCTTGGCGATCATGGGATCGTAGTGCGGGGTGATGGTGTCGCCGGTGCGGACGCCGCCGTCCACCCGTACATCAGCCAAGGAGAACTCCGCATGGGCCGGGAACTCCAGCGTGTCGAGCGTGCCGATGGACGGCAGGAAGCCCTTTTCGGGGTTTTCGGCGTAGATGCGGGCCTCGATGGCATGGCCCGACAGCGCAAGCGCATGCTGGCTGGCTGGAAGTTGTTCGCCCGCCGCCACGCGCAATTGCCATTCGACCAGATCCTGGCCGGTGATCATCTCGGTGACAGGATGCTCCACCTGCAGGCGGGTATTCATTTCCATGAAATAGAAGCGGCCATCGGGCTCGGCGATGAACTCGACCGTACCTGCCCCCACATAGCCCACGGCCCGGGCGGCAGCGATGGCGGCTTCACCCATGGCCCGGCGACGCTCTTCGCTCATGCCGGGCGCCGGTGCTTCTTCGATGACCTTCTGATGCCTACGCTGTACGGAGCAATCCCGCTCGAACAGATGCACGTAGTTGCCATAGCTGTCAGCGAAGATCTGGATTTCGATATGGCGCGGCTTCTGGAGATAGCGCTCAATCAGAACGCGATCATCGCCGAAACTGCTGACGGCTTCGCGTTTGCACGAAGCCAGCGCTTCGTTGAAGTCGGCGCTGGACTGGACGATGCGCATGCCTTTGCCGCCGCCGCCGGCGCTGGCTTTGATGAGCACGGGATAGCCGATGGCGTCGGCCTGCCCACGCAGGAAGTCCGGATCCTGGTTGTCCCCATGGTAGCCGGGCACCAAGGGCACGCCGGCTTTCTCCATCAAGGCCTTGGCGGCCGATTTGCTGCCCATGGCGGCGATAGCGCTGGCGGGCGGACCTACGAAAGCGATACCGGCTTCTGCGCAGGCTCGCGCGAAGGCTTCGTTCTCGGAAAGAAAGCCGTAGCCGGGGTGAATGGCCTGGGCGCCGGTTTGCTTGGCGGCCGCGATGATGGCGTCCGCACGCAAATAGCTCGCGCGCGGTTCGGCGCCGCCGATATGGACGGCCAAGTCGCAGGCGGCCACGTGGCGGGAGTGCGCGTCGGCGTCGGAGTAGACGGCCACAGTCCGCAGACCCATGCGGCGCGCCGTGGCGGCGACGCGGCAGGCGATTTCGCCGCGATTGGCGATCAGCAATGTTTCAAACACGGCAACTCCTCTTTACATGCGGAAGACGCCGAAGCGCGTGGCTTCGATCGGTGCGTTCAGGGCGGCGGACAGGGACAAGGCAAGTACCTGCCGTGTGTCGGCGGGACGGATGATGCCGTCATCCCAGAGCCGGGCCGTGGCGTAATAGGGATGGCCTTCATGCTCGTACTGTTCGCGGATGGGCGCTTTGAAGGCCTCTTCGTCTTCCGCGCTCCAGTCGCCGCCCCGTCCTTCGATGCCGTCACGGCGGACAGTGGCCAGGACGCTGGCGGCCTGCTCGCCGCCCATCACGGAAATGCGGGCGTTGGGCCACATGTACAGCATGCGGGGACCGAAAGCGCGGCCGCACATGCCGTAGTTGCCGGCACCGAAAGAGCCGCCGATGATGACGGTGAATTTGGGTACCGAGGCGGTCGAGACGGCTGTCACCATCTTTGCGCCGTGGCGGGCGATGCCTTCGTTCTCGTACCTGCGTCCGACCATGAAGCCGGTGATGTTCTGCAGGAAGACCAGCGGAATGCGTCGTTGGCAGCACAGCTCGATGAAATGCGTGCCCTTCTGCGCGGCTTCCGAAAACAGGATGCCGTTGTTGGCAATGATGCCTACTGGCATGCCGTGAATATGGGCGAAGCCCGTCACCAGCGTGGTGCCGAAGCGCGCCTTGAACTCATCGAATTCGGAGCCGTCCACGATGCGGGCGATGACTTCGCGAACGTCGTAGGGCTTGCGGGTGTCGCTGGGGATGATGCCGTCCAGCTCTTCGGGATCGTACAGAGGGGCATGGACGGGGCGCCGCGCCATTTGCTGCGGCTTGACCCGATTCAGCCGGCCGACGGCCTCGCGCGCCAAGGCCAGGGCATGAAGGTCATTGTTCGCCAGGTAGTCGGCGACGCCTGACAGGCGGGTGTGGACATCGCCGCCGCCCAGATCTTCGGCGCTGACTTCTTCGCCGGTGGCCGCCTTTACCAAGGGGGGGCCGCCCAAGAAGATGGTGCCCTGGTTCTTCACGATGATGGACACATCGCTCATGGCCGGCACATAGGCGCCACCCGCGGTGCAGGAGCCCATGACCACCGCGATCTGAGCGATCTCCCGCGCCGACATGTTGGCCTGGTTGAAGAAGATGCGGCCGAAGTGCTCACGGTCCGGAAAGACTTCGTCCTGATTCGGGAGGTTGGCGCCACCCGAATCTACCAAGTAGATACATGGAAGCTGGTTCTGCTGCGCGATTTCCTGTGCGCGCAGATGCTTCTTGACCGTCATCGGGTAATAAGTGCCGCCCTTCACGGTGGCGTCGTTGCAGACGATGACGCATTCCTGTCCCGCCACGCGGCCGATGCCGGTGATGATGCCGGCGCCCGGCGCCGCATCGTCGTACATCTCATGGGCAGCCAAAGGAGAGAACTCCAGGAAGGGCGAGCCGGGGTCCAGCAACCGTTCGACACGGTCGCGGGGCAGCAGTTTGCCGCGGGCAAGGTGCTTGTCGCGGGCGGCCTGGCTGCCCCCCATGGCGTAGCGGGCCAGTTTCTCGCGCAGGTCTTCCACGAGCGAGCGCATGGCCTGCGCGTTCTCCGTGAACGCCGCGGACCGTGTGTTGATGCTGGATTCGATGACGGGCATTGCGTTTCCTGATGACAAAAAAATGGCGCCGCCTTGAGACGGCGCCTGGTCGGGCTTAGATCATTTCAAGGGCGATGGCCACGGCTTCGCCCCCGCCGATGCACAGCGATGCGACGCCGCGCTTGCCGCCGGTCTTGCGCAGGCCCCCGACGAGCGTCGCGATGAGGCGAGCGCCCGATGCACCGATGGGATGGCCCAGCGCCGTTGCGCCGCCGTGGATGTTGACCTTGTCATGGGGCAAATCCAGGTCGGCCATGGCGGCCATGGCCACTACGGCGAAAGCTTCATTGATTTCGAAGAGGTCCACCTGCTCGGTGGTCCAGCCGGTTTTCGCCAGCAGCTTCTGCATGGCGGCGACGGGCGCCGTGGTGAACCATTCGGGTTCCTGAGCATGCTGGGTATGCCCGACTATGCGTGCGAGAGGGGTGGCGCCGAGCTTCTTCGCGGTCGATTCGCGCATCAGCACCATGGCGGCGGCGCCGTCGGAGATGGACGATGCGTTGGCGGCTGTGACGGTCCCGTCCTTCTTGAAGGCAGGCTTGAGTGTCGGGATTTTCTCGGGCATGGCCTTGAAGGGCGCCTCGTCCTTGTCGATGACGGTGTCGCCCTTGCGTCCCGCAACAGTGACCGGGGTGATCTCCCAATCGAAGCTGCCGTCCTCACTGGCGGCACGCGCGCGGCGCAGTGATTCAAGCGAGTAAGCATCCTGCTGTTCGCGGGTGAAGGAATACTTGGCCACGCAGTCTTCGGCGAAGACGCCCATGGCGGTGCCCCGTTGATACGCATCTTCCAGGCCGTCCAGCGCCATGTGGTCGTAGACCGTGGAGTGGCCGTAGCGGTAGCCCTGACGGCCGCGCAGCAGCAGATAGGGGGCGTTGCTCATGCTTTCCTGGCCGCCTGCCACCACGACGTCGACACTGCCGGCAACGAGCAGATCATGCCCGAACATGGCGGCCTTCATTCCGGAACCGCAGACTTTGTGGATGGTGGTGCACGCCACGCCCTTGGGCAGGCCGGCGCCTAGTGCGGCCTGGCGGGCGGGTGCCTGGCCCTGGCCGGCCTGCAGCACGTTGCCCATGATGACTTCGTCCACGGCGTCGGGCTGGATGCCGGCGCGCTCGACGGCCGCCTTGATGGCGATGGCGCCCAGTTCGTGGGCTGCCAGGCCCGACAGGCTGCCCATCATGCCGCCCATGGGGGTACGGGCAACAGAGACCAAAACGATAGGATCAGACATGTATAGCTCCTGAGTGATGCATTGGATTAGGGTCGGCCGCCGTGCGGGCGGCGGTCCTGCCGGGCAGACGCCGGTCTGCGGAATAGGGGAAGATATCGTCCAACCGGCCCTGTGCGACGCGGGTGCGGCATGCCTGCCACCAGGCCGGGTCAAGCAAATCGGCATGATGCTTGAGGAACGCTGCTTTTACCCGTGGGTCGCCCAGCAGGAAATACTGAAATTCTTCGGGAAAGACGTCGTTGACATCCACCGGGTACCAGGGCTCGCCCGACAGCTCGGCTTCTTCGTTCGGCGCGGGGGGAATGACGCGGAAGTTCATTTCCGTCATGTGCTGAATTTCGTCGTAATCATAGAATACGACCCGCCCCAGACGTGTGACGCCAAAGTTCTTGTAAAGCATGTCGCCCGGGAAGATATTGGCGGCGGCCAGTTCCCGGATGGCGCCTCCATAGCCTTCGATGGCCGCCTCGAGCGCGCTGTCGCCGGCCCGGCGCAGGTACAGGTTGAGCGGCGTCATGCGCCGCTCGATGTACACGTGGCGCAGCACGACACGGTCTTCGTCCTCTTCCAGCAGGGAGGGGACTTCCTGGCGCAATTCCTGCAGCAGCGTTTCGGAAAACCGTTCGCGGGGCAGGGCAACCTGCGAGTATTCCCAGGTGTCCGCCATGCGGCCCACACGGTCATGTTTCTTCACAAGCAGGTATTTGCGCCGGACCGTGGCATGGTCCATGGCCGGTTTCGCAATGCGGTCGCGAATCAGCTTGAAGACATAGGGGTAGGACGGCAGGGTGAAGACCACCATGACCAGGCCATGGATGCCCGGCGCAATGTCGAACTTGTCGTGGGAGTGCGCCAGGTGGTGCAGGAAATCGCGGTAGAGAAGCGTCTTGCCCTGCTTCTGCAAGCCGATGGTGGTGTAGAGCTCCGCCTTGGGCTTGCGCGGCATGAGCGTGGACAGGAAGTTCACGTAAGCCGCGGGGGTCTCCATGTCCACCAGGAAGTAGGCCCGTGTGAAGCTGAACAGGCCGCTCAGGTCGTTTTCGCCCATCAACAGCGCGTCGACATACACATGGCCGGAAGGGCGGCGCAACAGCGCGATGGCGAAGGGATGGGTCGTGCCGTGATTGATCAGCCGGCCCACCGCGTAGGCGCCCTTGTTGCGGAAGAACAGCCCGTTGAGCACCTGGATCTGACAATCAGGCGCCAGACGGTGGGTGGCATGATCGGGCAGGGTGAGCTGCAGCGCCTGCACGGCCTTGCGCGCCAGCAGACGCGTATCGCGCGGCAGGTCTTCCAGCGGAGCTGCCAGGCCGAAGTCGGCGAGCATTGAGGACAGCGACGCCTGCAGACCTTGCTGCAAGGGGTAATAGACCCGGTAGGAAGGCCGGCGGCTGTCCAGGTATTCGGTGGCGACGGCCGGCCGCACGAACAGGAAATCGTTGCGGTAGTAATCGCGATGCAGAATTCGGCAGGAGACCGAATTGAAGAAGGTCTCGGCACACTCCGGCTGGCGGTGATCGGTCAGCAGGCCGACGAATTCCGCCTTGATCTCCTGCCAGTAGGCTTCCAGTTCGGGCGAGAGCGTGATGCTCGCGCCGGCGACGGGAGCGGCCGCCGCGCTGCGCAGCGCCGTGCCCAGGCGATTGACGCATTCCCGGACGCGGGTGTCGTAGTATTCGATGCGCTCGCTCGAGAGCTGTTGCATGTGGCGCCAGTCGCCGGCTTCGAATAGCGTTTTGGCACGCTGCGCGCTGTAGCGGAAAAGGGAATAGTGTCGATCGAATCCTTCCAGGATGGTCCGAGCCACCTGCGCCGGCGACAGGCCCGGCGAGCCGGGTCGTTCGATGCTGCGGTGGTCGGAATCCTGTTCCATGGCTCGATCTTCGGCCTTGTCGTAGTCAGCGGGTTTCGTTGAACAGTTCGCGTCCGATCAGCATGCGGCGAATTTCACTGGTACCCGCGCCGATTTCATACAGCTTGGCGTCGCGCCACAGGCGGCCGGTGGGGTATTCATTGATGTAGCCGTTGCCCCCCAGAATCTGGATGCCGTCGCCTGCCAGACGGGTGGCGTTCTCGGCACAGTACAGAATCACCGCGGCGCAGTCCTTGCGCACGTCGCGCACATGTGAGGCGCCTAAGGAGTCGAGGTTCTTGCCGACCGCGTAGCAGAAAGCGCGGCTCGCCTGCAGGCTGGTGTACATGTCGGCCACCTTCCCCTGAACCAGCTGGAATTCGCCGATCGACTGGCCAAACTGCTTGCGGTCGTGGATATAGGGCACCACGACATCCATGACGGCCTGCATGATGCCCAGGGGACCGCCCGCCAGGACGGCGCGTTCGTAGTCCAGGCCGCTCATGAGGACCTTCACACCGCCGTTGACTTGGCCCAGCACGTTTTCTTCAGGGACTTCGCAGTCCTGGAACACCAGTTCGCCGGTATGGCTGCCGCGCATGCCGAGCTTGTCCAGTTTCTGGGCCACCGAAAAGCCCTTGAAGCCCTTCTCGACGATGAAGGCGGTGATGCCGCGTTGATGGGCTTCAGGGTCCGTCTTGGCGTAGACCACCAGGGTATCGGCATCAGGGCCGTTGGTGATCCACATCTTGTTGCCGTTCAAGATATAGCGATCGCCTTTCTTTTCGGCCCGCAGCTTCATGCTCACCACGTCGGAACCGGCACCCGGTTCGCTCATGGCCAGCGCGCCGACGTGCTCTCCGCTGATGAGCCCGGGAAGGTAGCGTTGCTTTTGCGCTTCTGTTCCGTTGCGGTGGATCTGATTCACGCACAAGTTCGAGTGCGCGCCGTACGACAGGCCGACGGATGCGCTGGCGCGGGAGATTTCCTCCATGGCGACCATGTGGGCGAGATAGCCCATGCTGGTGCCACCGTATTCTTCACCGACCGTCACGCCCAACACGCCCAGGTCGCCGAACTTGCGCCATAGGTCCATGGGGAATTGATCGCTGGAATCGATCTCGGCGGCGCGCGGCGCGATTTCCGCTTG
>JAEWFK010000029.1 GCA_023388835.1 Pseudomonadota bacterium | reverse complement strand
TTTGTATGGCGCGGCTGGCAGGATTCGAACCCACGACCCCTTGGTTCGTAGCCAAGTACTCTATCCAACTGAGCTACAGCCGCTGAAGAAAGAAATATAGCACGCTTTTTTGGTGGTGTGCAAGTCGCTTTTTAAGGCCCAGGATTTCGTGGGGAATCGCCGGAGTTCGCAACCGCCGTCAAGCATGTTTTCCTGATGCCTTGCACCAGGAAAGGCGCGTATTCTACATCTTTTTCGAAGCTTGTGCCCGAAGCCCCGCCTTGAGCCCTGGCGCGCGCGATACCCAGGGAGATCCCTCGATGTAGTAGCGCAGCGGTTTGTCCGCCCATTTGCCCGCGTAGTGCACGCCGATGCGCGCCGAAGTACGCAGCGCCATCGGTTCGTGTCCGTCGTCGGCCAGGTATAGCGCGCTGTGGTCCGCGCACAGATCACTGCCGTACTGGCGCTTGTCTATGCCCATGGCCTTGGCGAGCCGCCCGGGTCCGCTGGTATTCAGTTCCAATCCTTGCACGGGCTCCAGCGCTCGGAGCAGGACGGCCGAGCCGCTGCCGCGCGGGCCTGTGACGACATTCATGCAGTGGTGCATGCCGTAGATCAGATAGACATAGGCGTGGCCGGCTTCGCCAAACATGACCTGGGTGCGCGGCGTGACGCCTTTCGACGAGTGGGCTGCCAGGTCTTCGCGGCCCAAGTAGGCCTCCACCTCGACGATGCGCCCGATACGCAGGCCCAGTTCGGTCTCATGCACCATGAGCTTGCCGAGAAGATCGGGCGCCACTTCCGTTGCAGGGCGCTGATAGAAGCGACGGGGCAGGGCAATCATCACATCTCGTACCGGCTGCCGAGCGTGTCGAGCCAGGCCTCTTTTTGATCTTCTGGAAGGAAGGACGCTTTGAAACTATTGCGGGCAAGCGCCACGAGCTCACTGGCGCCGAGGCCAAGCTTCTGGGCGCACTGTATATAGTTTTCGGCGACATACCCCCCGAAGTAGGCCGGGTCGTCGGAGTTCAATGTGACGAGCGCTCCGCGGCGTAGCAGGCGCGCGACATTGTGGTCGGCCAGATCGCCCACCACGCACAGGCGCAGATTCGACAAGGGACAGACCGTAAGCGGAATGGCCGCGTCGACGATACGCTGCATGAGGGCGGAATCTTCTTCGCTGCGTATGCCATGATCAATGCGCTCCACTTTCAGCAAGTCGAGGGCTTCGCGCACATATTCGGGCGGCCCCTCTTCGCCGGCGTGGGCGACGAGATGGAAGCCTAATTCCCGGCAGCGCGCAAACAGCCGTTCGAACTTGGCTGGCGGATGCCCGACTTCGGATGAGTCCAGCCCCACGGCGGTCCAAAGGTCGGCATATGCCGCGCGCAAAGGCAGGGCGGATTCCAGCGCGGCGAGCGCTTCTTCCTCGGACATATGCCGCAAGAAGCTGAAAATCAGTATGCTGGTCAGGCCGTGTTCGTCGCGTGCGCGGCGCAGCGCACCCGCAATGCCGGCGAATACGGTTGCCAGTGCGACGCCACGACCGGTATGCGCCTGCGGGTCGAACATGATCTCGGCGTGAACGACACCATCGGCCCGGGCGCGCTGCAAGTAGGCGGCGGTCAAGTCGTGGAAGTCGCGCTCGGTCTGCAATACCCGTGTGCCGGCATAGTAGAGATCCAGGAAGGATTGCAAGTCGGTGAACTGGTAGGCCGCGCGTAGGGCATCCACATCGGCGTATGGCAAGGCGACCTGGTTGCGCTGGGCCAGTTCGAACATCAGTTCAGGCTCCAGCGTGCCTTCAATGTGCAGATGGAGCTCCGCCTTGGGCAGGCCGCGGACGAAATCGGCGAGATCGATCGCGTCTGCGGGACCCGGGCGGTCGGTGTCGGAGTTGGCGTGCATGACGGAAAACCCGTGTTCTGAAGCCTCTAATTTATCAGGTGGGCGGCGGCGCCGACCAAGCCGGGGTAGGGGCTGCGAATCACGTGTATGGGAATGGCGGACAGATAGTCGCCGAAGCGCCCCTTGTCGCGGAAGCGGGAATGAAAGGGGGATCGCGAAAAGTAGTCGCCGAGTTTGGGAACGATGCCGCCGCCCAGGAAGACGCCGCCGCGGGCGCCCAGCGTCAACGCCAGATTGGCGGCTGCCGTGCCCAGAATGGCGCAGAAGATGTCCAGGGTACGCACGCTATAGGGGCAGGCGCGTTCCAGCGCGCGGGTGCTGATGTCGGCGGGCGTTAGGGTTTCAAGTTCGAGTCCCGCTTCTCGCGTCAGGCAGCGATGGATGAACTGCAGTCCGGCCCCCGATAAAAAACGCTCGGTGGACACATGGCCATAGACCTTGCGGGCTTCTTCCCATAGCCAGGTTTCCGTTTCATCGCAGGGCGAAAAGCTGGTGTGCCCGCCTTCCCCCGCCAGCGCAATCCATTTTCCCTCGCTGGTGGGAATCAGGCCGGATACCCCCAGGCCGGTGCCTGGACCGAGCAGGCCAATGGGCGCTCCCCGTACCGGTTGGCCGCTGCCGATCAGCTCGAGTTCGTCGGCCGGAAGATGCGGCAGGGCGAGCGCCAGCGCTGAAAAATCGTTTAGAAGCAGCAGCTGATCAATGCCCAGCGCCTTGCGGGTTGCTTCTACGGAGAAGGCCCAATTCGCGTTGGTCATGGTGATGTGGTCGCCCGACACCGGATTGGCGATGCCGACGACCGCCGTCTTGACGGTGGGCATGCCTTCCTGCGACAGGTACTCGCGCAGCGGGGCCTCGAGGTCCCGGTAATCCGCCGTGCGCCTGACCCAGGTGCGGCTGATGTCGTGGACATTCCGACACAGGGCGAAGCGGATGTGCGTGCCGCCGATGTCGCCGACGATTCGTATGGGGCGTTCAAGGGTGCCAATAGACATCGAAAGGGACTCCCGGTTCTGCCGCAAGATAGCTGATGGGCCATTGCTTGCTTATTGCCTTTTCCGCCTGCGACAGCAGTTCCCGCTTTTCCGGGCCCGAAAAATATAGAACGAGGTGCTCGCAGGCTTTCAGGGCGGGCAAGCTTAGCGTGATGCGTTCGTGGGCGGCCTGTGGTGGCGTGACATGCAAGTAGCTGGCCGCGTCGGGTGCAAGGGCCGCATCAAGCTGAGACGCGCCGGGGAAAAGCGAAGCGGTATGGCCGTCGTCGCCCATGCCCAAAATGCCCAGATGGATGCGCTGTGCGTCTTCATTCGCCGCGTCGACCGCCTGCGCAATGGTGGCGCCGCGCGCATACAGGCCGCGGAAGTCGGCGCTCGCGGCGCTGCCGGTGAGCAGATGGCGCCTGACCAGGCCTTCGTTGCTGTCTTCGTGCTCGGGCGGGACATAGCGCTCATCGACCATGCGTATGCGTACGCGTGCCCACTCGAGCTCGGCCTTGGCAAGGCGCTCGAAAAGAGGGATGGGCGAGCGCCCGCCTGAGACTGCCAAGGTAAAGAGCCGCTGTGTCTGAAGGCGGGTTCGGATACGTTCGACGATGTCCCGGGTCAGCGATTCAATACAGGGCTCCAGGTCTGGGTATTCATGCCACATGATGTCTCCCATCGATCGAAGAGCTTCAATTAGGCATGAGCGGGCGCCAAAGCGCAAGCGGCGGAACAGAGGCTTAGTCTGGCCCCGAACGAGAGGGCGCGCGCAGCGCCGCCAGCGCAAGCAGCAGCCATCCGCCCATGAAGCTGACGCCGCCAATGGGCGTGATCGCACCGAGCACGCCCGCGCCGGTCAGTACCAGGGCGTAGAGGCTGCCGCTGAAGATCAACACGCCGGCGATCAGAAGTGCAGCGGCAATGTTTCCCAGGCGAGGATGCAGCCACGGGTGAAGCGCGACGATTGCCAGCAGCCCCAAGGCATGGACCAGTTGATACAGCACCGCTGTTTGCCAGACGGCGAGCATGTCGGCACTGACGTGCGCCTTTAGGCCATGAGCGCCGAACGCACCCGTGCCGACGCCCAGCATGAGCAATATGCAAGCGGTGAAGACGAGGGTGGGGATTCTCAAGCGGTCGCTCCTTTAGGTAGTATCATTCTCGACGCACGGCTACGAGGCTCGCCATGGGATGGATCACTCACGAAGTTACGAACCAGGTCCCTGACCTGGTCGACTACAACCTGTATGAGACCGATGTGGTCCTGCAGGAAGCCGTCGTGCGTGAAGGCGCCGAATCCGCCACCCCGGCGTTGGTCCGATACGGACGGGAACTTGGTCAAGCAGGCATTATCGCATTGGCCGCCGCCATGGATCGCCAGCCGCCACAGCTACATGCCTTTGATCGGAAAGGGCGTCGTGTCGACAACGTATCTTTCCACCCCGGGTGGCACGACCTGCTGGCTCTGGGTTTTCGAAATGGCCTGAACGCTCCCGCGTCCGTTGCTCGCGCCGCTGCCTTTCTGCTCCATGGCCAAGCCGAAGCCGGCACGCTTTGCCCCTTGACCATGACGTCGGCTGCGCCTGCCATCCTCGCCCGTGAGCCATGGTTTGAAACCATCCGAGGCCCGTTACTCTCCCGTATTTACGACCCTCGTGATATTCCAGTGGCGGCTAAGCATGGCATGCTGGTGGGCATGGGGCTGACCGAAAAGCAGGGTGGCTCCGATTTGCGTCGCAGCACTACGCAGGCCCGACGCATGGACGGTGACGACGCCTGGTACCGGCTGGTCGGGCATAAATGGTTTTTTTCCGTTCCCACCGCCGACGCTCACTTGGTGCTGGCACAGCTCGATGCCGAGCCTACCTGTTTCTATGTCCCCCGGCGGATGCCCGACGGCAGCCAGAATGCCGTGCGCGTCATGCAGCTGAAGGAAAAATTGGGCAACCGTTCCAATGCCAGCGCCGAGGTAGAGTTTCATGATGCTTGCGGGATGCCCGTGGGCGAGCCGGGGAGGGGCATTGCCACGCTGGCGGAGATGGCGGGCCATACGCGGCTGGATTGCGTGCTGGGCAGCACGGCCTTGATGCGTGCGGCGCTCGTCCAGGCGATCCATCATGCGCAGCACCGGGTCGCCTTCGGCCGCCCCTTGCTGCACCAGCCGCTGATGCGCTCCGTACTGGTGGATCTCGCCCTGGAAGTCGAGGCGGCGGTGGTCCTCGGCATGCGGCTGGCGCGTTGCGTGGCGGAAACGGCGGGTTCGCCGGAACAGGCGGAGCTGCTTTCTTTGGCGCTGGCGCGCATCGTGACGCCGGCGGCAAAATTCTGGGTGTGCAAGCGCGCGATCGCGGCGGTCGCCGAAGCCATGGAAGTCCTGGGCGGCAATGGCTATGTGGAAACTCATGTCCTCGCCCGCCTTTATCGCGAAGCGCCAGTGAATTCCATCTGGGAGGGATCGGGCAACATCATGTGCCTGGATGTCCTGCGCGCCATGCGCCAATATCCTGAACAAGCGGAATCGCTTCTCGACTGGCTGCGGGCCGAGGCGGGCGAAGATGCCCGACTGCGCGATAGGCTTGCTGTCCTGGAAGCCCATCAGCTGCGCCCCGCCGAGGAGCTCGAGGCCGTGGCACGCCACCTTTCCGCCACGTTGGTACTGCTTGTGCAGTCCGTGCTCTTGCGTCGCCACGCGCCGCAGGCCGTCGCCGACGCCTTCATTGATTCGCGTTTGCGCGCCGAGGGCTGCGGCGTAGCCGGTGTGTCGGCGTCGCCTACGGCGCTTGCAAGCGTACTTGAACGGGCCTGGAGGACAGCGGCTTGACCATAATGATCAACGGGGCCAGAGGCTTGGCGGCAGCCGTGGCGGCCGGCGTGCTGGCGATGCTGGCCGCCTGTGGCGGTGAACCTGTGAATAGCCCTTATCCCAGAGCGGATGCGGGGCAGAACGTGCTCCACACGGCATTTACGCAGCGATCGCCCAAATATCTAGACCCGGCGAGCTCATATTCCACCGACGAAACGCCGTTCACCTATTCGATTTACGAGCCGCTCTACGCTTACGATTACCTGATGCGGCCCTACCAGCTCGTGCCCAAAGCGGCACAGGCGCTGGTGCAACCACGATACTACGATGCCGAGGGCCGCGAGCTGCCCGACGATGTGGCCGGCGTCCAGGTCGCCACGAGCGTTTATGACATACCCATACGTCCGGGCATTCTTTATCAGCCACACCCCGTCTTCGCCCGCGATGCCGCCGGCGAGTCCCTGTATTGGCCGCTCTCTCCCGAAGAGATAGACGGGCGTTACGCCATGACCGATTTCCCGGAGACCGGCACGCGAGAACTGACTGCCGATGACTACGTCTATGCCTTCCGGCGACTGGCCAGCCCGCGTGTCATCTCTCCCATACTGGGTGTCATGGGCGAGCACGTGGTGGGCATGCGCGAATACGCCGAGCGCCTCAAGTCGCTCGACGCGTCCTTGTCTGAAGCCGCGTCCGGCGCGCGACCCTGGCTGGACTTGCGCGAACACGGCTTCGAAGGCGTGGAAGCGGTCGACGACCACACCCTGCGGATACGAGTGAAGGGCAAGTATCCCCAGTTCCGCTACTGGCTCGCCATGACCTTCACAGCCCCTATTCCATGGGAAGCCGACCGTTTCTACGCTCAGCCCGGCATGGCGGAGCACGGCCTCTCGCTCAATACCTGGCCCGTGGGCACGGGGCCATACATGATGGCCGAGTCCATCATCAATCGCCGCCACGTTTTGGAGCGCAATCCGAACTTCCGGGGCGATCCCTACCCTTGCGAGGGCGAGCCGGGGGACGAGCAGGCGGGGCTGCTTGCCGATTGTGGAAAGCCGACACCCTTTATTGACCGGGTCGTCTTCCATCTCGAGAAGGAAAGCGTCCCGCTCATGGGGAAGTTCATCCAGGGCTATTACGACATTCCGGAAGTCGGCCGGGGAGACTACGGCGCGGCCATGACGGTGGCTGCCTCCGATTCCAGAGAAAAGGCCGAACTTTATGCCGACCACGGCATCCAGATCCACACCACTACGGAAGCGCAGGTCTATTACCTCGGCTTCAACTGGCGCGACCCGGTCGTGGGCCTGGGCGACACGCCCGAACAGCAAGAGCGCAATCGCAAGCTTCGCCAGGCGCTGAGCATTGCCTTTGATTGGGAACAATTCATTGCCATCTTCATGAACGACCAGGGAACCCCGGCACATGGCCCAGTGCCGCCAGGCGTGCTGGGGCACCAGCCGCTCCCGGAAGGCGTTAATTCCCAGGTCTACGAAATGAAGGACGGCCGGCCCAAGCGCCGTTCATTGGACGAGGCTCGACGCCTGCTCGCCGAGGCCGGCTATCCCGACGGCCGCGACGCCGAATCCGGCCGGCCGCTGATCTTGCATTTCGATTCAGCGGGCGGCATGGGGTCCAGCCCCATGCTCGACTGGATGCGCCGCCAGCTCGCCGCCATCAATATTCAGCTTGAAGTACGGGCCACCGACTACAACCGTTTCCAGGACAAGATGCGCAACGGCAGTGCCCAGATGTTCATGTGGGGCTGGGTGGCCGACTATCCGGATGCCGAGAATTTCCTCTTCCTGCTCTACGGGCCGAATGCCAAGGCGGAGGGCGGCGGCGAGAATGCCTCGAATTATCAAAACCAGGAGTTCGATCGCCTTTTCGAGGAAATGCGCTTCCTGGATGACGGATCGGAAAAGCAGGCGCTCGTGCATCGCATGGTAGAGATCGTCCAGCGAGACGCTCCCTGGATGTTCGGCTACTACCCCGCCTCGGGCGGAGCCTATCAGGCCTGGGTCGGAAACGCCAAGCCCTCGCAAATGGTTCGCAACACGCTTCAATACTACCGGCTGGACCCGGCGTTGCGGGAAGCCGGCGTCGAAAAATGGAATCGCCCTGTGTGGTGGCCGCTGCTGCTGGTATTGGCCGCGCTGATTGTTGGCGTGGCCGCGGCGTGGCGGCAGATCCGTCGTCGGGAAGCGGCCGTGGTCGCCGCTGAACCGAGTGCTCAGCGCCATGAGGAGACCGTTCGTCCATGATTGCCTACGTCTTCCGGCGCCTGCTCTATGGCGCGCTGATCCTGCTGGGCGTGAATCTGCTCACCTTCCTGCTGTTTTTTGCGGTCAATACGCCCGACGACATGGCACGGCTGGCCATTGGCGGACAGCGTGTGAATCAGGAAGCGGTGGAGCGCTGGAAGGTGCAGCGCGGTTACGACAAGCCGCTGTTCTATAACGCACGGGCCGAGGGGGCGGAGCGCTTCATGGACACCATATTCCATGACCGCTCCGTACCCTTGCTGCGCTTCGATTTCGGATTCTCGGATGAGGGGCGCGATATCGGGCAGGAAATCCGCAGCCGCATGATGCCCAGTCTCATGCTGGCGATTCCCACCTTTGCGCTGGGCTTGCTGGTCAGTGTGTCGTTTTCACTGCTGCTCGTGTATTTCAAAGGTACGCGGCTGGACTTTGCAGGGGTCGTGGTGTGCGTGGTGCTGCTTTCGATCTCGGGTCTCTTCTACATCATTGCCGGACAGTGGTTGTTTGCCAAGATTCTCAAATGGGTGCCCTATTCAGGCTATGTGGAAGGCTGGGGCAGCCTGCGCTTCCTGGCCTTGCCGGTGCTGGTCGGGGTGATCTCCGGCCTGGGTGCGGAATCCCGGTTCTATCGCAGCCTGTTTCTTGAAGAAAGCGGCAAGGATTACGTACGCACCGCGCGGGCCAAGGGTCTGGCCGAAAGAGTGGTGCTGTTCCGCCACGTGTTGCGCAATGCCATGCTGCCCATACTGACGGGTACCGTGTCCGCCATACCTTTGCTCTTCATGGGCAGCCTGATCGCGGAATCGTTCTTCGGCATTCCCGGTCTGGGCAGCTACACCATCGACGCCATCAATGCGCAGGATTTCTCCATTGTCCGCGCCATGGTGTTCCTGGGCTCCGCGCTGTATATCGTTGGCCTGATTCTGGCAGATGTGTGCTACACGCTGGCCGATCCCCGTATCCGTTTCGAGTGATGACATGCCGAAATTCGTGATTCTCTGGACCGATGCCTTCGTGCTGCTCACCGTGCTGGCGGTGATGATGCAGGTCTGGCGGGTGCGGCGTCACCCAACCATGGCAGCGGGGTGGCGGCAAGTGTTTCGACGGCCGTCGGCAGTGGGGGCGGGGGTGGTGCTTGCCTGCTTCGCGCTGATCGGCGTGCTCGACTCCATTCATTACCGGCCGCTGCTGCCGCCGGCGCCCGGGGCGAGCGCCGATCAGGCCGTGCACTCGCCCATTACCCGCTCCGCGCTCGATGCGGTGCTGGATCTGACCCAATTGCCGAATCGCGAGCGTACCTATTCCGCGCCGCTGGCACTGTATCAATTCACCAAGGAATCATGGCTGGTGAATGGCGAAGTGGTTCGCGATTACCCGAGACTGCACTATGCGGGTGTGAACCTGTCGGAAGACGCGCAACGCGGGGCCGACTTGCTGCGCCGGGCGCTCACCGGTCTGGCGCTGGGAGCGGCGGCGGTCCTCCTTCTTGCCGGGGCGCTCACGCTTGCGCACGGCCGACGGCGCGGCGGCTGGTCGGCAGGCTGGCGGTGGTGGTGGCGGGAATCCGATGTTCCATGGCGGGCATTTTTTGGCACCGCCGGCGCGCTCGTCGTGCTGGCGGCGATCACCCTGAGCCTGGCGGCGAACTACCATGTCCTGGGCACTGATCGGACGGGTAACGACGTACTGTGGCTGTCGATCAAGAGCGTGCGCACGGCATTGATCATCGGCCTGTTGACGACCTTCGCCATGCTGCCGCCGGCCATTGTGTTCGGCATCACGGCGGGTTACTTCAAGGGTCGGGTCGATGACATCGTGCAGTATATATACACCACGCTGACCTCGATTCCCGGCGTGCTGCTAGTGGCGGCTTGTGTGCTGATGATGCAGGTGTATATCGACAACAATCCCGAACTCTTTGACACGGTGGCGGCCCGCGCCGACCTGAGGCTCTTCCTGCTGTGCCTGATCCTGGGTCTGACCGGCTGGGCCGGCCTGTGCCGCCTGCTCCGGGCTGAAACCCTGAAGCTGCGTGAACTCGAATATGTACAGGCCGCGCGCGCATTCGGGGTCAGCCATTGGCGCATCATGCGCCGGCATCTCCTGCCCAACGTCATGCACATCGTCCTCATCACCATGGTGCTTCAGTTCTCCGGCCTGGTGCTCTACGAAGCCGTGCTGTCCTATCTGGGCATTGGCGTTGACCCCAGCACGCCTTCCTACGGCACGATGATCGATGCCGCCCGCACGGAAATGTCGCGTGATCCCATGATCTGGTGGAATCTGCTTGCAGCCTTCGTTTTCCTGCTGACTCTCGTCTTGTCGGCCAATATTTTCGCCGACGCCGTTCAGGATGCCTTCGATCCGCGCATGCGGCATATCCAGCCGCGGCGCCTGCGCCGGGCGAAGCGGGGCGGCGCGCCGGTCATGGCTGCGGCCATGGCCGACTCAGGGACATCAGCGTCGGCAGCCGCCGCCGAACGCAAGGAGAACCTGTGATGCAGCATCAAAGCATGCCGGAGGCCGACGCGGCGCGCCGCTTCAAGTTGCCGGGACGAGAAGCCGACGTGCTGGACGTGACCGGCTTGAGCGTCGGCGTCGAATCCGAGACCGGCACGAAGCTGGCCGTCTCAGCGCTTGACCTTGCGATTTCTGCGGGGGAAACGTTTGCGCTCGTAGGCGAGTCGGGAAGTGGTAAAAGCATGACCGCCCTGGCTCTGCTGAGGCTGCTGCCGGACGCCGCCGACATGCGGGCAGGCCGGGTCATGCTGGGGGAGACCGACCTGGCTCGACTGCCGGAGCGCGACATGCGCCGCGTACGCGGCGGCGAGATGGGCATCATCTTCCAGGAGCCTTCCACCTGCCTGAACCCGGTGCTCACGATCGGCAAGCAACTGGAAGAGATCCTGAGCCTGCATACCGATTTTCGGGGCGCCGCAATGCGGGGGCGCGCCGTGCAGTGGCTGGAGCGCGTGGGCATTCCCGAACCCGGGCGGCGGTTCGATGATTACCCCTTCCAGTTTTCCGGCGGGCAGAAGCAGCGCATCATGATCGCCATGGCGCTGGCGGCGGAGCCTCGACTACTGATCGCCGACGAGCCCACCACGGCGTTGGACGTCACGGTGCAGAACCAGATTCTGGAGCTTCTGGCTGACATCCAGCGCGAGCTGGGCCTGGCCATCCTGCTCATCACCCACGATTTGGCGGTGGTGAAGAAGGTGGCCCAGCATGTGGCATTGATGCGGCACGGCAAGATTGTCGAGGTCCGCGATGCCCCAAGCTTTTTCGCCGATCCCGCGCATCCCTATGCACGCGAACTGCTGGCGGCCATCCCCTCGATGGAACGCCGCAGGCGGCCGGTAGTGGCGGCGCATGGCGAGCCGGTCCTCCAGGTGCGCGATCTCACGGTCAGCTATGTGAAACGCCGGGCGTTCCTGCGACGTTCGGCGGGGGTCGATGTGCTGAAGGGCGTGAGCTTCGAACTCCATGCGGGCGAGACGCTGGCGCTTCTGGGCGGCTCAGGCTGCGGAAAGACCACCGCCGCAAAGGCCTTGCTCGGCCTTCTGGATGGCCAGGCGCTGGTGAGCGGTGAAGCTCGACTGCACGGCGAAAGTCTGCTGGCCGCGCGCGGCGCGGCATTGAAGAAGCTGCGCCGGCACGTACAGATCGTTTTCCAGGATCCCTATGCGTCGCTCGATCCCCGCATGCCGGTGGGCGAGATCCTGGCCGAAGGCATGGCGGCGTTGCGTCCGGAGTGGCCCCGTGCCGAACGGGAACGGCGTGCCGCCCGCCTCTTGGATCAGGTCGGCCTGCCTGCAGATGCGGTGCGCCGATATCCTCATGAGTTTTCCGGTGGCCAGCGTCAGCGCATCGCCATTGCGCGTGCGCTTGCTGTAGAACCGTCCGTGCTGGTGTGCGACGAACCGACATCTGCTCTCGATGTATCCGTTCAGGCGCAGATTCTTGATCTTTTGCATTCGCTACAGGACTCGCTCAAGCTGGCTTGTCTGTTCATCACGCACAACTTCGGGGTCGTGGAGTACATGGCGGACCGCATTGCCATCATGCACGAAGGCCGCATCGTCGAGCAAGGCGATGCCCGCAGCGTGTTGAAGGCTCCCCGGCATCCCCAGACGCAGACCTTGCTTGCTGCAGTGCCGCGCCTGTAGGAAAATGGGGCTACCCTTGCATCGGGCCGGCGCGGCCCCATATTCCATTCATGTCACTGAAAGTATTCGATCTTCAATGCGAACACGGCCATGTCTTCGAAGGCTGGTTCGCGTCGGCTGACGCCTACGACTCGCAGAAGGCGGGCGGCCTCCTGTCGTGCCCGGTGTGCAATTCGTCGGATGTCCAGCGCAAGGTGTCCGCCGCGCGCCTGAATGTGGGTCACTTGAAGCGCGAGCGGCTGAATCCGCCC
>JAEWFK010000004.1 GCA_023388835.1 Pseudomonadota bacterium | reverse complement strand
CCCACGCTGGCGGCGGGCACGATGTCATCCAGATAACGCAAGTGGTCGCTGAAGAGCAGCTCGTCGACATAGCCGATGTATCGGTGCTGCGCGAGGTCTTCACGCCGCAGGATCGGGGCGGAGCCGTCCAGGTAGTCGCGCGTGCCATACAGGCGCAAAGAGTATTCGCCCAGTAGCGTGCGCAAGTAAGGTCCGCGTTGCGGCTGCTCCAGCGAGATGGCGATATCCGCCTCGCGTTTCGACAGGCTGATGAAGCGGGGCACCGGCATGATGTCCAGCGTGATGCCGGGAAAGCGGCGTTGGAAGTCGACCATCAGCGGTGCCAACACATAGCTGCCGAAGCCTTCCGTAGCCCCCACTCGCAGGTGTCCCGATAACGAAGCGGCCTGGCCTGACACTTCTTCCTGGGCGTTCAGCATTGCGCTTTCGATCTGCTCGGCGTGGGCAAAGAAGCGCTGCCCGTCTTCCGTGAGCGTATAGCCGGAGGCCTTGGACTTATTGAACAGCACCGTGTTGAGCGAACTCTCCAAGAGGTGTATGCGTCGTGAAACGGTGGTGTGCCGCACGCCAAGCCGCTTGGCCGCGCCACTGACCCGCTGCGTGCGGGCGACCTCAATGAAATAGCGGATGCCGTCCCAGTCCATGATGTGCAAAAAATGACATTGAATGTGCGCACAATTGTATGGAATTTAGTTTTTTACACAACTAAACTCATTGAGGAATACCAAACAAGACGATAAAGGGAGACAAACCATGAGCACGAGTCAGATCAAAGGCTGCGACCCGACAAGTTCCGCCTCGCAAAGCAGCCGACAATCCCCCGGCCGCGCAGCGGGGCCTGCATCCTTCGCCAAAGGCATCATGGCGGCGCTGACAGTCTGCGGCTTGGGCGCGTCTGGCGCGGCTGCGGCGGCCGGGCCCGCCGTCAAGATCGGCGTCCTTACCGACATGTCGGGCACCTATGCATCGATGGGCGGCGCCGGGTCCGTCGCCGCCGCGCAGCTCGCCATCGACGACTGCCTGGCCAATGAGTGCAAGGGCATGGACATTTCGCTGGTGTCGGCCGACAACCAGAACAAGGCAGACATCGGGGCGGCCAAGGCCCGCGAGTGGTTTGATCGTGACGGCGTGACCGCCATTACCGATCTGACCAACTCCGCCGTGGCGCTGGCCGTGCAGGACATTGCCCGTGAAAAAAATCGGGTGGCGTTGTTCTCGGGGCCGGCCACCAACGTGCTTACCAACGACAAATGCTCGCCAGTGGGCTTTCACTGGATGTTCGACGTCTATTCACAGTCGGTCGGCGGCGTGAAGGCTTCCATCGACAAGGGCGGAAAGTCCTGGTTCTTCATCACGGTAGATTATGCCTTCGGACATTCGCTGCAGAAGGGCGCCGAAGAGATGGTCAAGGCCCAGGGCGGCACGGTCGTGGGCTCGGTGCTGCATCCTCTGAACGTGTCGGACTTCGCCTCCTATTTGTTGCAGGCACAGAGCTCCAAGGCGCAGGTCGTGGCGCTGGCCAACAGCGGCGCCGACGTGGTGAACGCCATCAAGCAGGCGCGCGAGTTCGGTATCGTGGCCGGCGGCCAGCGGCTGTCCTCGCTGCTCATTTTCCTGTCTGACGTCAAGGCTCTGGGCCTCGATAACGGCCAAGGACTGACCTATGTGGATGGCTTCTACTGGGATTACGATGAAGGTACGCGCCAATGGTCTGATCGCTTCTCCAAGGCTTTCCGCGGGGTGAAGCCCACCATGACGCATGCCGGCGTTTATTCCAGCGTCCTGCACTACCTGCGCGGTGTTGCCGCTGCCCAGTCCGTCGAGGGCGACGCCGTTGCCGAGAAGATGCGCGAGATCCCCGTGCGTGACGACGTCATGCGCAACGCATCGATACGCCCGGATGGCCGTGTCATTCATGACATGTACCTTTATGAGGTCAAGACGCCTTCCGAATCCAAACACGAGTGGGACCTTGCCAAGCTGGTCGCCACGATTCCCGCCGATGAGGCTTTTCAGCCTCTGGAGCAGTCCACCTGCCCGCTGGTGAAGAAGAACGGCTGACCGCCGTCCCCCTTCATCGACACGCATCAAGGAGAGAGCAATGAGTGCAGTACCCAAGCAGAACGAAGTTCCCCGCATTCCGCTGTTGATCGGCGGGAAACTGGTCCAGTCCGAGACCACCGAATGGCGCGATGTCATCAACCCCGCCACGCAGGAAGTCGTCGCCCAGGTGCCGTTCTGCACGCGCGAGGAACTTGACCTGGCCATCAGCAATTCCAAGGAAGCCTTCAAGACCTGGCGCAATACCAGCATGGGTGCGCGCATGCGCATCATGCTGAATTTGCAGAAGCTGGTGCGCGACAATACTGCCGCATTGGCCAAGGCCATTACCCTGGAACATGGCAAGACCTTACCGGACGCTGAAGGCGAAGTAGGGCGCGGCCTGGAAGTGATCGAGCACGCTTGCTCCATCACCAGCCTGCAGATGGGCGAGTACGCAGAGAATGCCGCCAGCGGAATCGACGTATACACCCTAGTTCAGCCGCTGGGCGTATGCGCGGGCATCACGGCCTTCAACTTCCCGATCATGCTGCCGGCCTTCATGTTCCCCATCGCCGTAGCGACGGGCAACACCTTCGTGCTCAAGCCTTCGGAACAAGACCCCAGCTCGACGCTCATGCTGGCCCAGCTGGCCCTCGAGGCAGGCTTGCCCCCCGGTGTGCTGAACGTGGTGCATGGCGGACCGGATATTGCAAATGGCCTGTGTGAACACCCCGACATCAAGGCGGTTTCCTTCATTGGCTCTACGCGCGTGGGCACGGAGATCTATCGTCGCGCTTCCGAGCATGGCAAACGCTGCCAGGCCATGATGGGCGCCAAGAACCACTGCGTGATTCTGCCCGACGCCGACCGCGAAGTGGCCCTGAACCAGCTGGTGGGCGCCGCCTTCGGGGCAGCCGGCCAACGCTGCATGGCAACCTCCGTCGCCGTGTTTGTGGGCGAGAGCCGCGAGTGGATCCCGGACTTCATCGAACGCGCCAAGAAGCTCAAGGTCAATATCGGCACGGACCGCGAAGCCGACCTTGGTCCGCTGGTGTCGCCGGCCGCACGCAAGCGGGTTGAAGGGCTGATCCAACAGGGCGTGGATGAAGGCGCCGAGCTCCTCCTTGATGGCCGAGGCCTGACGGTTCAGGGCTATGAAGAGGGCAACTTTGTGGGCCCCACCGTGTTTTCCGGCGTGAAGGCCGATATGGTGGTCTACCGCGAGGAAGTCTTCGGACCCGTCCTGTGCATCGTGACCGCGGATACGCTGGACGATGCGATCGACTTCATTAACGACAATCCCAACGGAAACGGCGTGGCAGTCTTTACCCAGGACGGCGGCAACGCGCGCTACTTCCAGAACCGGATCGACGTCGGCCAGATCGGCATCAATATCCCGATTCCGGTCCCGGTGGCCTGGTTCAGCTTTACGGGGTCACGCGCCTCGAAGCTGGGGGACTTGGGCCCCAATGGGAAGCAGGCCGTGCACTTCTGGACCCAGACCAAAACGGTCACGGCCCGCTGGTCTGCCCATGCGCAGGGCGTGAATACCACCATCTCGATGAAGTAAGCTTATTTCCGAAAATAATAAGTAGGACGTTCATCATTACTTATAATGGCCCCGTCTAACGGGGCTATTTTTATGAACCTACAGCAATTTCGTTTCGTTCGTGAAACGATCCGGCGCAACTTCAATCTTACGGACGCCGCGCGCAGTCTTTACACATCACAACCGGGTGTATCCAAGGCCATCATCGAATTCGAAGACGAATTGGGAGTGAAGATATTCGAGCGTCATGGCAAGCGTATCAAAGGCCTGACGAAGCCCGGCCACGCCGTTGCACAGGTGATTGAGCGCATCATGCGCGAAGTAGACAACCTCAAGCGCGTGAGCGACGAATTCGCGCGCGAGGACGAAGGCAATTTGATTATCGGCTGCACCCACACGCAAGCCCGTTATTTGCTTCCGCGTGTAATTCCCGCCTTCCGGGAACGTTTCCCCAAGGTGCGGCTGCAACTGGCCGAAGGCGATCCCGCCACGCTGGCGCGCATGGTGCTGCATGAGCAGGCCGATGTCGCCATTGCCACCGAAACCCTGTCGCGCACGCCCGGACTCGCAACCTTGCCAGTATACGAATGGGAGCACACCATCGTTATCAGGCCAGACCACCCGTTGGCGGAGCTCAAGTCGAGCGCCGCTCGGGCCATATCGCTGGAGCAAGTCGCGCAGTATCCAGTCGTGACCTACGATCGCGCCTTCTCCGGTCGCGCATCGATCGACGCCGTATTTGCCGGAAGCGGGGTGCGCCCCGACATCGTGCTGGAGGCCATCGACGCCGACGTCATCAAGACTTATGTCGATGTTGGATTGGGCATCGGCATCATCGCGGGGATTGCATTTGACCCCAGGCGGGACCGAGGCCTGATCGGTCTGCCGGCCGGCCACCTGTTCGGCACCCATACCGCGCGGGTTGCGGTGAAGTCGGGCGTCTTTCTGCGTGACTACGTCTATGTCCTCATTGAAATGCTGGCGCCGCATCTGACTCGCGACGTGGTCCTGGAGGCCGTGGAGCAGACCCAGGTGGCGGACGCAAATGCCTGAGCCGCGGGAAGCAGACGCCGGGCCTCGGGAAGTCTGTAACGAAGACATGCAAATCCAGATTGACAACGCAAATAGGAATCATTATCGTTCAGCAATCATTCCGACATCTGGAGCCATTATGTCCGAGCTTGTCAGTGCCGTGGTCGTGGGAGCCGATCGCCTGGGCAATATCCCCGACGTCCTTCGTGGCCATAACATCGCGATCAGGCAGCACATCAGCGGCCGCGAACCCTCTCATCAGAAGAAGACCCTGCAGTTGCCTTCGGGCACGCAGCTATTGATCTTGCTGACCGATTTCCTCGGCCACAACGTCATGAAAACCTTCCGCGCCGCCGCCCAACGCTCGGGCATCCGGGTTCTGGTGTGCCGGCGTTCGGTGTGCAGCATGAAGCAGGCCCTGGCGCTTTGCGGCTATTGCGAAGTAGCATGTCCCCGGGGTTGCGCTCGGGTGGAGCGCTAGCCGACAACTCAAGGAGGACGAATGCCGATCACGAAGGGGTATAAGGAAATGCTGAGTGAGGCGCGCGCGCGCATACGCACGCTGACGCTCGACGAGGCACAGGAAAAGCTCGACCAGCCTGATGTCGTGTTCGTGGATATTCGTGATGTGCGCGAGCTCGAACGCGAAGGCATGATTCCGGGTGCATTTCACGCGCCGAGAGGCATGCTCGAATTCTGGGTCGATCCGGACAGCCCCTACTACAAAGGCATCTTCGGGGAAGAAAAGGAATTCATTCTGTACTGCGGATCGGCCTGGCGTTCCAGCCTTGCCGCTGCGACCTTGCAGGATATGGGACTGTCCGGCGTGAGCCACATCGACGGCGGATTTTCCGCCTGGAAGAAGGCCGGTCTGCCGGTTGCGGAAAAGAAGTCTTCCAAGGCCTGAATGCGAAACGGGCCGCAGCTTGGCTTGCGGCCCGTATATCGAAGCAGGGTCCTGCTCTCACAGCGCTTGCGAGGAGATCTATTTGGATGCGATCTTCTGGCCGGCACTCTTCGCCTTGCCCGCCACCCGTACGCCATTCGTGCTGGAAGCGAGACGGCGCGCGCCGTTGTAGCGCTTTTTCCAATAGCCGATATTCATGCTTTCAACGCGGACTTTGGAGCCGGAGCTGGGAGCGTGCACGAATTTGCCTTCGCCCAGATAGATGCCGACGTGGGAGAAGCGCTGGCCGCGCGTATTGAAGAAGACAAGATCGCCGCGTTCGAGGTCTTTGCGGTTGACCGACTCGCCCTGGCGCGCCATTTCGGAGGAACGGCGCGGCAGTTTGAGACCCAGCGATTTTTCGGCGGCGTAACGCACGAGGCCGCTGCAGTCAAAGCCCTGGGTGGGTGTATCGCCGCCGAAACGGTACTTGATGCCAAGATAGTTCATGGCGGTGGAGGCGAGGCCACGCGTATGCGCTTGGGGACGGCTGAATTTATCGTGCGCCGAGAGATAGGCGCCCAGGGGGTCGGACCGGACGTCGCCGAGGTACTGGCTGCGCTGGCCGCGGTCAACCATCAGGCCGACGTTGTCGAATTCGTCGGAGCCGGCTAATTTATATGATTCGCCTTGTGTGGCGCACCCGGCCAATACTAGGCATAACGCTACGGTCAGAAGGTGGAAAGCCCGCCTTGTGGCGGATAGATCGCGACCAGCGTCCCTGCTATGTGGCGGTTGAGCAGACATTGGATACCAAAGAAAAAGCCCGTAACGTGTCGGGTATATGCCCGTTACGGGCCGGATCCAGCGGCTTCCCCCGTGAACGGGTTCGCGTCGCCTTGAAATTAGCTCGGAAGTTTACCCTAGCGCCAAAGTAGCGGTAAAGTGCTTTCTGCGGTTGCGACAACCTTACTCTTGATAAAACGCAGTCCGACCCCGCCATTTCCGGCGAAAATGCATTATTCCAGGGAGACACATGAACACCAAACCCATCCTTTCGGTCGACGATGTCCAAGCCATCCTCGCCGCCGCCCGGCGTCATGCCGAACAGAATAAATGGCCGGTCACCATCGCCGTGACCGACGATGGCGGCCACCTGCTCGGGCTGGTCAGGCTCGATGGCGCAGCGCCGTTGTCCTCGCACATTGCCCCCTCCAAGGCGCGCACCGCGGCGCTTGGCCGTCGCGAGTCGAAAGGCTATGAAGACACCATCAATCAGGGCCGGTATGCATTCCTGTCGGTTCCGATGATCGACGGCATGCTCGAAGGGGGGGTTCCCATCGTGCACGACGGGCATGTGGTCGGCGCCGTCGGTGTCTCGGGCGTCAAGTCCGACGAAGACGCTCAGATCGCTCGCGCCGGCATCGCCGCATTGCAGTCCTGAACATGGCCGGGCCGCAGTCTGCGTCCCGGGTCCGTGACGCCCTGAATCCGGGGGTGACCCGGCGCGAGCTCTGGGCCTGGGCCATGTACGATTTCGCCAATTCGGGCTATACCACCGTGGTGCTCACCACGGTGTTCAGCGCCTACTTCGTCGGCGTGGTCGCGGCCGGGCGCGATTGGGGCACGCTGGCGTTCACCAGCGCCTTGTCGCTTTCCTATCTGCTGATCATGCTGACCATGCCGGCAGTGGGAGCGCGGGCCGATGCCCGGGCGCGTAAGCGCCGTTTCCTTTTCATCAGCACCGCGGGCTGTGTCGGCGGCACAGCCATGCTGGCGCTCGCCGGGCCGAACGACATTGCCATCGGGCTCCTTGCCCTGGCGCTGTCGAATTATTGCTACTGTGTCGGCGAATCCCTCATCGCCGCCTTTCTGCCGGAGATCGCACGGCCCGAAGCCTTGGGGCGCGTTTCGGGCTGGGGCTGGAGCTTCGGCTATCTGGGCGGCATGCTGACCCTTGGAATTTCACTGTTCGTCGCTACTCGTGCCGAAACAGCCGGGTTGCACGCACAGGACTACGTGCCGTGGATCATGCTTCTGACCGCTGCCGTTTTCGCGCTTGCGGCGATACCATCATTCCTGCTGCTCCGCGAACGCTCGGCTGCCACATATCGGCCACCTGAGGGAGTGTGGCAGCGGCTGAGCAATGCATGGCGCGACGCCGGCGCGAACTTCCCAGATTTTCGCCGCTTATTGGTTTGCGGAGCTTTCTATCAGGCGGGTATTGCGGTTGTTGTCACGCTGGCGGCTGTCTACGCGTCCGAGGCCATGGGCTTCACGATGGCCCAGACCATGTTGCTCGTCTTCACCGTCAATATCGCTGCCGCCGTGGGAGCGTTCTGCTTTGGGCATGTGCAGGATCGCATTGGCCACAAGCGCGCACTGGCTATCACGCTGGCGGGCTGGATCGTCATGGTGCTCGTGGCTTATGTCGCTGTCCAGCTCTGGGTGTTCTGGTTGGCGGCCGCCCTGGCGGGGGTCTGCATGGGTACCAGCCAGAGCGCCGGGCGGGCCATGGTGGGGGCCTTGGCGCCGCCAGGCAGGCTCGCCGAATTTTTCTCGCTCTGGACGTTCGCCATACAACTTGCCGCAGTGGTGGGGCCATTATTCTACGGATGGGTGACATGGGTGAGCGGCGGAAATCATCGGCTTGCGCTGCTCCTGACCGGCAGCTTTTTTCTGGTTGGCCTCGTGGTCCTGGCGGGGGTGGATTTTTCACGGGGCATGCAGGCTCGCCAGTTGGCCGTGCATAAAAGCATTTCATCATCAGCAACAGGAGACTAAAAAATGTCGAGTGGAATCGAATCGGTACTCACCGAGACTCGGGTGTTCGGCCCGTTCGAACGGGTGAGTGCAACTGCCAATATTTCCGGCATGGATGCCTACCAGGCGCTCTGCGACGAGGCGCGGCGCGACCCCGAAGGCTTCTGGGCCCGCCTGGCACGCGAGCATCTGGTCTGGGACAAACCGTTCACCACCGTGCTCGATGAGTCAGAGGCGCCGTTCTATCGCTGGTTTTCCGACGGAGAGCTGAACGTATCCGCCAACTGCCTGGACCGGCACCTGGGAACGTCCACCGCGAACAGGACGGCGATCATCTTCGAATCCGACGACGGCCAGGTGACTCAAGTCACCTACAAGGAACTGCACGCCCGCGTCTGCCGCTTGGCCAATGGGATCAAATCGCTGGGTTACCAGAAGGGCGATCGCGCCATCATCTATCTTCCGATGTCGATCGAGGCCGTGGTGGCCATGCAGGCATGTGCCCGCCTGGGTATCACGCACTCGGTTGTCTTCGGCGGATTCTCTTCCAAGAGTCTGCACGAGCGCGGCGTAGACGTCGGCGCGACCCTGGTGATCACTGCAGACGAACAGAAGCGCGGCGGCCGCGACATCCCACTGAAGAAGGCGGTCGATGAGTCGCTGTCGCAGCCCGGCGGCGAAGCCGTGCGTCATGTGATCGTCTATCGCCGTACCGGAGGACCGGTCGAATGGAAGGACGATCGCGACCGATGGATGCATGAGCTGGTGGCTGAACAGCCCGACTCATGCGAACCGGTTCCCGTCAATGCGGAACACCCGCTCTACATCCTGTATACCTCCGGCTCCACGGGCAAGCCCAAGGGCGTGCAGCATTCATCGGCGGGCTACCTGCTTTCGGCCCTTCTGACCATGAAATGGACCTTCGACCTGAAGGATGACGACATCTTCTGGTGCACGGCCGACGTGGGCTGGGTCACAGGTCATACCTATATTGCGTACGGTCCGCTTGCCGCCGGTGCCACACAGATCATGTTCGAAGGTGTGCCGACCTACCCGGCGCCCTCGCGTTTCTGGGAGATGATCGAACGCCACCGCTGCACAATTTTCTACACGGCGCCGACGGCCATTCGCTCGCTGATCAAGGCTTCCGAATCGAATGACGCGCATCATCCCAAGAAATTCGATCTCACCAGCCTGCGCATCATCGGTTCGGTGGGAGAGCCGATCAACCCCGAAGCATGGATGTGGTACTACACCCATGTCGGACGCGAACGTTGTCCAGTGATCGATACCTGGTGGCAGACGGAAACCGGCGTGCACATGATCACGCCCTTACCCGGGGCGACGCCGCTCAAGCCAGGTTCGTGCACTTTGCCGCTGCCGGGCATCGAAGCCGCCATCGTCGACGAGGCCGGGCAGCCGGTCGAATCCGGCAAGGGTGGATTCCTCGTGATCCAGCGGCCGTGGCCGGCCATGATCCGCAACATCTGGGGGGACCCGGAGCGCTTCAAGAAGAGCTATTTCCCGCCGGAACTCAACGGCAGCTACCTGGCCGGAGACGGCGCTCAGCGCGATACCGACGGCTATTTCTGGATCATGGGCCGTATCGACGACGTTCTCAACGTGTCGGGCCATCGCCTGGGCACGATGGAAGTCGAATCGGCATTGGTCGCGCACCCGCTCGTGGCAGAAGCCGCCGTGGTGGGCCGACCGGACGCCACGACCGGCGAAGCGGTCGTGGCTTTCGTGGTGCTGAAGCGTGATCTTCCCGAAGGAGACGAAGGGAAGCAGGTGGCGCGGGAGCTGCGCGAGTGGGTGGGCAAGGAAATCGGCCCCATTGCCAAGCCCAAGGAAATCCGCTTCGGAGAGAACCTGCCGAAGACGCGTTCGGGGAAGATCATGCGGCGCTTGCTGCGTGTAGTGGCGCAGAACGAGCCGATTACGCAGGACGTCTCTACACTGGAGAATCCGGCGATTCTGGAACAGATGTCGCAGGCGTATTGATCATCGTCGTGGCCGCCCGCCACGGACTTGCGATCCAGGTTCTTTCGCCGTCCGTGACGGGCAGTGCCCCGCATTCTCGGGACATTGCTCGACTCCCTGTGGTGATACCATTGTCGGTGCTCAACTTCGTTGTATCGACACTGCCGGGAACCGCCTTGAACGCACGCCGCACCGATCCATTGGCCCTGATGCTGATGGCTTTCACCATTGCCGTTTGGGGCTTCAGCTGGATCGTCATGAAATACATGACCGACTGGATCGGTCCTTTCAACCTCGTCTTCTCCCGCAGTGTCATCGCCTTTCTCGTATTGCTCGCCATCCAGCTCTCGGTGGGGCAGCGACTCGAAGTCCCACCCATCGGCCCTTCGCTCGCCATCGCCTTGTTGCAAACCGCGGCCTTCCAATGCCTGGGGCAGCTTGCGCTCACCATGGGAGGTACCGGCGAAGTGGTCTTGCTCGCGTACACCATGCCGTTTTGGGCCGCGGCCATTGCCTGGCCCGTGCTGGGAGAACGTCTCTCGCGCCTGCACCTGTTTGCCTTCCTGCTCGCAGCGATCGGCCTGCTGCTGGTCATTGCTCCGTGGAAGGGCGTCGGCAACGTGACAGCACTGATCCCGGCACTCCTGGCAGGCATATGCTGGGGCGCCGGAGTGGTGGTGAGCAAGAAAATGTTCCAGGAACGCCCCCCTGCAATGCTCAATTTCATTACCTGGCAGATGCTGTTGGGCGCCATGTTCTGCCTTCCACTGGTTCTCTTCGTCCCGCAGCGCGCAACCGTCTTCTCTGTCGAGCTCCTCATGGGCCTGGCCTACATGGCCATCCTGGCTTCCGCGCTCGGGTGGTGGCTGTGGCTCTCCGTGGTGCGGCGCGTAAGTGTGGCCGTTGTCGGCATGTCCAGCCTAGGCGTACCCGCCTTGGCGGTGATCCTGGCTTGGGTGCTCCTCGGCGAACGCCCGGGTCCCGCGACGCTCGTCGGCATTGGGAGCATCATCGTCGGCCTCGTGGTCGTGAACCTGGCTGCTTTGCGCCCAGTACGGCACTGATACCGAAGCCGCAAAAGAAAACGGGCCCGCAACAAAGCACGGGCCCGTCGGCAATACCGGTTCGGCAGGCGGCCCGAGCAGGGCCGCTGGAAGCATTACATCCCGTTGTAGACGGGCCCTTCGCCCCCCTGCGGCGCCACCCACACAATATTCTGCGTCGGATCCTTGATATCACAGGTCTTGCAATGCACACAGTTCTGCGCATTGATCTGCAAGCGGTCCTGCCCATCATCGTCCTTCACGAACTCATACACCCCCGCCGGACAGTAACGTGCCTCCGGGCCCGCATACTTCGCCAGATTCACCGCGACCGGTACGGAATCATCCTTCAAGGTCAGGTGGATAGGCTGATCTTCTTCGTGGTTCGTGTTCGAGATGAACACTGAACTCAGGCGATCAAAAGTGAGCTTGCCGTCGGGCTTCGGGTATTCAATGCGCGCGCATTCCGACGCCGGTTGCAGACAGGCGTGGTCGGGCTTCGTGCGGTGTATGGTCCAGGGCATTTTTCCTTTCAGCAACCACTGCTCGATGCCCGTCATCAGGGTTGCAATCGTGCGGCCCTTCTTGAACCACTGCTTGAAATTGCGCGCCTTGTTCAATTCTTCATGCAGCCACGAAGCTTCGAAAGCGTGCGGGTAGGCCACGAGTTCGTCGCGGCTGCGATCGGCCTTCAGCGCTTCGAAAGCGGCTTCCGCGGCCAGCGCTCCCGTCTTGATGGCGGCGTGGCTGCCCTTGATGCGCGACGCGTTCAGCATGCCCGCTTCGCAGCCCACCAGGACGCCGCCGGGGAAGCACAGCTTCGGGATGGAGAGGAGACCGCCCGCCGTCAGTGACCGCGCGCCATAAGCGATGCGCTTGCCGCCTTCGAAAATGGGGCGAATGGCGGGGTGCGTCTTGTAGCGCTGGAATTCTTCGAAGGGTGACAGCCAGGGGTTGGCATAGTCCAAGCCCACCACCAAGCCGACCACCACGATGTTGTCCTTCATGTGATACAGGAACGACCCGCCGTAGGTGTCGGAATCGAGTGGCCAGCCGGCCGTGTGTATCACCTGGCCGGGTCGCGATTGAGCGGGGTCGACTTCCCACATCTCCTTGATCCCGATGCCATAGCTTTGCGGGTCGCGGCCGGTGTCAAGTTTGAAGCGCTCGATCAGTTCCCGGCCCAGCTGACCGCGTGAACCTTCGGCAAAAATCGTGTAGCGCGCGTGCAGTTCCATGCCGGGCTGATAGGCGGCCGTTGGCTGCCCGTCTCGGCCGACACCCATGTCGCCGGTGGCGACGCCCTTGACGGCGCCATTCTCGTCATAAAGGATTTCCTTCGCGGCGAAGCCCGGGAAAATATCCACGCCCAGGGCTTCGGCCTGTTCGCCCAGCCAGCGAACCAGGTGGCCGAGCCTTACCACGTAATTGCCTTCGTTATGGAAGCATTCCGGCAGCATCCATTGCGGCGTGGCGCGGGAGCCGGTTTCCGAGAGGAACAGGAAGCGGTCTTCCGTTACGGCGGTGTCGAGCGGCGCGCCTTTTTCCTGCCAGTCGGGAATCAGTTCGTTCAGCGCACGTGGGTCAACGACGGCGCCCGACAGGATGTGAGCCCCGATCTCTGCCGCTTTCTCGAGCACACAGACACTGATGTCGTGGTCCTGTTCGGCAGCGAGCTGTTTGAGGCGGATGGCGGTGGACAGGCCGCCCGGGCCGCCTCCCACCACCACCACGTCGTATTCCATTGATTCGCGTTCAGCCATGGTTCCCAGTATCTCCTTGTCGCGATCCTTCTCGCCGTTTCCGGCGGGAGATCAAGCGTTTTCTATGCATAATGGTCCGATTGTATTGCAGCCCATCCGCATTTGCTGCACTGCCACGAACGCAGTCTTCGCCGTTATACTTTGGCCACGATGAAAGAGGATGGGGGACGGCAGTTTTGGAAACTCAGCTTACCGAGTTGGCGCAATCGCTCGTCGGCGGGCGCTTTCGTTTTGAAATGCCCGTGCGCTGGGGTGACCTCGATGCGCTCAATCATGTGAACAATACGGTATACCTGCGCTATATGGAAGAAGCCCGGGTGCATGCGCTGCGACCCGTCGGCATCGGCGGTCCGGGTTCGGGACGCCAGATCGTTCTCGCGCATACGGCTTGCGATTTTCTTCGGCCTATCGTCTGGCCGGCCGCGCTGCGGATCGATACCTTCCTGCAGCGGGTGGGGCGTTCCAGCATGGAGCACATGGTCGAGATCCATATTGTGGGCGACGACGGCGGCGCGTGCATGCGAGGCCGCAACATCATCGTTGGGACAGACCCGGAAACCAGTCGGTCCTCGCCCTGGACGCTCGCCGAACTTCAGAGTCTGGCCACGGTCTTCGTCTCTCCGGATTCGTGAGCGGGCCCGGGTGCCCCGGGCACTCGCGGCATTCATCGATGCGTGCCGGGTGCGAGCTCGCGCCGCGCATTTCAGCTTCGATTTCTGTTTTGCATAAGGAAGGGTGTAATGGATAAAGTCTATGCAAGTGCCGAAGAAGCACTGAAGGGCATCGTGGCCGACGGCCAGTCGGTGGCGGTTGGCGGCTTCGGTCTCTGCGGCATTCCCGAAGCGCTCATCGCTGCGTTGCGTGATTCCGGCGTGAAGGAGCTCACCTGCATCAGCAACAACGCAGGCGTTGACGGGTTCGGGCTGGGACAGCTGCTGGAATCGCGTCAGGTCAAGAAGATGATCGCCTCGTATGTGGGCGAGAACAAGGAGTTCGAGCGCCAGTACCTGGCGGGCGAGCTCGAGCTCGAGTTCACGCCGCAGGGCACCTTGGCCGAGAAGCTGCGTGCCGGCGGAGCGGGCATTCCCGCCTTCTTCACCCGTACCGGCGTGGGCACCTTGGTGGCCGATGGCAAAGAAACCCGCGAGTTCGACGGCGAAGTCTATGTCATGGAGCGTTCGCTGGTGCCAGACGTTTCGCTGGTCAAGGCCTGGAAGGCCGACCGTTCGGGCAACCTGCTGTTCCGCCGCACGGCACGCAATTTCAACCCGAACGTCGCCATGGCCGGTAAGGTCACCATCGTGGAAGTCGAGGAAGTCGTCGATACCGGAACCTTCGATCCCGACAGCGTGCACTTGCCGGGTATTTATGTGCATCGCATCGTCGTGAATGCCAGTCCCGAAAAGCGCATCGAACAGCGCACCATCCGTAACGTACAAGGAGCTTGAACATGGCCTGGACACGCGATCAAATGGCTGCGCGCGCGGCGCGCGAACTGCAGGACGGCTTCTATGTGAATCTGGGTATCGGCATGCCCACGCTGGTGGCGAATCACGTTCCGCCGGGGGTGGAAGTCTGGCTGCAGTCTGAAAACGGCTTGCTGGGCATTGGTCCTTTTCCCACCGAAGATCAGGTCGATGCCGACCTGATCAACGCGGGCAAGCAGACCGTCACCACGCTGCCGGGTTCTTCGATTTTTTCTTCGGCGGATTCCTTCGCCATGATCCGCGGCGGCAAGATCAACCTCGCCATCCTGGGTGCCATGCAGGTGTCCGAGAAGGGCGATCTGGCCAACTGGATGATTCCGGGCAAGATGGTCAAGGGCATGGGCGGCGCCATGGACCTCGTGGCCGGCGTCGGCCGGGTCGTGGTGCTCATGGACCATATTGCGCGCAAGAAGGACGGCACCGAAGACCTCAAGCTCCTGCCTGAGTGCACGCTCCCGCTGACCGGCGTGGGTGTGGTCGATCGCATCATCACCGATCTGTGCGTTCTGGATGTCACCGACGACGGCCTCAAGCTGGTCGAGCTGGCGGAAGGCGTCACGGTTGATGAAGTGGTCGCCAAGACAGCGGCAAGGCTGGATGTCTCCGCAGTGGCCGCCTGAACCATGCTGCCCGTCATTGCCCAACGTCTGGAAGACCTGCGCCGCGTGATGCGGGAGCAAGGGGTGGATGCCTATGTGGTGCCTACTTCAGATCCTCATTTATCGGAGTATCTTCCCGATCGCTGGCAGGGGCGGGAATGGTTGTCGGGTTTCACAGGTTCGGCCGGCACCCTGGTGGTATGCCGGGACGCCGCGGCACTGTGGACCGACAGCCGCTACTGGGAGCAGGCGGAAAGCGAATTGCAAGGCAGCGGCGTTCCGCTCATGCGGGCCGGGCAGGCTGATACCCCGGCGCCCACCGCCTGGGTGGCGGCACGCCTGCCCAAGGCCGCAGTGGTCGCCTTTGACGGCCAGGTGCTGTCGGTACAGGCCGGGCGCCAGTGGCAGAATGCCTGCGCTGAAGCCGGCTTGACCCTGTCGACGGGCCTTGATCTGCTCGGCATGATCTGGGCGGACCGTCCTGGTTTGCCGGCAGGCACCGTCACGGCTTACGAACCGCCTTGGGCATGCCGAAGTTTCCAGGAGAACATCGCCGCCGTACGGGCAGGCATGCAGCGCGAACACGCGCAATGGCATCTGATTTCCGCGCTGGACGACATCGCCTGGCTGTTCAATCTGCGTGGGAACGATATCCCTTACAACCCCGTTTTTTTGGCTCACGCGCTGGTGGGGCACGACACGGTTCGCCTGTTCGTCGACCACCGCAAACTCACGTTCGGCGCGCGCGCGCAGCTCGCTGCGGACGGCATCATTGTTGAGCACTACGAATCGGTTGCCGATGCGCTCGATTGTCTTCCAGAAGGCGAGCGACTATTGATCGACCCGGCCCGGGTCACGGTGAGCCTGGCCGATGCGGCGACATATGCCGAGAAGACCGAAGCCGTGAATCCCGCGCATCTGCTCAAGGCGCGGAAGAACGCAGCCGAGATCGCCAACGTGCGCCGTGTCATGGAAGAGGACGGCGTCGCACTATGTGAATTCTTTGCATGGTTCGAGTCGGCACTGGGTCACGAACAAATCACCGAACTGACCATTGACGAACGCATCACGGCGGCGCGTGCCGGACGTCCCGGCTTTGTGTCGCCCAGTTTCGGCACCATTGCCGCCTGGCAGGCGAATGGCGCCATGCCGCACTATCATGCCACTGAAGCGTCCCATGCTGCCATCGAAGGCGACGGCCTGCTGTTGATCGATTCCGGCGGGCAATACCTGGGAGGCACCACCGACATCACCCGGGCGGTGCCGGTGGGCACGATCACCCCAGAGCAGAAACGCGACTATACCGCCGTGCTCAAGGGCATGATCGCGTTGTCCCTGGCCGTGTTCCCTGCAGGCTTGCCGGCACATGCGCTCGATGCTCTCGCGCGCGGCCCGATCTGGCAACTGGGTGCCGACTACGGCCACGGGACCGGCCATGGGGTGGGCTACTTCATGAATGTCCACGAAGGTCCTCAATCGATATCATGGCGCAACACCGCCAATCCTCATGCCACCATGCAGGAAGGCATGATCACTTCCAATGAACCCGGGCTGTACCGTCCCGGTCGCTGGGGAATCCGCATCGAGAATCTTGTGCTGGCCGCGAAGCATGCCACCACCGAGTTCGGCGATTTCCTGCGG
>JAEWFK010000170.1 GCA_023388835.1 Pseudomonadota bacterium | reverse complement strand
CACACGCATGCCCGGACGCAGGAGCGCCAGCGAGCCGTCAGAACTGCGGACCCATGCTTGACCGTTGACTTGTGTGACGAGAGAGGTGGTGTTAGCCATGTCAGAGTTTTTCCAGTGGATGGATATTCGTATTTGATGCGCTCGGGAAACGTCCGTAACATCAAGACGCAACTGCAAGATTTGGAACGAATGGTACGTAACAAAACATCACTGCACCATTGGCGTCGACGCCAATTTTTTCCGTGAAAGACGGGCGATCTCAGCCCGCCCCATACCGCACGCGCCCTTGCCAGGCCACACCAAACCAGGCGAACCCAGCCAAAAAGGTTTCAACACGGAGCCGCGCAGCGTATGCCCATGGGGAGAAAGCCGGAACGGTGTCCGGCTCGATGGCGGGGCCGTGCCCCCACTTAACCGACGCCGTGGACCCTCAGGGCCAGGAACAGGCGATCATTGACCCCCAGTTTCTGAAACACCGTTGAAAGGTGGGCGCGCACGGTTCGTTCACTAATGCTTAGTGCATCGGCGATGGCCTGGTTGCTGTGCCCGATGGCAGCACGTTCAGCGACTTCTTTTTCTCGATGGGTAAGTGTCGCCGCCCAATCGACCTGCCTGGGCATGTTCTGATCGATTTGCCGCAGCAGCCGCGCCAGCAGTGTGGGTCCAAGCCATACACCGCCTGCAGCGACCGTTTGCAGGACAGTCGCCAGATTGGTGATCGGAGTGTATGTATGAACATAGCCGCTGGCACCGGCGGCGAGTGCGCGCTTGCCTTCTTCGTCGCTGGGCCGGGGACTGGCCACAACGATTCTCAGATTATCGAAATGTTCGCGCCATAGCGGTTCATTCCAGTTGGGAAGCTGCGGCATGCCCGCATCCAGCAATACCACGCCGCGGCCCTGCTCGCGCCACCCCATCAAATGTTGAATGCCATCGCCTCGCGCAGGCAGCCAACCGGCCGTGTCGAGCTGGCGCCATTGTTGCCACAACAAATCATCATGAGTCACTAACAATACGGAGCCTGCTTGCATAGCTTCCTCTTCCATTCTTATCAGCGCTCGGTGAGCGCGTTGGATTTCGCGCGCAGGACCGGCTTGAGCAGATACTGCATGACCGTTCGTTTGCCCGTCAGTATGTGCACTTCCGCCACCATCCCTGGAATGATCGGCCGCGCATCATCTCCTACGTATGCACGATCAGTGCGGACTTTGACGATGTAGAACGCATTTCCCTTTTCATCGGTAATCGTGTCGGCACCGATCTGTTCCACGACGCCTTCCAGCCCGCCATAAATGGCGAAGTCGTAGGCGGTGAACTTGACCTGGGCTTCCTGCCCCGGGTGCAGGAAGCCGATGTCGCGAGGGTTGATACGTACCTCGAGAAGAAGGGTGTCGTCGGTCGGCACGATCTCCAGAATGTCCTTGCCGGGCTGGACCACGCCGCCGACGGTATTGGCCATCAGAGTCTTGATGGTGCCACGTACCGGCGAGCGCACGTCCGCGAGCTTCACGCGGTCCACAAGCGCGAGTTGCCCCTGGCGTAGAGTAGCCAGCTTGCTTCGGGTCTCGGAAAGCTCGACGCTCGCCTGGTTGCGGACGGCAAGCTCCGATTCCTGCACTTTGCTGGTGGCTTCTTCGATGGCCGCATGGATGCGGTCGATTTGTGCCGCGGCAGCCTTTTGTTCGCCACAGAATCGGGCAACGTCGCGCTGCAGGCGCAACAAGTCCACTTCAGAGACCGCACCGCTTTTAAGCAAGGGGCGCGTAAGCGAGAGCTCGCGCGAGGTCAGTCCGCAACTGGAGGCCGCCTGGTCGCGGTTGGCCTCAGTTTCGCGAAGTTCCTGTTTGCGCTGATTCAGCTGATCTTCCGCCTGTTTGACGGCGGCGTTCAGCTCCAGCGTGCGGCTTTCCCAGACCCGCCGCTCCATATCGACAACGTGTGGCGCTTCGGCGAGAGCTTCTTCCGGCGCCTGGAAGAGTTCACCAGTGGCCAGGGCTTCGAGCCGCGCCGCCTTGGCCAGCAAGGATAGAAACTCGGCGCGGTTTTCGCCCAGGGACGAAGAGTACCGGGTGGGGTCGATACGCAAGAGAACGTCGCCCTGCTCAACCATCTGACCCGGGCGGATAAGGATCTCTTCCACAATGCCGCCGTCCAGGCTTTGTATTACCTGCACCTGCCGAGAAGGCACGACCTTCCCTTGTCCACGAACCACTTCATCGATACTGGCCAACGATGCCCACGCGATCAAAGCAACCACTGCCAACAGGCTCACCCACACCAGCAGCCGCGAACCGCGGGCTTGTTGTTGCTTGATGGTCTGATGCAAGTCCGCATCGGACGCTTCGACTTCGCTGGATGCGGGCGACTGCATGAACGACAATTGGGGACCGACGAAAATGGAGAGGTCGCGCCACATCATGCTGCCCTCTTGGCGCCGGCAATGCGGCCTTGACGCAGCGCTTCGACCACCTGATCTTTCGGACCGTCCGCCATGACCCGGCCATTGTCGATGACGATCAGCCTGTCCACCAGTTCAAGCAGTGAGGTACGGTGCGTGACAAGTACCAGTGTCTTGCCCTGGCTCGCCTCCCTCAAGCGGCGCTTCAACGCGGCTTCGCTCTGGTTGTCCATGTTGCTGCTTGGCTCATCGAGCAACAGGATGGGGGGATTGTTGATCAGGGCGCGTGCGACTGCGACGGCTTGGCGCTGGCCGCCGGAAAGCGAATCGCCACGCTCGCCGATCATCATGTCGTAGCCTTCGGGGTGCCGTGCGACAAATTCATCGATGCCGGCGACCCGAGCCGCTTCCAACATATGGCTGTCCTGCGCGAACGGGGCGCCCATGGTCAGGTTGTGCTTGAGCGTGCCATAGAACAGCACTGGGTCCTGCGGCACATAACCGACCGACCGGCGCAAATCCGCCGGGTCAATCTGCTTGATGTCGATGCCGTCGATCAACACAGCGCCTTCAGTGGGCGCATACAGCCCGAGCACCAACTTTTCCAGTGTGGTTTTGCCCGACCCGATACGACCGATGATTCCAATCCTCTCGCCCGCCGCCGCCTTGAAGCTGATCTTGTCGAGCGCATTCTGACTGTTGCCGGGATACGCAAAGCTGACGTTGCGAAACTCCACGCTGCCTTCAAGCAGTGCGCGCGGCACGAAGTTCTTTTCGGGCGGGCGCTCCACGGGCATGTTCATATAGCTGCCGACCGAATCCAGAGATGTTCTTGCGTTCTGGTATTGCATCATCAGCCCCGCCACCTGGCCCAACGGGGCCAGGCAGCGCCCTGCGATCATGGACGAGGCAATGATCCCGCCCAGGGAAAGCGCCGCATCCTGAATCAGGAACGTCCCGATCACGATGACTGCTATGGTGACCAGCTGCTGCGAGGTCTGCACGAAGGCCACGGTGACTGACGAAATCAGCTTGATGCGTGCGCCGATACGCGCCAAAAATTCGGTGGACGCTTCCCACTTGCGCTGCGAGACGCTCTGTGCGTTGAGCGCCTTTATGGTCTCCAAACCCGCCAGCGATTCCACCAGCCCGGCGTTGCGTTGTGAACTGGCCTGGAAAGACTCTTTAACCAATCGCGCCATGCGGGCCTGGGCAACGGAAGACACAATGAGGACCAGCACGATAGCCACCAGCGGTGGAATCAGCATGTAGGGCGATATCCACGCCATAACGGCCAGAAAGAGCAGCACGAAGGGCAGGTCGACGAGCGTAGTCAGGCTCGCCGAAGCAATGAAGTCGCGCACTGATTCGAAAGAGCGCAGATTCGCGGCAAAGGAACCTACAGACACAGGCCGACTGTCCATGCGCAGGTCGAGCACACGCTCCATGATCTTGGCCGACAGATTCACATCCACGCGTTTGCTGGCCGTATCAACCACGTAGGACCGTATACCTGTCAGTACGAAGTTGAACAACATGGCGATACCAATGCCTATGGTCATCACCCAAAGTGTTTCAACCGCGTTGTTCGGCACCACCCGGTCATACACGTTCATGGTGTACAGAGGCATGACCAATGCGAAGATATTGATCAGCACCGCCGCGACCAGGGCATCGCGATACAGACGCCAGTTTTCAAAAACCGCGCTCCAGAACCAATGCCCAGCCCGTTTCTTCGGCTTCTCACGGACCCGCGCCTCAAAGCGGAAGAGCGGCTTTACGAAATAGGCGAGACCGGAATAATCGTCCAGCAGAACTTCCGCAGAAACCTCGACCGGCGCGGGGGTCTCGGGGTACTGCACAAGGAAAGAACGCGTACGCACTTCCAGCAGCACACACGCACGGCCTTCCTTCAGCAGAAGTATGGCGGGCAGGGCTGCAGCGGGAAGTGCATGCAATTTGCGCCGCAACAGCCGTGCTGAACAATGCGCGCGTGCGGCCGCCCGGGGAAGCAGGGACAGCGTGAGCTTGTCCTCCACAAGGGGCAGGCCGCTGGTGAGCGCCTGCGCCGTGACGGGGTTGCCATGTATGCGTGTAATTTCCACCAAGCACGCCACGAGCGGGTCGTCGTGTGTGAGGTGAGAAGGCACACCATCAAAATCTCTCGCAAGCCCGTCCATCACAGAAGGTTGTCCTCGTCGTCAATCAAATCCAGGGAGTCACGCAAACGCCGCCGAGCGCCTTTGCGCTCGTTCAACTTGGCCTGCGCTTGCGGCGGAAGATCGGTCAAACGCAGGGTGCCGTTGGCCACCAGCGTATCGATGAGATCTTCCAGCACCCGGATAAAGCCAATATCAAGCGCGGAAAATTCAGACTTCTGCGATTCCTTGTCTTGATTCATGCTGACTCCTTTGCGATCGCGCAGATGTGCTACCACCCCGGGGTGCGACCAGAATCCAGGGTCTGAATGGTGGGAGGCAGCGTTCCCTCACCGTAGCTCATGGCGATCGGAGCAAGATTGCTGGTGTCCGGGGCGGGCGTCATGCAGGCGATCAGGCTTTCCTCGGGGAAATCGAGTCGAGCAGATTCGTCTGGCGCTTCCTTGTAAGGCTGCGAGACTGAAACGGCCGGCAGAATCTTGTGCGACAGCGCCAGCCATTGATATTCAGCCTTCTTCAGGTCGTGAAGCGCATTGACCAATGCCCTGCGCGAATCGAACAGTTCGTTCTCGGTATCAAGGAGGTCAAGCAGCGAGCGCTCGCCAATCTGGAATTGCTGCATGTAGGCCAGGCGCACCTTGGAGGTCGCCATTTCATGTTCGCGCAAGAACGGAAGCTGTTGACGCAGCTTGATGATGTTGTTCCACGCAACGGACAAATCCTGCTGAACGTTCCGGCAGGTGTAGTCGCGCACATCACGGGCTGCGTAGGACTGCGCAGCGGTCTGGCGCACTCGCGCCGAATCTGCGCCACCACGGAACAGGTTGTAGGACAGCATGAGCTGTACGTTGGAACTTTGGGCATCGCGATAAGGCGTGCCGGGCTGGTCGCGATCCTTACCCGTAGCCGCCCTCAGTTCGAGGGTGGGCGAATGGCGCCCCTTGGCGGAAGCTACCCCGGCCTGAGCCGCCTGAACCAGAGCCTGTTTGGACAGAATGGAGGGGTTGCCGCGCAGCGAGGGCATGAAATCATCCGGATTGACCGGCAGATGGTTCGAGACATCCGGCGCGTCCAGCAGGGTTTCAGGCGGCATCTCGCCGACGATGCGGCGATACCGTTGCCGAACGTCATTCAGGTTGTTGCTTTCCGTCATGAGATTGCTTTGGGCCAGGGCGAGACGCCCATTGGCCTGCTCAAGGTCCACTCCCCGGCCGACGCCCGATGCCTGCCGATCCCGCAGGCGCAGCAGCGTGTCCTGATGCAGTTTGTAATTTTCCTGTGCCAGCCTTTCCATCTCACGATAGCGCTGTACGTCGATATAGGCGCCGACCGCTTCCTGGGCAAGGCTGTCCACTGTAGAAAGCAGCTCGTAATAGCCGGAAAGCTTCTCGAAACCCAGCTGCTTCACATTGTTCAAGGTGGAAAAGCCGTCGAACAACAGTTGACGCAACTGCAGGCTGTAGCCGTTCCGGTTCCAGTTCGCCGATTCGTTCTCACCCGAACTGCCGCGCCATTCCCTGCCCGTCCAGCCTTGCACATTGACCTCTGGCAGCAGACCACCACGGGTCACCTTCTGCCCTTCCAATGCTGACTGAAAATCCTGGAAGCGAGCCTGAATCTGGGGATTGGAAATGACGGCACGCTCGACCACTTGCTCTAGGGAACGACTCGATTGAGACCATGCGGGCGTGGCGATAGCGGTTGCGCAAGCCGCACCTGTGAAAACAGTCCTGATTATTTTTGTATTGAACGACACTACAGAATCTCCTTTAAGTGTGGCGTCACAAAAGAGCGGCCACGGCACACTGTCTCAGGCTTGCACAGCGCAAGTCGGAGTCTTTATGCAAATGGGAAGGTTTCGTATGAAGGCGGTCTTTTCCGATCGACAGAAATGGCGCACTGATACCAGAACAGCTGCACCAAGCCGGAAGCCGAAAAGCGGAAATTCATAAGAGAGGCAGACGTGCGGCAAGGCGGAGCTACGGGTTTCTGGCCCATATTCTTGAGGCATGACCTTGCGTCGGAACGGACATTTGGCCCGTACGTTCAGTAAAGAATTTTACAACAAAGCACCTATAGAGCAAGGAGTATAACTAGATGATACGTAAGGTTAACGTCGGTTCTTGACCGTCGAAAATCTGGCCGGGATTATTGCCTATGTGCCGGTCCCGGTCTTTGGAGTCCCCGCCTTTTACTTTGGACGCCAGCCGCCAACTGCCCTATACACGGGGGCCATCGGGTACGATGGATCGGAGCCGGGCCCGCGACGTCTTTCGCGAAGACGCCACGCTGCTGACTTTCGTTGCCAACGTGCTATAAGCACCAAGAAAGCCCCCGCTTTTCCCATTGTTCCCCCAATTTCCCTTTCCCGAAAAAACAACATGTACGAGACACCCGCCCTATACATTGATGGCGAATTCCTGAGCGGCGAAGGCCGCCAGACGCAGGACATCGTCAATCCCGCTAATCATGAAGTGCTGGGCCGCTTGCCCCACGCCAGCCAGGCCGACCTGGATCGCGCGCTCAATGCGGCCGCACGCGCCTTCGAGACTTGGCGCGACAGCTCGCCCATTCAGCGCTCCGAAATCTTGCGCAAGGTCGCTCAGCTGAGCCGCGAGCGTGCGCAGGAAATCGGCCGCAACATGACGCTGGACCAAGGAAAGCCGCTGGCCGAATCCGTGGGCGAGATCATCACCTGCGCCGACCATGCCGACTGGCACGCCGAGGAATGCCGCCGCATCTACGGGCGAGTGATTCCGTCTCGCAAGCCGGAAGTGCACCAGTACGTGGTGCGCGAGCCGGTCGGCGTATGCGCCGCCTTCACCCCCTGGAACTTTCCGTACAACCAGGCGATCCGCAAGGTGTGCGCGGCGATTGGCGCGGGCTGCACCATTATTTTGAAGGGACCGGAAGACGCACCCAGCGCGGTGATGGCCATTGCCCGCATGTTCCATGACGCCGGTCTGCCGCCGGGCGTGCTGAACATTGTGTGGGGAGTGCCCGCTGAAGTCTCCGATTACCTGATCCGTTCACCCATCGTTCGCAAGGTGTCGTTCACCGGCTCTGTCCCGGTGGGCAAGCAGCTCGCCGCGCTGGCCGGCGCCCATATGAAACGCATCTCCATGGAGCTGGGCGGCCATTCACCGGTCATAGTCTTCGAAGACGCCGAGGTCGAGAAAGCGGCCAAACAGTTGGCGCGTTTCAAGGTACGCAATGCCGGTCAGGTGTGCGTTTCTCCCACGCGCTTCTATGTGCACGACAAGGTGTACGCCGCCTTCCTGGAAACCTTCGTCGAGACGCTGCGCGGCATCAAGATTGGCGACGGACTGGATACAGACACCGAAATGGGGCCGTTGGCGCACGACCGCCGCGTGCCGGTCATGAGCCGTTTCGTGGAAGACTCGCTTGCCCGCGGCGGCAAGTTGCTGCTGGGCGGCGAACCGCTGGACCGCAAGGGCAACTTCTTCCCTCCCACGGTCATTACCGAGATCCCGGAGGATGCCATGGTCATGACGGAAGAACCGTTCGGCCCGCTCGCGCCCGTGGTGCCTTTCAGTGATCCGGAAAAGGTCATCCGCCAGGCCAACTCGCTGCCCTTCGGGCTGTCCTCCTATGTCTTCACCACGTCCTTGCAAACAGCCACGCGCGTATCGCGGGCGCTGGAAGCGGGCATGGTGAACATCAACCATTTTGGCAGCGCGCTGCCGGAGACGCCTTTCGGCGGGGTGAAGGACAGCGGCATCGGCAGTGAAGGCGGCACCGAAACTTTCGACGGCTATCTGGTCACCAAGTTCGTGACATCGATCTGAGTGCTGCACCGGGAGCGGGTGGCCTCCGCTCCCGACGTGGATGGCCTACCGCTTGCCGTGAACCTTGAGAACGAACGGGACGGACATCATGTATCTGCTCATCACGCTGTTGCTCGCAATCATCGTCGGAACCGGTCTGGTTCTTGCGAACGAACCCTGGCGTCAAAAATATCTGACACGCCGGATTTTTTCGGCTTACCGGCGTGTCGTTCCCCCTTTGTCCGACACCGAGCGCGAGGCACTGGATGCGGGCACCGTATGGTGGGAAGGACAGCTGTTCAGCGGCAAGCCGCAATGGAGCACTTTGCTGTCCTACGGTCGCCCGACCCTGACTCAAGAAGAGCAGGCATTCCTGGACAACGAGGTCGACGCCGTCTGCGCGATGGTGAAGGACTGGCCGATCACCACCCAGCAGTTCGACTTGCCGCCTGAGGCCTGGCGTTATATCAGGGAAGCCGGCTTCCTGGGGCTGATCATCCCCCGCGAGTTCGGCGGCAAAGGGTTTTCGGCGCTCGCACACTCGGAAATCGTCCGCAAGCTGTCGACCCATAACTCTGCTCTGGCAGTGACCGTGATGGTCCCCAATTCGCTCGGCCCGGCCGAGCTGCTGCTCAACTACGGAACAGAGGAGCAAAAGCAGCATTATCTGCCTCGCCTGGCACGTGGCGATGAGATCCCCGCCTTCGCATTAACCAGTCCCTGGGCCGGTTCGGACGCCGGCGCCATCCCTGACCATGGCATCGTATGCAGGGGCATGTGGAAAGGCGAAGAAGTCCTGGGCATGCGCGTTACCTGGGATAAACGCTACATCACCCTGGCGCCTGTCTGCACCCTGCTTGGGCTGGCCTTTCGCCTCTATGACCCTGATGGCCTGTTGGGGCACCACCAGGACTTGGGCATTACCTGCGCCCTCGTTCCCGCCGACCACGAAGGCGTGGAGATCGGCCGGCGCCATCTGCCGCTGGACGCCATGTTCCTGAATGGGCCGACCCGCGGGACCGATGTCTTCATGCCGCTGGACTTCATCATTGGCGGAGTCGCCATGGCCGGCCAGGGCTGGCGCATGCTCATGGAATCTCTGGCGGCCGGGCGCTCCATCTCGCTGCCCTCGTGCTTCAGCGGCATGGCCGCGCTGACCGTCCGCAGCGTGGGCGCCTACAGTGCGGTACGCAGCCAGTTCAATACGCCGATTGCGCGCTTCGAAGGCGTGCAGGAAGCGTTGGCGCGCATGGGGGGAAATCTCTACGCCATGGATGCCGCCCGTGCCATGACGGCGCACGGCGTGGATCTGGGCGAAAAGCCGTCCGTCGTATCCGCCATTGTGAAATACCACCTGACGGAACGGGGCCGCTCCGTGGTGAACGACGGCATGGACATCATCGGCGGCAAGGGCATCTGCCTGGGGCCGTCGAATTTCCTGGGCCGGGCCTATCAGCAGTTGCCGGTGGGCATTACCGTTGAAGGGGCCAACATCCTGACCCGCAGCCTCATCATTTTCGGGCAGGGAGCCATTCGCTGCCATCCCTATTTGTTGGCAGAGATGCAGGCCGTACAGGAGCCGGACGAAGAGCGGGGGATGCAGGCCTTTGACAAGGCGTTCTGGAGCCATGCCCGCCATACGACCTTCAATGGGCTGCGTGCCTTCTGGCATGGCCTGACTGGCTCCGTGTTCGCGAACGTCGACACAAACACGGCCGCTCCCATGAGGCCCTATTACCGGCGGCTGACCCGCTACAGCGCCGCCTTCGCCCTGACGGCAGACACCGCCTTGCTGCTGCTCGGCGGGTCGCTGAAGTTCCGTGAGCGTTTGTCGGCCCGCCTGGGCGACATGCTCTCGCAGCTTTACATCGCGTCGGCTGTGCTGAAGCGCTACGAAGACCAGGGCCGCCAGCCGGAAGACGCCGTTCTGGCGCATTGGGCGGTGACTGACGCCTTGCACCGGGCGGAGCACGCGCTGGACGGGGTGCTGCAGAATTTCCCCAATCGCGCCCTGGCGGTTCTGCTGCGCATCATCACTCTGCCCCTGGGGCGTTGGAGCGCCCCGCCCTCCGATGCGCTCGGACAAGAAGTCGCCCGACTGATGACACGGCCCGGGCATGTGCGCGACCGTCTCACCGCCAATTGCCATGTGCCACGCGATGAACATGATCCGGTGGGCGCTATCGAAGCCGCTATGCTGGCGACCTTGGCAGCCGAATCCATCGATAAGAAGGTTCGCGAATTCGCCAAATCGGGCAAGCTGGTCGGCAACCCCATGGCCAACGTACGCGACATGGCCGATGCCGTCCATGCTGCGGGCGGCATCAGCGCCGAGGAGTACGCGCTGCTGCAACGGCGTGACGCTTTGCGCGACCGCGTGATTGCCGTGGACGATTTTCCCCGTGATTTGTCGGAGCCCGCCGCGCGCGCCGACGCCCGCCGTCATCCCTGAGGTACGCACATGGCATTCGAACCGATCTATATCGTCGACGGCGCCCGAACGCCGTTCCTGAAAGCACGTAATGCCCCCGGGCCGTTCTCCGCCTCCGATCTGGCCGTTCAAGCCGCGCGCGAACTGCTCCTGCGCCAGCCTTTCGCTCCAGACGCCCTGGGAGAAGTGGTCGTGGGCTGTGCCGCGCCCTCGCCCGATGAGACGAATATCGGCCGGGTCATCACCCTGCGACTGGGTTGCGGCAACAAGGTGCCGGGCTGGACGGTCATGCGAAATTGCGCCTCCGGCATGCAGGCGCTCGATTCCGCGCTTCTGACATTGCAGAGCGGGCGGGCGGACCTCGCTCTGGCTGGAGGGGTGGACGCCCTGTCCCGCGCGCCGGTGCTGTTCAGCGATGAAATGGTGAACTGGCTGGCCGGCTGGAACAACGCCAAGGGAATCAAACGTAAATTCGCCGCGGCAGGCAAGCTGCGCCCGAAGCATCTCGCACCGGTGATCGGCCTCTTGCGGGGCCTGACCGACCCGGTCGCCGGTCTTTCCATGGGGCAGACGGCAGAGAACCTGGCGCACCGATTCGGCATCACGCGCCGGCAGATGGACGAGTACGCCGCACGCAGTCATGCACGCACCTTGCGCGCCCAACAAGACGGCGCCTTCGGCTCGATTGTTCCACTGGTCGATGCGAAAGGCAGGCTCTACCCGGAGGACGATGGCGTGCGCCCGGATTCCACGCCCGAGAAACTGTCCTCGCTGAAACCCGTGTTCGATCGCCCCTGGGGAAACATCACGGCGGGCAACAGTTCTCAAGTGACCGACGGCGCTGCCATGCTGCTGCTCGCTTCGGAACGCGCCGTCGAGAAATGGGGTTTGCGCCCGCTGGGCCGCATTCTCGACGTGCAATGGGCCGCGCTCGATCCGGCCTACATGGGGCTGGGGCCGGTTCACGCCGCCACGCCCATTCTCCAACGCCATGGCATGGCGCTCAACGAGCCCGATCTCTGGGAAATCAATGAGGCTTTCGCCGCCCAGGTGCTGGCTTGCATTGCAGCATGGCAAGATGACGAGTGGTGCCGCGAACATCTGGGAACCCCGGCACTTGGCCGGCTGGATGAGGATCGCTTGAATGTCGACGGCGGCGCCATTGCCATCGGACATCCGGTCGGCGCCTCCGGCGCTCGCATCGTGCTGCATTTGCTTCACGCCCTGCGAGCGCGCAAGCTGCGTCGCGGCATGGCGGCCATCTGCATCGGCGGGGGCCAAGGCGGCGCCATGCTGGTTGAAACCTGCGGGAGTGAAACATGAACGCATCCCCCTCGCTCGATTTGCGCAATTTTCAGTGCCGCATCGATGAAGCCGGCGTGGCCTGGCTGGGCATCGACTGCGTCGATGCCTCGGTCAACCGGCTCTCGCGGGACGTCCTGGCGGAGCTCATGGCGGCACTCGATCACTTCGAGCGGCACCCACCCGCTGCGCTGGTCATCCACTCTCTGAAATCCACCGGCTTCATCGCCGGGGCCGACATCCGGGAATTCGATGCGCTGAACAGCCCTGAAGCCGTACGCGAGCTCATCATTCGGGGCTGGGACGCCTTCAACCGCCTGGCGGCGGTGCGCTATCCCACGCTGGCGCTGGTGCGCGGGCATTGCCTGGGAGGCGGGCTGGAGCTGTCGCTGGCTTGCCGTTACCGTCTCGCGGTCGACATTCCCGAGACGTCCTTCGTACTGCCGGAAGTAATGTTGGGCATCTTTCCCGCATGGGGCGGAATGAAACGCCTGCCCGTCGTCATCGGCGCGCCGGCAGCACTGGACATGATGCTGACGGGTCGCTCAGTCGATGTGCGCAAGGCGGTCCGCCTGGGGCTGGTGGATGCTCGGGTGCCTGAGCGCCTGCAGATGCGGGCGGCGGCCGAACATGTCCGTTCCGGCAAGCCTCCGCGTCGCGCGCAGGGAATGGGTCGGCTGCTCAACCAGCCCTTGCTTCGGCCGCTCGTCATGCGACAGACCGAGAAGAAGATCAACGAGCGGGATCCTTACCAGCACTACATGGCGCCCCGAGGCATACTCGAGATCTGGGGCCGCCACGATGGCAATGCCCTGGCCGCGCCTGCTCTCATCAATGAACTCGCCCGGTCGGATACCGCACGCAATCTTGTACGCGTCTTCCATCTGCAGGAGCGGCTGAAGGCGTACGGCAAGGCCACGGACGGCGCGGCCGATGTGCGTCATGTTCACGTCGTGGGTGCGGGCGCCATGGGGGGGGACATCGCTGCGTGGTGCGCGTTCAAGAACATGAAGGTGACCCTGCAGGATCAGGACAGGGAACGCATCGCCGCCGCGCAGGGCCGCGCCCACACCCTGTTTTCGCGGCGCCTGAAGAATCCGCGTTTGCAGCGCGCGGCCATGGACCGGCTGATACCGGACCCTCTCGGCCATGGCGTGAGCCAGGCCGACCTCGTCATCGAAGCCATCACCGAAGACGCCGACGCCAAGCGCGGCCTGTACGCGCGTATCGAACCGCGCATGAAGCCCGGCGCGGTGCTGGCCACCAATACGTCGAGCCTGTCATTGGAAGCACTACGCACACAACTGCAGGCCCCGACTCGCCTGGTGGGCATCCACTTCTTCAATCCCGTGGCCAAGATGCCGCTGGTGGAAGTCGTGGAAACGCCCGACATCGACCCTGCGGCGCGCGCAACGGCCCTGGCCTTCGTGGGCAAGTTGGGCAAGCTGCCCTTGCCGGTGAAGGACACGCCGGGCTTTCTCATCAACGCGGTACTGGCGCCTTACATGCTGGAGGCCATGCGCTGTGTGGATGAAGGGATTTCCGCTGAAACCGTGGACGAGGCCATGAAGGTGTTCGGCATGCCCATGGGCCCGCTCGAACTCGCCGACACCGTGGGTCTAGATATCGTTCACGCAGCGGGCCGCCAGTTGGCCGGAGACGGCGCCATTCCGCAATGCCTGCAAACCCGTCTGTCGCGCAAGGAGCTGGGACGCAAGACCGGCAGAGGCTTCTACGTCTGGAAGGATGGAAAACCCGTCAAACAGGCGGCGGGCACGCCACCTGCCGAGCTCGCGCAGCGGCTGGTTTCGCCGCTGGTGGTCAAGACACGCGAACAGCTTGCTCACGGCGTCATTGCCGACGCCGATCTGGCCGATGCGGGCGTCATCTTTGGAACCGGCTTTGCGCCGTTCTCCGGCGGCCCGCTTTACTGGGATCAGCATCGCGCCCCGGAGTTCACGCCAGTCTGAAACCCGCCAGTGAAGACCCTGCCGTACGCAG
>JAEWFK010000092.1 GCA_023388835.1 Pseudomonadota bacterium | reverse complement strand
GCGTATTAAAATCGTCGCCATGACCGTTCACCTCCTTGCCCTTGAAACCTCCGGCAGCCTGTGCAGTGTCGCGCTGGTGTCCTGCCGTGAAGACGGCCGTATCTCGGCTACCCGGCTCGAGCATGAGGGCGTCGGCGAACACGCCGAACGCTTGCTCCCCATGGCCGACCAGCTCCTTGCCGAGCAGGGACTGGGCCGCCATGCCCTCTCGGCGGTGGCGTTCGGACAAGGTCCCGGCGGCTTTACCGGCCTGCGCGTCGCGTGCGGCGTGGCGCAGGGCATGGCTTTCGCGCTCGAAATACCCGTTGTACCGATTCCCAGCCTCATGGCCGTCGCACAGCGCGATGCCGAACTCAGTGCGGCGGGCGTCTCCGCGGTTGCCAGGGTGGTGGTTCAGGACGCCCGCATGGGAGAAGTCTATCTTGCCGCGTATCTACCCACTGACGAAGGCGGATGGGCGACGTTGCAGGCCCCGTTGCTGCTTGCTGCGTCGGACGTGGATGAATGGCTGAAGCAGGCGGCCGGTGTGCCGGGCCAGCTCGGGGGGAAGAGCTTGCGGATGTTGGGCGATGGACTGCACCTCTGTCCCGCGCTCCAGACACTCACGTTGCCCAGCGACGTCTCCCTCCAGTGGGGGCCTTCCTTGCGCCCGGATGCCGTCTCCATTGGGCGGCTTGCGCTTCCCGCCTTCAAGTCCGGGCACCACGTGCCGCCGGAACAGGCCGCGCCGCTCTACGTCCGCGATAAAGTCGCATTCACGACGCGCGAGCGTGAGCAGGGCATGGGCGGCAATCCCAAAGCACCGGGATTGGGCGTGGCGATGCGCCCCATGGCGCAGAGCGACGTCGAAGCGGTGGCCGCCATCGAGGCATCCGTGCAAGACTTCCCGTGGACGGCCGGCAACTTCTCCGATGGTCTGAAGGCCGGCTACGATAGTTGGGTCGCGCACAGGCATGGGCAAGTCGTGGGTTTCAGCATGACGCTTTACGCTCCGGACCTGGCTCACTTGCTGGTCATCGCGGTGGCGCCTGATGCGCAACGTGAAGGCGTCGGCACCGCGCTCATCCGCCATTGTGAAAAAGAGGCTTTGGCGCGGGGGCTGCCCGCCGTGCTGTTGGAGGTGAGGCCGTCCAATGCGAGTGCGCTGGCTTTCTATCACCGGCACGGTTTCCAGCAAATTGCCATACGCAAAGATTATTACCCCGCGCCGGGCGGGCGCAGAGAGAACGCTTGTGTGATGCGCAAGCCGTTGAGCCCGGGCGCTTGAAGTGCGGCCGATGGATAAACCTTTGCTGACCCTCGTCCAGCGCGCCTGGCTGCAAGAAATCGGCATTGATGCCCGCATGCTCTCGCACTTCAGTGCCGCGCCTTTTGCAGAAGTACAAGCGGGTGCCTCCGCCTCCGCCTCGCCTGCGCCCGCCGCGGCGGGCGGGGTCGGCGATGCGCACGTTGCAGGCTCTCATAGCCGGGACCTTGCCGTCCCGCGCCCCATGGACGCCGGTGTTACGCCCATTGCGGAACTGCTCACGCGCGTGCCGCTGGCCGCAGCCGTGGCGCAACTGCAGCGCGAATCGCCCCGCCATTCCGCGGAACAGGCGCCGCCCCGGTCCTCAGAGGCGGACGCGCAGAATCAAGGCACGCTCGAGGCCCTGCGCGATCACGTTGCCGCGTGCACCGCCTGCGGCCTGCATGAAGTGCGCGGGCGTACCGTCTTCGGCGAAGGTAAGCCGTTGGCTCCGCAGTGGATGTTCATCGGTGAGGCGCCGGGCGAATACGATGACAGTACAGGAAAGCCCTTCCAGGGGCGGGCCGGCGAGTTGTTGCAGGCCATGCTTGCTTCAGTCGGCATCTCGAACGATGCATCGGTCTATTTCACGAATGTGCTGAAATGCCGGCCCATGGGTAATCGCAGTCCCGAAGCGGCTGAAGTGGCGGCCTGCCTGCCGCTACTGCGCAGGCAGATCAGCCTTCTGCAGCCGGCGTGCCTTGTAGCGTTGGGCCGGGTGTCAGCCGCTGCGCTGCTTGACCGCAATGAAGAGCTCGACGCGCTGCGCGGCAAAGTACACGCCTATGTTGACGAGGATGGGCGCAGCGTTCCGGTTGTAGTGACCCATCACCCCGCATCCCTGCTGCTGCATGCCCAATTCAAGGCCGATGCCTGGCGCGACTTGAATCTGCTGCCCGGCTTGGCGCTCTAAGCGGTTTAAGTACCCTGAGTGCCGTCGACGCCGTAAGCGGCTTCAGTGCTTCAATGCTTGTCCGTGCCCATGTTGCCCGATGCTTTGCTCAAGGTCGGGATTTTCCAGGTGGTTGCGCCGATTCCAGCGCATGATGACCAGCATAAGGGTCGCCACCAGAGTGCCGAATATGACGATGATCACGTTGATCGGCAACTGCAGCCACAACATCAGGCTGTACACGGCAAGCATGAGCAGAATATTGAGCTGTTCGTTGAAATTTTGTACCGCGATGGAGTGGCCTGCCGATAGCAGGACGTGACCCCGGTGCTGCAGCAATGCGTTCATGGGCACGACAAAATAACCGGACAGCGCGCCCACCATCAGCAAAAGACAGTAAACCGCCCATTTGTCATGAACCACCGGCATGAGCATGACCGTGAACCCCATGGCCACGCCGACGGGCAGTACGGAGAGCGCCCGGCGCAAGGGCACCCGGCCCGCGAGAATCGCCCCCACCACCGTGCCGATCGCCGCCACGCCCATGAGGATGGATGATTGGTCCAGGCGATAGCCCAGATGCTGAGCGCCCCACTCAATGACGATGAACTGCAGAGTGGCGCCCGCGCCCCAGAACAAGGTGGTGACCGCCAAGGAGATCTGCCCCAGCTTGTCCCGCCACAACACGCGGACATAGCCGGTGAAGACGGCGATGAGCCTGACTGGGTGGCGTTCCTGGCGCGGGTAAGTCACATTGGTGCGAGGGATCGCCAAGTTGGTCAGGGCGGCGGCCAGATACACAAAGCCGATGAGCAATATGGCGGCTTCCGTGCGCGTTTGCACCACGCTGTTGACCCATGAGTAACCGAGCAGCGCCTCTGACACGGTTGGACTGATCAAGAGTCCCCCGACCACCGTCCCCACAATGATGGATATGACGGTCAGCCCTTCGATCCAGCTGTTTCCTTTAACGAGGTCTTGCGGGGCCAGCATCTCGGTGACAATGCCGTACTTGGCCGGCGAATAGGCGGCGGCTCCGACTCCGACCAGGGTGTAGGCGACAAAAACGGCGGCCAGCTGCGATTCGACGGACAGCCCGAAGCTTTGGCAACTGAACATCAATGCGCAGCCCGCCATCTTGACGGCATTGGTAATGAACATGACGCGGCCCTTGGGCAAGGTATCTGCGAACGCCCCGACGAAGGCCGCCAGCGCCACGTAAGCCAGCGCGAACCACCACTTCATCATGGGCGCCATCCAGTCCGGCCCGTGCAGATCGGCGATCAAGGCGATCGCTGCGATCAGCAAGGCATTGTCGGCCACGGACGACAACGCCTGAGCGGTCATGACGAGATAAAATCCTCTGTTCAACGGTGATCCCGGTATTTCTGAAGCCCACCGTGCGCTACCGGCTTTTTCTGTGGCTTATGGTTTCAAAGGTTACTGAGTATAGCGGTGGGCGATGGCTGCAAACCAAAAATGATACCGCGTTTTTTGTATCGGCCGCGCGGCCGGCGTAAAGCCGGGGGGGGCTGGGTTATCATAGCCAGCGACCACGGTTCCCAAGGGCGCTGTTTCTCGATCCTCCCCAAACTGTGCGACTCACACAGATCAAACTCGCGGGCTTCAAGTCCTTCGTCGACCCGACGGTCTTCCCCACGCCCAGTCAACTGGTCGGGGTCGTCGGCCCCAACGGATGCGGCAAGTCGAACATCATCGACGCCGTGCGCTGGGTGCTGGGCGAAACCAAGGCTTCCGAGCTGCGCGGGGAATCGATGCAGGACGTCATTTTCAACGGGTCTGTCAATCGCAAGCCGGCAGGCCGAGCATCAGTCGAGCTGGTGTTTGACAACAGCGAAGGAAGGGTGCCGGGGCAGTGGGGCGTCTATGCCGAGATTTCGGTGCGGCGAGTGCTCACGCGCGACGGCACCAGCAGCTATTACATCAATGGACAGCAAGTCCGGCGCCGCGACATCCACGAGATCTTCCTGGGAACCGGTCTCGGTGCCCGCGGCTATGCCATCATCGGACAGGGGATGATCAATCGCCTCATCGAGGCGAAGCCGGAAGAGCTTCGTGTCTTCCTGGAAGAAGCAGCCGGCGTCTCGCGCTACAAGGAGCGCCGCCGAGAGACCGGCAACCGGCTCTCGGACACACGCGAGAACCTGGTGCGCGTCGAAGACATCCTCCGCGAGCTGGGCATCAACCTCGAGAAGCTTGAAGCTCAGGCCGAGGTCGCGCAGCGATATCGAAGCATGCAACAGGAAGGCGAGCTCAAGCAGCACATGTTGTGGCTGTTGCGCGAACAGAGCGCCCGAGAGGAGCGGCAGCAGAAAGCCGTGGCCATCGAGCGGGCCCAGGCCGAGCTGGAAGCCGCGCTTTCTTCCATGCGCGCCGGCGAGGCTGCCCTGGAATCGCGACGGCAGGCTCATTACGCCGCAGGCGATGCCGTGCATGCCGCGCAAGGCAAGCTCTACGAAGCTGCAGCGCTGGTCAGCCGGCTCGAGGCCGAGATCAGACATGTCAGCGAATCCCGCAATCGTCTTCATGCCAGGCGATTGCAGCTTCAGGCCCAGCAGCGCGAATGGACCGAACAGCAGCAGCATTGCGAACAGCAGCTGGAAGAACTGGAGTCCGAACGTGAAACCGCTGCGGCCCTTTCCGAGGACTTGCGCGCGCAAGCGGATGAAGCGCGCGAGGCCTTGCCCGATCTCGAGCAGTCACTGAGGCAGGCAGCAAGCGAGCGCGACGGTCTGCGTGTCGAGCTTTCACGAGTGGAGCAGGCACTTGCCCTGGCGGCCCAATCACAGCGCGATGCCGACCGGCAGCTGCAGGCGCTGGAGCTCAGGCGCGAAAGGCTGGAAAAGGAGCGGGCCGCGGTGAACGCCCCAGATCCGAATCTGGTCGAACGACTGCGGGGCGACTGCGCCGCCATGGAACAACAGCTCGAAGACGCCCAGGCCCAGCTTGCAGAGCTGGAAGATCGCCTGCCGGCACTTGAAGATGCGCGGCGTGCGGCACAGGCCGAATCGCAGGGTGAGTCCCGCAAGCTGGCAGGGCTGGAGGCCCGCTTGTCCGCGTTGAGCCGCTTGCAGGAGGATGTACAGAAGCAGGGCGCGCTCCAGCCCTGGCTGGAGCGCCACGGCCTGGAGAGCCTCGGGCGCCTGTGGCAGCGTCTTCATATAGAGCCGGGCTGGGAAGCCGCCCTCGAATCGGTGCTGCGCGAACGCATGTCCGGCATTGAGCTGCGCCGACTTGATCAGGCAGCCGCCTTGAGTGCCGATGCGCCTCCTGCGCGTCTGGCGGTGTATGAATTGCCTGCGGCGGCGCCCCCGCCTGCCCCGGGGCTGCCCTTGCGGCAGCTGGCCGATCTGCTGCGCGTGAATGATCCCGATCTTCGCACGCTCCTCACTCAGTGGCTGGTGGGCGTATACATCTGCGATAGCCTCGCGCAGGCCATGGACATGCGCGACCGCCTGGCACCGGGAGCGGTGCTGGTGGTGGCGGAAGGACACGTCGTCGACGCTTACAGCATCCGCTTCTATGCCGCCGATTCCGAACAGACCGGCCTGTTGGCGCGGCAGCAGGAAATCGAACATCTTCAGCGGGACGTCAAGGCTCAACAGATCATGGCCGATCAAGGGGTGTCGCGCGTGGCCCGTGCCGAGACGGCATGGCAACAGGCGTCGCAGGCCATGAGCCCGGCTCGCCAGCGCGTGTCCGAGATCACCCGTCGTCTACATGATGTGCAGCTTGAACATACCCGCTTGCGCCAGCTGCAGGAACAGTCGGGCGAGCGCCAGGAACGGCTGCACGCCGACCTTCATGAACTCCGCGCTCAAATAGACGAATTGACCGCCGCCCGGGCGGATGCCGAGGAGCGCTTCGAGTCGCTCGACGAACAGCTCGGCGAATGGCAGACGCGCTACGCCGATGCCGAGATGTCCGGGGAGGATCTCCACGCCCGCGCGGAAGCGGCAAGGCAAGTTCTCAGGGATCTGGAACGTCAGGCCCAGGAGGCGCAGTATGCCGAACGGACGCTGCAGACCCGCCTCGCTGATCTCCAGAGGAATCGCCAGTTGGCGCTGGAGCAGGAGCGGCGGGCCACGGCGGATCTCGAAGGCTTGCAGGGCGAACTTTTCGAACTGGATGCAGCGGCGGCCGAGGCCGGCCTGCAAGATGCACTCGAGCAACGCGCTGCCTGCGAGGAGGCCCTGGGTCGGGCGCGTATCGAACAGGACAATATCGCCGCCACGCTGCGCGGCGCAGACGAAGATCGGATGAAGCTCGAGCAATCGCTCGAGCCGCTGCGGGCCCGGATCATGGAGCTGCAGTTGCAGGAACAGGCGGCGCGCTTGGCCGTGGAACAGTTTGCCGAGCAGCTCGATGCCGCGCGGGTGGACCGCGCTGAATTGCGCCGTCTGCTGGCTGAGCAATCCCAGGAGTGGCAGCGCATCGGCTGGCTGCAATCGGAAGTCCAGCGCATATCGCGCGCAGTGGATGCTTTAGGGCCAGTCAATCTTGCGGCGCTGGACGAACTCACGGCAGCACGCGAGCGCAAGGGCTTCCTGGATACCCAGCACGCCGATCTGATGCTGGCCATCGAGACTCTTGAAGATGCGATCCGCAAGATCGACCGTGAATCGCGCCAGCTGCTGCAGGATACCTTCAATGTCGTCAACGGCCACTTCGGCGAGCTGTTCCCCCGCCTGTTCGGCGGCGGCGAGGCGCGGCTCATCATCACCGGTGACGACCTCCTCGATGCCGGCGTTCAGGTCATGGCGCAGCCGCCGGGCAAACGCAACAGCACCATTCATCTATTATCCGGCGGCGAGAAGGCGCTGACCGCCACCGCACTCGTGTTTGCGCTTTTCAAATTGAATCCGGCGCCCTTTTGTCTGCTGGACGAAGTGGACGCGCCGCTGGACGACGCCAATACGGAACGCTACGCCGGCCTGGTGGGCAGCATGAGCGAACACACCCAGTTTCTTTTCATTTCGCACAACAAGATCGCCATGCAGATGGCCAGGCAGCTCATTGGCGTTACGATGCAGGAGCAGGGCGTATCCCGCATCGTCGCGGTCGACATTGAATCCGCGCTGCAGCTGGCTGAAGCATGAAGGGAAGGAGTATCCGCATGAAGCAATATCGTGATCAGGACGGGGCTGACAATGAGTGATCTGCAAATCGGTTTGATCCTGCTGGGTGTCGTGCTCATTCTGTTGGTGCTGCTGTTCAACTGGTGGCAGGACCGGCGGGTGCGCCGACAGATGCAGCAGCAATTCCCGGAACGGGAAGACGACCCCTTGTTGGGGCCGGCGCCGCCCTCCGCCGCGCCCGTTCGCCGCGAACCCGGTTTCGGTCCTGTAGGGGCAACGGCTTCCGCCGCCCAGGCGCCCCTTGCGGAAGGCGATGACACGGCCGAAGTCGATCCCACTACGGAGATGGTGATCGACATCAGCTTTGCGCAACCCGTGCCCAGCGATCAACTCCATGCCGCGACCCATGCCGTCAAACGGGTAGGAAACAAGCCCGTGCGCTTGTTTGCCGAGCGTGAAGGCGGAGGCCACCGCGCGCGCTTGAGAGCGGGAGAAGACTACGTTTCCATGCAGATGGCCGTGCTGCTGGCCAACCGCAGCGGCCCGCTCACCGAGATCGAATGGTCAGAGCTGTGGACCATCGCCCAAGGCATTGCCGAGCGATTCGACGGCTCTCTCGAAGGCCCCGAGCAGAACGAAGTCGTGCAGCGAGCCGCCCAGCTCGACTCCGTCTGCGCGAGCCTGGACGCCATGGTGGGTCTTGCTCTGCAACTGCCTGGCGCAATGTCGGTCAGCGAGGTCAGTCGTGCGCTAGAGGACGCGGGTTTCCTGAAACACGGGAATCAGCTGGCCTGGATGTCCGAGCAAGGGATTCCCCGCTTCACTGCCTTGTTCAACGGCCGCTTGCCGGGTGAAGTCCAGTCCGCAAGCGTGGACCGCGTGGAGCTGGTGCTGGACTTGCCCAATAGCCCGGCCGATGATCAGGCGTTCAGCCGCATGGCCAGCGTGGGCCGGCATCTCGCCGCCAACCTGGATGCGCAGTTGCTGGATGACCAGGG
>JAEWFK010000081.1 GCA_023388835.1 Pseudomonadota bacterium | reverse complement strand
CAGCCTATCCGCTGGCCAGCCTGCGTTCCGGCAAGTATTGGCCGCCGGTTGCGCGGGTGGACAACGCATGGGGAGACCGCAACCTTGTCTGCAGCTGCCCTCCGATGGAAGCCTACACCGAACAAGTAGAGGCCTGATCGGGCTTGCTCTGGCCAGCCGCCGGTGGCAAGCCGTAGACTGGAACGAAAACAGCGTCCCTTGCAGGACGCTGTTTTCATTGCTGCCTGGTGGGGAAAGCACTCAGCGCTTGCGACGCAGGATCACGAAATCGTAGCTCAGGCCATTTTCATCGGGCTGGGGCAGACGCTCGGTCTCTTCCCACTCATCGACCGCAATTTCCGGGAAGAAGGTGTCGCCTTCGATATTGGCGTGTATTTCGGTGGCGATGATTTCATCGGTGAGCGGCAGCGCGACGCGAAACAGCTGCTCGCCGCCGATGATGCAGGCGCGCGGGGCGTCGGCGCAGGCTTGCAGCGCGCCTTCCACGCTGTCGCGGACAGCGGCGCCTTCCGCCTGGTAGTCCGGATCGCGGCTGATGACCACATTCAGACGGCCGGGCAGAGGCCGTCCCAGCGATTCCCAGGTCTTGCGGCCCATGATGATGGGACAGCCCATGGTGCTGCGCTTGAAGTGTTTCAGGTCGCCCGGCAGGCGCCAGGGCAGGTCGTTGTCGCGACCGATGACGCGGTTGCGGGAGTAGGCGACGACGATCTGTATAAGAGGCTTGCTGGCCATGCGGGGATAGGTCCTGTGGTGAATGCGCAGCGCCGGGTGTGATTACACCGCCACTGGCGCCTTGATGTGCGGGTGATGCTGGTAATCGACGATCTCGAAATCTTCGAACTCGTAGTCGAACAGGCTCGGCGGCCGCCGTTTGATGTTCAGGCGCGGGTAGGGGTAGGGCGCCCGCGAGAGCTGCAGCCGCACCTGTTCGAAGTGATTGCTGTAAAGGTGGCAGTCGCCCCCTGTCCAGATGAAATCGCCGACTTCCAGATCGCACTGCTGAGCCACCATGTGCGTAAGCAAAGCGTAGCTGGCAATGTTGAACGGCACGCCCAGGAAGATGTCGGCACTGCGCTGATAGAGCTGGCAGGACAGCTTACCGCCCGCCACATAGAACTGGAAGAGGGCATGGCAAGGCGGCAGCGCCATGTTCGAGATCTCGCTTACGTTCCAGGCCGAAACAATCAGTCGGCGTGAATCCGGGTTGCGTCGGATCTGGTCGAGCACCTGCGAAATTTGATCGATGTGCCCGCCGTCGGGCGTCGGCCATGAGCGCCACTGCACGCCGTACACCGGACCCAGCTCGCCGGCTGCGTCGGCCCATTCGTCCCAGATCGAGACCCCGTGTTCCTGCAGCCAGCGCACATTCGAGTCGCCCCGCAGAAACCATAGCAGTTCGATGATGATGGAACGCAGATGCAGCTTCTTGGTGGTGACGAGGGGGAAGCCCTGGCTCAGGTCAAAACGCATCTGGTGGCCAAACACCGAGCGTGTGCCCGTGCCGGTCCGATCGTTCTTCTGGTGCCCATGTTCGTAGACATGGCTCATGAGGTTTTCGTACTGTTGCATGAATGGCTGCGTTCGCGCTCAGGCTTCGACCACGTTGATCGAATGGGTGATCTCGGCGGTGTGCCCCAGCATGGCGGTGGCCGAGCAATATTTTTCGTGCGACAAGGCGACCGCGCGTTCTACCGCCGCTTCTGGAAGGCGCTTGCCGGTGACCGTGAAAGTGAAATGAATGCGCGTGAACACCTTGGGCTCGGTCTCCGCCCTTTGCGCATCCAGTTCCACCTGGCACGCGGTGACCTCGTGTCGCCCGCGCCGCAGTATCAGTACCACATCGTAGGCGGCGCAGCCGCCGGCACCGGCCAGCAACAACTCCATGGGCCTGGGGGCCAGGTTGTTGCCGCCGCCTTCTGGCGCGCCGTCCATGGCGGTCACGTGGCCGCTACCCGTGCGTGCCACAAAAAGCATGCCTTCTGGGCCACCCCAATCGATGGTGCATTCCATGTTCTGTTCCTGATGTATGGAAGGGAATGTCTAATGATAATGCCTGAACGTGGAGCGTGATCTGAGAGTCGGCGGGCGCGTCAATGCTGCGTCTATGTGACAATATGGCGTCAAGCATCGAAATCAGGTGAGAACATGGCCGAACAGAGCACCCCTATTCGTACAACGGGCTTTCTGCGTCGCAGCAGTCCGCTCGAGAACATGCTGGCGGAGGTCGGCAGGGCGCTGCAGGTGCTGAATGGCTCAGCCCAGGCCGGCCGGCCCAACCCGGCCGGCCAGAAGCCGCTGGCGGCCGCTGAACAGGAAACGCTATCGCCTGCAGATCAGCGCCATGCGGCAGGCCTGATGCGGGTCAATCACGTCGGCGAAATCTGCGCTCAGGCGCTCTACCGCGGTCAGGCCGTGTTCTGTCGCGATGACTCCATACGCCACGTGTTGCACCAGGCCGCCACCGAAGAAGTCGACCATCTGGTCTGGTGCCGACAACGGCTCGATGAGCTGAACAGCCGCCCGAGCGTGCTCAATCCGCTTTGGTATGCCGGTTCATTTTCTTTGGGCGCCATCGCCAGTCGGGCCGGCATTCCGCGCAATCTGGGATTCATGGCCGAAACCGAAAGGCAGGTGGAGCAGCATCTCGATGGACACCTGGAACAACTGCCCGCGCACGACAGCCGCTCCCGTCGTATTGTCGAGCAGATGCGCGATGATGAAATCCAGCATAGAACCACGGCTGAAAACCACGGGGCCTCGCCGTTGCCTTCGCCGATCAGGTTCGCCATGCGGCTTATGTCCAAGGTCATGACCACGACGGCGTACCGGCTCTAAAATTTTTTCGATAGGACTAGCGTTTTCCCTAGGGTCGTGTTAATATTCATTCAACTAAGGGTTAACGCCAGTTGTGCCACCGGCGCAAAGTGCAAAAAGCAGCGGTTTCAAGTGCCTGAAAACCACGAAATGTGGCGGCGCAGCAAAACTACCTTGCATTGCACAAAAACGGGCGATAAACTTCAGTTATCGGATGTCGAAACGTGATTGTCTGGCAATCACGCGGTCTCGAACCTAAGGTTCTCGTAGCCCGACATGCCACGGTTGTCTCCTCCACCCTCCTCCTTTGGTGGATTTTGCCCGAGATCTCACGATCTCGGGCTTTTTTTTGCCTGAAGCCAGGCCCCGGCCATTGTCGGCGGCCGCTGGCATCTAATCCGTTTGGCGACCCCCGTTTCTTCCGTGCCCGGGCTATATTCTTGTTGCATCTGTTTCGTGGTCGCGGGCCGATCGGTTACAAAAACATCGGATAATACGAAGCTGTCTAACTGGATGGGGACTCTGTGACTTCGCCTCAATTCTGGGGTTCGTTTACCTGGCTCTATATCTGTATCGTGGCCTTCATGGTGGGAGGCCTGATCGTGGCGTCGGAACGCTGGCACGGCGTGTTTACGGGCGACTCCGACCTGAAGAAACCGCAAGCCATGCACGCGCGCGCAGCGCCGCGTGTCGGCGGCCTGGCCGTCGTCGCCGGGAGTCTGGCCGGCCTGCTGGTCCTGGGTCCGAGCAATATGACCCTCACCTGGCTGTGGCCCGTGCTTTTCATCGCTGCCATGCCGGTGTTCGTGGCAGGTCTTCTCGAAGACATCACCAAGGACGTCGGCTCCGGCAAGCGTCTCATGGCGGCCTTTGTGTCGGCCGCAATCGCGTGGTGGTTCCTGGGCGGCGTGTCGCGCGTGGGGATTTCGTGGGCGGACTGGGTCCTGTCCTTCTGGCCGATTTCCCTGCTCTTCACCATGGTAGCGGTGGGGGGCTGTACGCATGCGCTGAACATTGTGGACGGCATGAATGGCCTGGCGGGCATGATTGCCACGCTCATGGCGTCGTCGCTGGCCCTGGTGGCACTGCAGGTCCAGGATATTCCCATCTTTCTGATCGCGGCCGCGCTCGCTTCGGCCACCTTGGGCTTCCTGGTGTGGAACTTTCCTTTCGGCAGGGTGTTCCTGGGCGACGGCGGTGCCTATTTTCTCGGCTTCATGCTGGCGGAACTCGCGGTGCAACTGGTGGTGCGCAATCCGAGCGTATCTCCGTTCTACGCGCTGGCCGTCTTGTTCTATCCGGTGTTCGAGACGCTGTTTTCTATTTGGCGCCGCCGCTTCAAACGCGGGGTCCCGGTTGACCAACCCGATGCCTTGCATCTGCATCAACTGGTGTTCAGAAGACTGGTGCGCGTCACGTTCAGCCGTGATCGCCGCCATGCAGTACCGGCCCTGTGCAATGCAATGACCTCGCCCTACCTGTGGGTGTTGGCCTTGATCGGGCTTGTGCCCGCCACGATCTGGTGGGACAACGCATGGATGATCTGTGCAAGCCTCGTTGCGTTTTGCTGGGCCTATATCTGGTTGTATTCGCGCCTGGTCTCATGGCGCCGGCCCGCGTGGTTGTTGCTTCCGTCGCTCGGGCGGGGACAGAGCCGCCGGAATTCGAAACCTCGTTGAACGGCCTGGCGGGTGGCGGCTGCGCTGCGCCGCTTTGGTCGAAATCATTGATTGCGCTTAGCATGGGAGAAAAATGTTGCGAATCGAAGACGTAAAACTCGCGGTGGTCGGTCTGGGCTATGTGGGGCTCCCGCTCGCGGTCGAGTTCGGCAAGCGCCGCTCAGTGCTGGGTTTCGACATCAATGCCCGGCGTATCGAGGAACTGAAAGAAGGCAGGGATCACACCCTGGAAGTCGAAAGTGACGAGCTGGCCGCGGCCGTACATTTGCGCTTCTCCGCTGAAGCCGAAGCGCTGGCGGAAGCCAACGTCTTTGTCGTGACCGTGCCGACCCCCATCGACGAGTACAAACAACCTGACCTCACGCCGCTCATCCGCGCCAGCGAGACCATAGGCCGCGTCCTGAAGCGGGGCGATATCGTGGTCTATGAATCCACCGTTTACCCCGGCGCCACCGAAGAAGTATGCGTGCCCGTGCTCGAGAGCATCTCGGGTCTGCGCTACAACGAAGATTTCTACGCCGGGTACAGCCCTGAGCGCATCAACCCCGGCGATAAAGAGCACCGTGTGGCGAACATCCGGAAGGTGACGTCCGGGTCCACTCCGGAAGTCGCTGACCTGATCGATCGCGTCTACGCGGAAATCATTGTCGCCGGGACGCACAAGGCGCCTTCGATCAAAGTGGCCGAGGCGGCCAAGGTGATCGAGAACACGCAGCGCGACGTCAACATTGCGCTCATCAATGAACTCGCGCTCATCTTCAACAAGCTGGACATCGATACCCAGGCGGTACTGGAAGCAGCAGGAACCAAATGGAACTTCCTGCCGTTCCGGCCGGGTCTGGTCGGGGGGCACTGCATCGGCGTCGACCCCTACTACCTGACCCACAAGGCACAAAGCATCGGCTACCACCCCGAGATCATTCTTGCCGGTCGCCGGCTGAACGACGGCATGGGCGGCTATGTCGTCTCGCAGCTCATCAAGGCGATGACCAAGCGCCGCATACAGGTGCAGGGCTCGCGCGTGCTGGTGATGGGGCTGACGTTCAAAGAGAACTGCCCCGACCTGCGCAACACCCGCGTCGTGGATATCGTGCGGGAATTGGGCGAATACAATATCGAGGTCGACGTCTACGACCCCTGGGTCGACCCGGATGAGGCCGTGAACGAGTACGGCATCCGTCCAATTGGCGCACCTGCGAACGGCGCCTACGACGGCATCGTTCTGGCGGTGGCGCACCAGCAGTTCAAGGAACTGGGGCCGGCGGCGCTGCGCGAACTGGGCAAGCCCGATCATGTCCTGTATGACCTCAAATATGTGCTGACGGCCGAAGAAGCCGATCTGCGCCTGTGATACGCAAGGCTTTTGTACATGAACACAAGATTTGAAGATGTCCTGGGCGAACTGCGTGCCCAGCCCCGGCGCTGGCTGGTGACCGGTTGCGCCGGCTTCATTGGTTCCAACCTGCTGGAAGCCTTGTTGGCGGCGGGCCAGGAAGTCGTCGGTCTGGACAACTTCGCCACGGGCCATCGACGCAATCTCGACGAAGTAGAAGAAAGGGTGGGCGGGGCGGCCTGGTCGAACTTTCGTTTCATCGAAGGCGATATCCGCGATCTGGATGCCTGCCGCGCCGCCGTGGCGGGGGTCGACCATGTGTTGCACCAAGCCGCTCTGGGGTCCGTTCCGCGTTCGCTTGAAGACCCCATCACAACCAACGAAGTGAACATTGGCGGCTTTCTGAAGATACTCGTCGCCGCGCGCGACGCCGCAGTGAAGTCCTTCGTCTATGCGGCGTCCAGTTCCACCTATGGCGACCACCCGGGGCTTCCCAAAGTGGAAGACCAGATTGGCAAGCCCTTGTCGCCCTATGCCGTCACCAAGTACGTGGACGAGCTATACGCCGATGTCTTCACTCGGGCCTATGGCACTCCTAGCGTCGGCCTACGCTACTTCAACGTCTTCGGCCGGCGGCAGGATCCCGACGGGGCGTATGCGGCTGTCATACCGCGCTGGATTGCCGCGATGATTCGTGGCGATGAAGTAGTCATCAACGGCGACGGTGAAACCAGCCGTGACTTCTGCTATATCGAGAACGTCGTACAGGCCAACGTGCTGGCCGCCTTGGCGGGGCCCGATGGCTTGAATCAGGTCTACAACGTCGCTTACGGCGGGCGCACGACCCTGAATCAACTATTCAGTTCGCTTGCGGAAACCTTGCGCGAACAAGGCGTCGAGTACGCGGTGGCGCCGCGCCACGGCGACTTCCGTGCGGGCGATGTACGTCACTCGCAGGCCGACATCGGCAAGGCACGCTCACTGTTGGCCTACGCGCCCCAGTACGACATCCAGGCGGGGCTGAAGCAAGCCATGCCGTGGTATGTGAAGTTTCTCCGATGATCGCGGGCCCAGGCATTTGAAGCGTCTCCAATCCCGGCTGGCGGGGCTGCATTCGGATCACCGCCGTATCGCTGCCGGCGCTTTTCGTGTGGCCGTGTTTCTGCTGTTGGGCAAGGCGGCCGGTGCGCTCAAGGAAATGGCCGTCGCCTATCGCTATGGCGTGAGCAATGTGGTGGACGCCTACCAGTTCACGATGACCATGGCCAACTGGCTCCCGATCACCATCGTGGGCGCGCTATCCGTCGTTCTGATTCCCGTCCTCGTGCGGGCTCGCGACGAAGACCGTGAACTGCGCCGCCGCTTTCTGGGTGAACTGCAAGGCATGATCATTCTTGTGGGCGTCGGCCTGGCAGGGGTGATTTACGTCGCTTGGCCGTGGATACTGGATTTCGCCGGAGCCGGGTTGGACGCCGAAACTCAGCGCATGAGTCGGCAGCTGACGCTGGCCTTTGCGCCGGCCGCCCTTCTGACCCTGATGACCGGCGTCAGCGCGGCCCGGCTTCGCGCGCGGGAACGGCATATCAATACCTTGCTCGATAGCGTTCCGGCGGTCGTGATTCTGGTTTGGGTGCTGCTCGCCGCCACTGCGACCGACGTCGGTCCGCTGCTTTGGGGCACCCTCATCGGTTATGCCATACAGTCCGCCTGGCTCTTGTGGCTGGCGGGCCGCGCGGACGGAATGACCGGAAGGCCTCGACTGGGCTTCAGCACCCATCATTGGCCTGATCTTGTGAAGGCCGGCGGCGTGATGCTGATTGGTCAGGTCGCCATGAGCTTTGTGGGGCCGATCGACCAGTATACGGCCGCCAACCTGGGTGCAAATGCGAACGCGACGCTGGGGTACGCCACGCGTCTGCTGTCGTTGATCCTCGGGCTGGGCGCGGCGTCCGTCGGACGTGCCGCCCTGCCTGTGCTGGCCGACGTGCAGCGCCGGGGTGATTCCGAACGTGCGCGTCAGCTGGCGCTGAAGTGGTCCGTGCTGATGGGCCTGGGCGGTGCCGCAGTGACGGCGGCCGGCTGGCTGCTTGCGCCCTGGATGGTGAGCCTGTTGTTTGAGCGCGGCGCGTTCACCCCTGACGATACGCAGCGAGTGGCCGACGTCATGCGCTGGGGCCTGCTCCAGATGCCTTTCTATTTCGGCGTGCTGATACTGGTCCAGCTATTGGCCAGTCAGAACCGTTATCGCATCATGGCGGCCATCGCGGTGGCCAACTTCCTGCTGAAGGCCGTGATGAACATGGTGCTGGCGCCCGTCATGGGCGCGGCCGGCATCATGCTCGCGACCAGTCTGATGTACACCCTTTCCTATATCTGTTACGTGGGGGTGGCTCTGCGCCGCCCGCCCGCTGCGGCTTCCCCCGCATGATCGTCTCCCAGGTACAAAGTTGAATCATTTCTTTGAACGCCCTCATCTGATGATAGTGATCCACTCGCTCAGCAGCGGCGGCGCGGAGCGGGTGGCCGTCGACATGTGCGATTACTGGATGCGGCAGGGTTGCCGCGTCACCCTGGTCACCCAAAGCCTGCCCGAGACTGATGTTTATCCCGTTCCCGAAGGCGTGGACCGCCGTGCACTGGGACTGGCGGGAGTCAGCCGGGGCACGATGGGGGCACTGCTTGCCAACGCGCGGCGGGTGCATGCACTGCGTCGGCTGATTCGCAAGCTGCGCCCGAATGTGGTCCTGGGCATGATGACCACGGCTTCCGTGCTGGCCGTCGCAGCGGCCCATCGTTTGCCCTGCCGTGTCATTGCAAGCGAACACACGCATCCGCCTTCACAGGGCTTGTCGCCGCTTTGGGAAAAGCTCAGGCGCTGGGCATATCCGCGCGCGCACGCGGTCGTGGCATTGACTTCGGGGACGGCTGCCTGGCTGGAAGCCAACGTGCCTGGCTCGCAAGTGGCCGTCATTCCCAATGCGGTACGCTGGCCGATGGAAAAAGCTGAACCCGTGTTGCCGCCGCCCCCGCGGGCAGGCAGACGCCGCCTTCTGGCAGTCGGCCGGCTGCACCCGCACAAGGGCTTCGATGTGCTTTTGCGGGCGTTCGCGCAGTTGAAGGAGCACTTTCCCAACTGGGATCTCGTCATCCTCGGAGAAGGCGATGAGCGTGACGCCTTGCAAAGTCAGATTGAAGAGAACGGGCTTTCGCACCGCGTTTCGATGCCGGGGCGGGTGGGCAATCTGTCGGATTGGTATGCGGACGCGGATCTCTATGTGCTGAGTTCGAGAGTGGAAGGCTTGTCCAACACGCTGATCGAAGCCATGGCCAGTGGTCTGCCGGTGGTGGCCTTCGATTGCGAGACCGGTCCACGGGAGATCATCCGCAACGGAATAGACGGGGTACTGGTCACGCCGGTCGAAGACGACGACGCCCTGGCGGCACATCTGGCCGACCAGATGGCGAAGCCGGAATGGCGGGAGACGCTGGCTCGCAGGGCCATCGATGTGCGTGACCGGTTCTGCACGGCGCGGGTCATGGCCTTGTGGAGCCATCTGTTCGGATTTCATTGAGCCCGGTGTAAGGCCGGGCGGAGGCAGTCGGCATGTGCGGAATCGTCGGAATTTGGGGGCCGCTGCGCGAAAAGCGCAGTCTGATCACGGCGGCTTGCGGCTGCATGCGCCACCGAGGCCCGGACAGCGAGGGCTATTGGGAAGACGCAGGCTCCGGTCTCGCCCTGGGTCATGTCAGGCTGGCCATTATTGATACCAGCGAGGCCGGGGCTCAGCCCATGCATTCGGCTTGCGGCCGCTACGTACTGGTGCTCAATGGCGAGATCTACAACCATCCCGCCTTGCGTGAACAGTTGGCGCACGAGGACCTCGCGCCTGCATGGCGAGGACATTCGGACACTGAGACCCTGCTGGCCTGCTTCGCCGCCTGGGGTGTTGAAAAAACGCTGGATGCAGCCATCGGCATGTACGCCATGGCGCTGTGGGATCGGCAGGAAGGCACGCTCGCGCTGATGCGTGATCGCATGGGCGAAAAGCCGCTGTATGCAGGCTTCGTCGGCAACAGCTTTGTCTTTGCGTCCGAACTCAAAGCCTTGGCCGGACTGCCGGGCCTGGATAGACGGCCCGACCGGCGTGCTGTCTCGATGCTGCTGCGGCACAACTATATTCCCGCTCCTTGGTCCATCTATCGGCAGATCGGCAAGGTGTCCCCGGGGTGCTGGCTGCAGCTCAATGCGGGCCAGTGCCGAATCGGCGAAATGCCGGCGCAACGCTCGTATTGGTCTGCAGGGCTGGTGGCGCAGGAAGCCCTGGCCGAGCCCCTTTCCTTCGATCATGACGGCGCGGCGGTGGATGCCCTGGAGCACGTGCTTGCAGCGGCGGTCCGGCGCCAGACGATCGCCGATGTACCGCTTGGCGCTTTTCTTTCGGGCGGCATCGATTCATCGACCATCGTGGCGCTGCTGCAGCAGTCAAGCAGCCGCCCGGTACAGACCTTCTCCATCGGCTTCGATGACCCCCGCTACAACGAGGCCCAGCATGCCGCAGCGGTGGCTGCCCATCTGGGAACCGATCACGCTGAGCATTATGTCAGCGATCGCGATGCCCTCGATCTGGTGCCGACCCTGGCTCGCGTCTACGATGAACCGTTTGCGGACTCTTCGCAGATTCCCACCTTGCTCGTCACACGCATGGCCCGCCGGCATGTGACGGTTGCTCTTTCCGGCGACGGCGGAGACGAGCTCTTTGCCGGCTATTCCAGGTATTTCCGAGCTGCCGAGTGGTGGAACCGGCGAGAGCGGGTGCCGGCCGTGCTCCGTGAGCCGGTGGCCGCCGTGTTGAACGGCTTGGCCCCGTCCATGCCCGGCGGCGAACGTTTACACAGGCTGGCTCAGGTGCTGGGCGCACCGCATGCAGCGCGCTTCTATCGGGATTTCGTCAGCTACTGGAAAGATCCTTCGGCTGCCGTGATCGACGCCGAAGTCCCGAATACGGTGTTTGATGAACCGGCCCTCGATGGCATCATCCCGTCCATGACGCTGCTGGACATTCAGACCTACCTGCCCGACGATATCCTGGTGAAGGTCGACCGCGCCGCCATGGCGGCCAGCCTGGAAACACGCGTGCCCATGCTCGACCATTATGTCTACGCGTTTGCGCGCCGCCTGCCCATGCGCTATCTGGTTCGCGACGGTCAGGGCAAATGGCTGCTGCGTCAGCTGCTCTATCGGCACGTTCCGCGTGAGCTGATCGAAAGGCCCAAAAAGGGGTTTTCCGTGCCCTTGGCCCAGTGGTTGAGAGGCCCGCTGCGCGATTGGGCTCAGGCCCTGCTCGACCCGGTTCGTCTGCGCGAAGGCGGCTTGTTTCACCCGGCACCCATTCAGCGCAAATGGCAGGAACATGTGTCCGGCCGGCGAGACTGGAGCACGCATTTGTGGAGCATCCTGATGGTTCAGGCGTGGCTGGAAACCGAGAAATGAAAATACTGTTTCTCGTCAGCTCCATGCACGCGGGCGGTGCGGAAAGGGTGGCGGCGACATTGAGCGCCGGCTGGGTCGAGCGCGGCGAACGAGTGACCCTGGTGCCGACCTACACTGGCAAGGGCAAGCTTTTCTATGAGTTGGATGCCCGGGTGCGCCTGGTGTGGCTGGCGGACCGGCTGGGCAGGCTCGGTCGGGGCCCCTTCGCGCCCCTGGTCAAGCTGCGCGCCTTGCGTCGCCTGGTGCGCGATGAGCAGCCGGACGTCATTGTGTCCTTCCTCACTAATGTGAACGTCATGGCGCTCATGGCCGCCTGGGGCCTGGACGTACCGCTCATCGTGTGCGAGCGGACCAACCCGGCAGTGAGCACCAGTGCATCCTCGCAATTGCAGCAACTGCGCAAGTGGCTGTATCCCCGCGCCGCCATGGTCACGGTACAGGCGCAGGCCAGCCTTGCCGCCATGAAGGCGCTGGTTCCCAGGGTCAGGCGGCTGGCCGTCCTGCCCAATCCCTTGCCTCCCGATCTTCCTCCCGCGCGCTCCCCATCCGACGTTACGCGACGGCGCCTCGTGGCCATGGGCCGCTTTGTGCCCTCCAAGCGCTATGCGGGGCTGATCAAGATCTTCGCACGGCTTGCCCCCCGATTTCCGCAATGGGACCTCGCCATCTGGGGAGACGGCCCCCAGCGCAGTGAACTGGAAGCCAAGGTGGCGGCCGCGGGCCTCACGGATAGAGTGCTGCTGCCCGGGCGTACCGCTTTTCCCTGGCAGGAGCTGCTGGCCTCCGATCTCTTCGTGCTGACGTCCGAAGTCGAAGGCTTTCCCAATGCGTTGATCGAAGCGATGGCGCTTGGTTTGCCCTGTGTCAGCGTGGACTGCCCGAGCGGCCCGCATGAGATTACCCGGGAGGGTCAGGATGCCATCCTGGTTCCTTTGAACGACGAAGCGGCACTCGAAGAAGCCTTGTCGGCCCTCATGGGTGACCCGCAGGAACGTGAGCGTCTCGGCTTACGGGGCGCGGAGTCGGTGAGGGAGCGTTACGGATTGAAGCAGGTGCTTGCGCACTGGGACGCCGTCTTCCAGGAGGCCGGTGTGAAAATGGGACCCCGCTGACGCGACAGACACGCGCTGCGCGGCAAGGCGCTTGTTGGATATACGAAGGATAACCATTTGTTGAGCAAGAACGGCACGACGTTGCATATCGTCCATATTATTTCCGGCTTGGGGCAGGGCGGGGCTGAGACCGTCTTGCATCGGCTTGTGACCGATCAGGATCCGCAGACGATGCATACGGTCATCTCCCTGGGACATGAGGGGGTATTCGGGCCACGCCTGCGCGCCGCCGGTATTTCGGTGCATGCCCTGGGCATGAAGGACTCGCCGCTTGCCGGTCTGCAAGGCCTGTGGCGCCTGTACGGCCTGCTGAGGCGATTGCGGCCAGACGTCGTGCAAACCTGGATGTATCACGCCGACCTGTTGGGCGGCGGCGTGGCCCGGCTGGCGGGTATCCCTGCACTGGCCTGGGGCGTACGTAATTCCGGAGCCGATCTGCAGCATGGCAGCCGCAGTGCCCGTGCGGTCGCTTGGGTGTGCGCGCGACTGTCGCATTGGATGCCCGGCGTGATCATTGTCTGCGCGGAAGAAGCCGCCCGTCGTCATCGCCAATGGGGGTATGACGCGGACCGTATGTTGGTGATCCCCAATGGTTACGATTTGAGCGCCTGGCAGCCGGACGAGCGGGCCCGTGCGGGAATGCGTCTCGAGTGGGGCGTGGGCGCGGACACGCCGTTGATCGGCAGCGTGGCACGCTGGAACCCTTTGAAGGACCACGCCAACTTGCTGGACGCTTTTGCTCGCAGCCTGAAGCGGCAACCGGACCTGCGCTGCGTGCTGGTTGGCCAGGGCATGGACGCTGGCAATGCCGAACTGGCTTCGCTGCTTCAGCGCCACGGGATTACCGAGCAGGTCATCCTGCTGGGACGCCGCGACGATGTGGCACGCATCCTGGCCGCTCTTGACCTGTACGTGCTCTCCAGCCGCGCGGAGGGCTTTCCCAACGTGGTGGCCGAAGCCATGGCGACGGGTGTGCCTTGTGTGGTGACCGATGTGGGAGACGCGGCCCGTATCGTCGGGGACTGCGGTTGGGTCGTACCTCCGCGTGACGCGGAAGCGCTGTCTTCGGCGATCGACAATGCTGTCGCACTGCTGGGCTCGGAACCCGGCCTGAACGAGTACGCGCAGCGTGCCCGCCGGGGCCGGGAACGGGTCGAGCGGACCTACGGTCTGGACGTCATGAGGCGGCGCTACCGCACGGTCTGGGGTCGGCTGGCGGCCGACTATCCCGGCGGCCGGCAGGCCGGTGCGTCGGCAACCGCAGACCGATCGGCGCGCGGTGGCCGGCAAAGAAAAGAAGGCTATGTTCCGTCGGCGGCGGCCGCCGCTACGCCGGTCGCCGCGACGTCGTCGCAGACCAGTCCGGCCGCGCATGCAGAGGCTCCGGTCCTGCAGCCCGGACCGCAAGCGGGGCCGTCGGTGATGCCGGCTTTGACGACCGCTGCCGCTCCCCGACTCCGCTTGCTCTTCCTCGTCAATAACCCGGCCTTCTTCCTGTCACACCGTCTGCCCATTGCACTGGGCGCGCGAGCAGAAGGATACGACGTACATGTCGCCACGATGGATGGTCCATCCGTCGCCCAGATCCGGGAACATGGATTCGAGCACCACATTATTCCAATGTCGCGCAGCGGTCGGCACCTGCTTGAGGAACTACGAACGGTCCATGCTTTCTGGAAGCTGTTTCGCCGACTTCGACCGGACCTCGTCCACGCCGTGACGATCAAGCCGGTGCTGTATGGCGGCATTGCGGCTCGTCTGGCGGGGGTGCCCGCCTACGTGGCGGCCGTATCCGGCCTGGGCTTCATCTTCATGCGCCGAAAAGGCGGCTTTGACCTGATGCGTACTGCTGCGACGGCCCTCTACAGGCTCGCGCTCGGTCATCGCAACAGTCGGGTGGTGTTCCAGAATGCCAACGACAGACAGGAATTGCGCGACGCTGGAGTGGTGCTGCCCGGGCAGACTGTATTGATCCGCGGATCGGGCGTCGACCTGCGAGCCTATGCCTGCACCCCGGAGCCGGAAGGCGCGCCCATTGCCATCATGGTGGCCCGGCTGCTGACCGACAAGGGGGTGCGCGAGTTCGTGGAAGCGGCTCGCCTGACTGCGGGACACCCCAGCGGTCTGCGCTGGGTGCTGGTCGGCGCGCCGGACCCGGGCAACCCCGCCAGCGTGAGCGATGCCGAATTCTCCCGATGGCAGGAAGAAGGCGTCGTCATCTGCATGGGCGAGCGCGAAGACATCGCGGAGCTCTACCAGAACGCGCATATCGCTGTTCTGCCTTCTTACCGCGAAGGCTTACCCCGATCACTCGTGGAAGCCGCCGCTTGCGGACGGGCGGTTGTCACGACCGACGTACCGGGCTGCCGGGATGCCGTCGAACCGGATATCACCGGTTTGCTCGTACCGGTACGGAATGCCTCCGCGCTGGCCGACGCCGTAGTCGAGCTGGCGACTGACCCCGAGCGGCGTCGCCGCATGGGGACAGCAGGGCGCAGACTCGCCGAGAATGCCTTCGACATCGAGAAGGTGGTGGAAGCTCACCTTGCCGTCTACGCACAGCTGCTGGACTGAGCGCGATGGGCGGCTCGGAACGGGCCGCTCAGAACGGCAGCGCGATGTCCGGTTTCAGCAGACGCAAGGCCTCGCGGAATTCGCCCTTGATGCGTTCCAGGGCGTCTTCAGTCTCGGCCTCGAACCGCAACACGATGACTGGTGTCGTGTTCGAAGGCCGGGCCAGGCCGAAGCCGTCGGGGTATTCGGCCCTTACGCCGTCTATGGTGATGAGCTCGGTAGCGCTGGGAAAGCGGCCTTCCTTCTGCAGTGTGGCGATCAGCGCATGCGGTTCGCCTTCCTGCATCTCGATCTTCAGTTCCGGAGTGGAGAGGTCCTGGGGCAGGGCTTCAAGTACGGAGGACGGGTCATCGTGCGAAGACAGGATCTCGAGCAGTCGGGCGCCGGTGTACAGGCCGTCGTCGAAGCCGAACCAGCGTTCCTTGAAGAAAATGTGGCCGCTCATCTCGCCGGCTAGCGGAGAGCCAGTCTCGGCCAGCTTGGCTTTGATGAGCGAATGTCCCGTCTGCCACATCAGCGGCTTGCCGCCGGCCGCCTTGACTGCGCGCGCCACATGGCGGCTGCATTTCACATCGAAAATGATGGTGGCCCCCGGCTCACGGGAAAGGACGTCCTGCGCGTACAGGATCAACTGACGGTCGGGCCAAATGATCTGGCCGGATTTGGTCACGACGCCGACTCGGTCGGCATCGCCGTCGAAGGCCAGGCCAAGTTCACAATCGGTCGACACGACATGGCGAATAAGGTCTTGCAGGTTATGCGGGTCGGCTGGATCGGGATGGTGGTTAGGGAAGTTGCCGTCCACATCGCAGAAAAGTGTATCGACTTCACAGCCAATGGCGCGAAACAGTCGTTCCGCCAGCACGCCGCCTACACCGTTGCCGCAATCCAGCGCGATGCGCATGGGCCGCTTCAACTTCAGGTCGCCGGCCACGCGCTCGATATATTCCTCGGTAATGTCGACGGAATGGCGCTGTCCGGGGCCGGCTTCGGGCTCCATGCGGGACAGCCCCTGCATCAGTATCTTCAAAGCCTGGATGTCGGGACCATACAGGGTGCGGCCGGCCATCATCATCTTGAATCCGTTGTAGTCGGGTGGGTTGTGGCTGCCCGTGATGGCCACGCCGGTGCCGGTCTTGAATCCGTGGGCCGCGAAATATACCAGCGGCGTGGGCACCATCCCGATGTCCACCGTATCCAGTCCTTCCGCATTGGCGCCCGCGTGCATTGCATCGGCCAGAGATGGGCTGCTCAGGCGGCCGTCATAGCCGATTACCAGGCTGGATACCCCACGCTTGCGAGCCTCGATGGCCAGCGCACGGCCCAACAAATGGGCGAAGTCGGCATTGAGTTGGGCGGGAACGATGCCGCGGATGTCGTAGGCCTTGAAGACGGCGGAGGGCAGGGGAGCAGTGGTCACGGGAGACGATCCTTGTTGTTCGGGATACAGGCGAATCGGCATGGTGCATGCCCGATAGTGCCTGCGCGCTGCACCGGTGCAGCGCGGCCATATTATCGTGGCCGCCGGTCAGGCGCCAGCGCCCCCGGCGGGCAGAGTCCAATCGGGCGCTAGAATCAGTGTCTGGTGCAATTCCCTTGTCTTGTTCTGGAAGCCGATATGGGTCGTATGGACGAACTGGCTCAGTTGCTGGGCCCCCAATATGTACTGACTGGCGCGGATGCCGACGCCTATACCGTGGACTGGCGCGGTCGATACAGCGGTCGGGCCCTGGCCGTTGCAAGGCCCGGCTCCGTCCAGGAGCTGGCCGATGTCGTTAAGTGGTGTGCGGCGAATCAGGTCCCCATGGTCCCACAGGGCGGAAACACGGGACTGTGCGGAGGCGCTACGCCCGACGCCAGCGGTTCGGCGCTGGTGATCGCCACCGGCCGGCTGAACCGCATCCGGCATATCGATACCGACAACGACACCATGGTGGTCGAGGCCGGCTGCATCCTTCAGGCCGTGCAGCAGGCTGCCCGTGATGCTGACCGCCTCTTTCCCTTGTCGCTGGCTGCGGAAGGCAGCTGTACTGTCGGGGGCAACTTGGCCACGAACGCGGGCGGCACGCAGGTGCTGCGGTATGGCAATGCCCGGGAACTGGTCCTGGGCCTGGAAGTCGTAACGCCCCAAGGCGAAATCTGGAACGGTCTGCGCGGCCTGCGCAAGGACAATACCGGCTACGACCTGCGCAATCTGTATATCGGCAGTGAAGGCACGCTGGGTTTCATCACGGCGGCCACCCTGAAGCTGTACCCCATACCGGTGGCGCAATGCACCGCCTTGCTCGCGCTCGAATCCATTGACGCAGCCGTGTCGGTGCTGGCGGCGGCCCGCAAGGGATTTGGCGCGGCCCTGACGGGCTTCGAACTGATTGCGGCCAATTGTCTGGAGGGAGTGAATCGCTGTTTTCCCGAGCAGCGTCTTCCTTTCGAAGGCGAGTCCGCCCGCCTTCCCTGGTTTGCCTTGCTGGAGTTATCGGATAGCGAAAGCGAAGCGCACGCTCGCGAGCGTTTCGAACACGTGGTGGGAGCGTGCGTCGAACTAGGGCTGGTGAAAGACGCCGTCATTGCAGAGAACGTGGCGCAGAGCCGTGCGCTATGGCACTTGCGGGAGAGCATCCCCCTGGCGGAGAAGGCCTTCGGAAAGAGCGTCAAGCACGACATTTCCGTCCCTGCTTCGCGCATGGCGGATTTCGTGGCGACGACTAACGCTGCGCTGCAGGCGCGGTTTCCCGGCGTGGAGCACGTGATCTTCGGCCACCTTGGAGACGGCAATCTGCATTACAACGTGGCCAAGGGAACGGCTTATGACGAGGCCGAACTGCTGGCGCTCCAGGCAGACATACATGGCCTGGTACACGACCGGGTGCACGCCTACGATGGGTCCATCAGTGCCGAACACGGGGTGGGGCAGCTCAAGCGGGAGTACCTGCCCCGGTACAAGGATGCGGTGGAACTCGCCTTGATGCGGCGCATCAAGGCCGCGCTCGACCCGGATGGCCTGATGAACCCGGGCAAGGTGCTTTGAGTCCTGGTCCCGCCCCCTTTGTTTGAGGCGGGGTTTTATAAGGGAAGCGCTGGAAGCACCATGCCTGCGCACTCACCCAGGCTGATGCTCGGGTAGCCGGGCTTGTTGCAGCGGGCGCGCAAAATGATCTGGTCATTGTCTTGCAGGAAGCCGCGTTCTTCGCCCCAGGGAAGTGAAATCGGCTTCTGGCCACTGACAGTCAGTTCCAGCAGCGAACCTTCTTCGCCGGCTCGCGCGCCCGAAAGGGTGCCGGTGCCCAGCAGGTCGCCCGGCTGCAGCTTGCACCCGTTCACCGAATGATGGGTGATCAACTGCGCCACGTTCCAGTAGGCATCGCGGAAATTGCTGGAAGACAACCGCAGCGGTTCGGCGCCCTGGGCGCGCGATTTTTCGGTGGTAAGCAGCACTTCGAGGTCGACGCCGAAGGCGCCGGATTCGCGATTGTCGGAGGAAGACAGATAAGGCAGCGGCTGGGGGTCACCCGCCGGCCGGCTGAAGGTTTCGCGGAAGGGAGCGAGGGCTTCCAGGGTGACGATCCAGGGCGAGATCGTGCTGGCGAAGTTCTTGGACAGGAAGGGCCCGAGCGGTTGGTATTCCCAGGCCTGGAGATCGCGGGCCGACCAATCGTTCAGGATGCACAGACCAAAGACGTGCGATTCTGCGTCTTCGATGTCGATACGCTTGCCTTGTTCGTTGCCGGGACCCACAAAGATGCCAAGTTCAAGTTCGTAATCCAGTCGCTGGCAAGGGCCGAAACCGGGCGAGGCGCCTTCAGCGGCCGGACGTGTTTGCCCTACCGGGCGCGGAAATGCCTGCCCCGATACGCCGATGGTGGACGCCCTGCCGTGATAGCCGATGGGCACCCATTTGTAATTGGGCAACAAAGGATTGTCGGGCCGGAACTGCTTGCCCACGGCCGTGGCGTGGTGCACGGAGATATAGAAGTCGGTGTAGTCGCCGATATGCGCGGGAACGTCGTGTTCGACCTCGGCGCGGTCGGTGAGCAGGGGCTCCAGCTGCCCCTGAAGCGAAGAGCCTTCCCGCAACGCGCGCGACAATTCCAGGCGTAGCGCGGACCAGTGAGTGGGCCCCAGGGCCATCAGGGCATTGAGTTTGTCCGCCTTGCAGGATTGCAGGGCTTCGGCCGCCTGGCCATCCCAGAGCACCAGGCCCGCCATGGCGGTCAGGTCGAGTACTTGGTCGCCGATCGCCACGCCCGCTCGAAATGCCCCCGTGTCACCTTTCTTGCGGAAGACGCCGAACGGCAGATTCTGTATGGGAAAGCCGTTGTCAGGCAGATTGGCGGAAGCCACCCAGCTTTTCAAGCCGGGGTCATGCGTTTCGTTCAGCTGAGACATGTACTCGTGTTTCCTGTTTATTGCGGGTGATGCGTGTGCCGCCGATGGTCAGGCTTCTGCCATGACGGACTTGCGGGCTTCGTCGAGCGCCTGGGAAACGACTTCCAGATCGCCGATATGGTTCGACAACAGCAGCACGAGCGCCGCGTTCATGGCGTTGCTTTCGTTCGTGCTGAGATCGCGGTGCGCGCTGATGAGCCGTTCATAGAACTCGTCGGGCACGTTGAAGTTCGAGAGGGTGTTCAGTTGTGGCATGGCGAAACCTCTTGCTGGGTGCTGGTGGCGCATCGCAGGGCCTTGCGGATCTGTTCGATGTCGGCGCCGCGCCAGCGTGCTGCGATGTGCTGGTCGGGCCGGATCAGGTAACAGGCCCCCGAGCGGACATCGTAACGGCCGCCCAGGATGTTGTCGTGATCCACCACGTATTCGAAGCCCGGCGCAATGTCTCCTTCCAGCGCGGGCGGAACGACGAGGATACAGCGAACTGGTATCGATTGGGAACCCGGGCTTGCCAGTTGTGTCAGCAGGGCGACGTCCGGCAGGGTCTCCGCGCAGAAGAACGCGGCGGTGAAAGTCCCGCCCAGGCGGCTCAACCACCAGATAGCGTGGCCGTCCTGGGTCACAGGACCGTCGGGCGCGACGCCGCCCACAGGGAGCGTTGCGGTGAATTCGTCGGTATCCGGCGTATTCAGGCTGGAGCCCGTATAGGAGGTCGCGACTGAAAGCCTGCCGCTGTTCACCAGGCGGCGCGCGAAATCATGTTGCTTGGCAAGGCGCAGCACCATGTTGCGGAACAACAGGCTGGTTTCGCTCTTGGGCGTGATGAAGTCGGTTGATCGCGTGGAATTCAGGATGTTCTCGTCCGCAGCGGCTTCGCGTTCCTCGCAATAGGTGTCAAGCAGTGAGTCCGGCGCATTGGCGCGCATCACCAGGTCGAGCTTCCAGGCCAGGTTGTCGACGTCTTGTACGCCGCTGTTGGCGCCGCGCGCGCCGAAAGGTGAAACGCGGTGCGCGGCATCCCCTGCGAAGAAAACACGGCCGTGCCGGAAGCGATCCATGCGCTCGCATGCAAACGTATAGACGCTCACCCACTCCAGTTGCACGTCCACTTCTTCCCCCAACAAGGCGCGTATGCGCGGCAATACTTTTTCCGGCTTGATCTCTTCGGAGGGGTCGGCGTCCCAGCCCAGTTGGAAGTCGATGCGCCAGACGTTGTCAGGCTGGCTATGCAGCAATACGGACTGGTTGGGATGAAAGGGCGGGTCGAACCAGAACCAGCGCTCGGTCGGAAAGTGCGCTTCAAGCTTGACGTCGGCGATGAGGAAGCGGTCGCGGAAAATCTGGCCGTGGGCTTCCTGGCCAAGTATCTTGCGAATGGGCGAGCGCGCCCCGTCGCAGGCGATCAGCCAGTCCGTCGTGAGCGTGTGGCTTCCATCCGGGGTGTCGACCGTGACCCGGACTTGCTCGTCCCCTTGCTCAACGCCGGTGACGCGGCTCTTCCATACGATCTCGATATTCGGATCCGATTCGCACTGCTCGAACAGGAATCCCTCGCAATAATATTGCTGCAAATTGATGAAGGCCGGGCGACGGTGGCCGGCTTCCGGAAGCAGATCGAAGCGCCAGACCTCGTCATCGCGGAAAAAGACGCGCCCCACGTTCCAGGAAATTCCCTTTCTCACCATCCGCTCGGCGACGCCCAGGCGATCCCAGACGTCGAGCGTGCGCTTGGCGAAACAGATGGCGCGCGAGCCCACGGATAGGGAATCGTCGTCGTCCAGCACCAATACCCGATGCCCGTGACGGGACAAATCCAACGCCATGCTCATGCCCACAGGCCCTGCGCCCACCACGAGTACGGGGTGGTGAGCGCCCGCTCTCGCGGCAAGGGAGCGGTATTCCAGCTTCATTGATTGGTAGTCGATGTCTCCCACCGCTGCTCTCCTTTGTCGTGTGCTGGCTCTATCGTCCAGTCGTTATGCTTCGAGCTGCTTCCACATCTCGACATCGCGCTCCGCCGTCCAGATACGGGGGGCGACATGCCCGGAGGCTTCGTCGTAGGCGCGCGAAACGTCGAACGGCATGCAGTGATCAAAGATGACCCAGTCGGCGTAGCGCGGCTTCATGAAATCGTAGGTCTCGCGATAGATCGATTTGAGATCTTTGCCGGAGGCGACACCATTATTCACGCAGTTGTAGAGGTCAGTCAGGAAGCCACGAGTGCCGGCCAGGGCCTTGCGGACTTCATCGGCACTCTTCAAGGCGGGGCCGCGCCCCGGCACCATTTTTTCGGCATTGAAGCCGGCCAGGCGGTCCAGGGTCTGGGGCCAGTCGCGGAAATAGGCGTCGCCCGCGTAAGGCGTGGACTGGTACTCCACAAGGTCGCCGGCCATCATGATGCGCTGTTCGGGCAGCCACGCGATGGTGTCGCCCTTGGTATGCCCGCGGCCCACTTGCAGCAATTTGACCTCGAGATTGCCCAGGTCGACGGTCATTTCGCCTTGGAAGGTCATGGTCGGCCAAGTCAGGCCCGGCGGCACGGATTCCACCGCGCGGAACAGTCGCGGGAAGCGGCCGATTTCGCTGGCCTTGTCCTGTTCGCCGCGTTCAACGATGAGGTCGTAAGTGTCGCGGCTGGCGATGATTTCCTGAGCGTTGTAGGCCGAGGCGCCGAAGACCCGCACTGCATGGTAGTGAGAGAGGAGGATGTATTTGATCGGCTTGTCGGTGACTTCGCGGATGCGGCGAATCACGTCTTGCGCCATGACCGGAGTGGCCTGGGTGTCGATCACCATCACGGCTTCATCGCCGATGAGCACGCCGGTGTTGGGATCGCCTTCGGCCGTATAGGCGTAGGCGTTGTCGGACAGCTTCTCGAAAGAAACTTCTTTTTCCTCGAGATCGCCGTGCGATGCGAATTGCTTGCTCATTGGTTCAGTCTCCTCGTTTTCAGGTTGGGACGATGATAGTCAAACGTTCGTTAAAGTACAACGTATTTGCTATAAGCGAATTCTTATCGCCGTTGGCAGCGGGGACAGTAGTAGGTCGCGCGTTGCCCTTGGATGATGCGGCGAATGGGTGTGCCGCACTGCCCGCATGGTTTGCCGGCTTTCTCGTACACGGCGGCGTGCAGCGCGAAGTACGCTCCGGGTTCCCCGGAGGCGGTGACGTAATCACGCAGGGTGCTGCCACCCGACTCGATCGCTTGCGACAACGTTTCCTTGATCGCTTGCGCCAGCTTTGCGCAGCGGCGCGCGGAAAGCTTTCCGGCCGGCAGCCGGGGGTCGATTCCCGCCTTGAACAGGGCTTCAGAGGCATAGATGTTGCCCACGCCCACCACGATGTTCCCTGCGAGCAAGGCCTGCTTGACTGCCAGTTGCCGCCCGGCGAATGCCCGGGCGAGAAGAGCGCCGTCGAAGCCTGGCTCTAGGGGCTCGACGCCCAGCTTGGCCAGCAAGAGGTGTTGGGTGACCGGCCCTTCGCTGGCCGGGTGCCACAAGATGGCGCCGAAGCGACGCGGGTCGTGCAAAAGGAAGCGGGCGTCGGCGAAGAGCCACTCGGCGTGGTCGTGCTTGCGCCGTGGTTCATCCAGTGGCACCCGGCGCAACGAACCGGACATCCCCAGATGCACGATCTGGGTTCCATGGTCGAAGGTAATGAGCAGGTACTTTCCGCGGCGCCCACAGTGACGCACGACCCGGCCGCTGAGTAGGGCAGGCATGTCTGCGGGAACGGGCCAGCGCATGCGCGAATCGTGCACGAGGAACGTTTCGAGCTTACGGTCTGTCATAATAGGCGCAATGCCGCGACACGTGGTTTCGACTTCGGGAAGTTCAGGCATGACGAGCTGTTGGAGATATCAACAATTACCATGCAATTTTGCCACTCGGCGCTTGTGCCCGGGCACAACGGCCTGGGGTGTACTCGATGAAACGAATTTTTGGCGTTCTGATGGCAGTGTCTCTGGCTGCGTTGGCTCATCCGGTGCCGGCCTGGGCCCAGGCGAACGCGCAGCTGCTGCTGGGCGCGCCTCCTGAGATCGACCCTGCCGAGCAGATCCTGTTGCGGCCGGGCGAACTGCCTGCCGTCCGGCTGACCTCCGACATCCTTTATCGCATTCTGGTGGCGGAACTCTCGGCCCAGCGCTCGACATTCAGTACGGCTGCCGAGATCATGTACGGCCTGGCCCGCGAGACTTCCGATCCGCGACTTGCGAAGCGTGCCTTCCAGTTCGCAATGGCCGGGCATGATTTGTCCGCGGCGCTGCGTGCCGCCCGCCAATGGGTGCTGGTGTCTCCCAATGATCCCGATGCTGTTGCGTCCTCGCTGGCGCTTGCGGCTTCCAATGGCCAGACTGCGGGCCTTGCAAGCAATCTGCGCACGCGTGTCGAACGGGCAAGCAACAAGGAGCAGGCCATTGCGCAGGCCGCTTCCATTGTCGCCAAAATGAGCGACAAGCAAGTGGCCTATCAAGTGCTGCAGCAGGCCTTGCCTGAATCCGTTCGCACGATTCCGCTTGCTCAGCTCGCTCTGGCCGATGCGGCCTGGCAGGCCGAAGATGCCGTCGAAGCCCTCGAAGCCGCGCGTACGGCGCTTGAACTTGCGCCTAATTCCGAAATGGCTGCGCAGCGCGTGCTCGAGTACGGCTTGCGCGTCGATTCAAGGGCCGCCATCCGCGAAACCGAAGCCTACGTCGAGCGCCATCCCGACATGCGTCGCTTGCGCCTCTTGCTGGTGAACCGCCTCGTGGGCCGCCACGAATTCGATGCGGCTCTGGCTCAGGTAGCGGCCATGCGCGAGCGGGCGCCGGAAGACTTCGATCTGCTCTACACCGAAGCGGAAGTCAACGTCCGGGCAGCGCGGTACGAACGCGCCAAGGCCTTGCTGGACGAATACATCAGCGTTCAAGAGCAGCGCGGCGACGCGCTGCCCGACAAGGCGACCACAGCGGGCGGCGATGTCTCCGATGCGCGGCTACTGTTGGTCCAGGTGGCCGAAAAAGAAGGCGATCACGACGAGGCCGTGCGCCAGCTCGATCTCATCACTGAGCCGTCGGTGCGATTCCAGGCGCAAATACACAAGGCGGTGCTCGTGTCGCGCAGGGGTGACCTCGAGGCGGCGCGACAGACGCTGCAGGAGCTCTCCCCGCAGGACGACAACGAGCGTACGGTACTCGCACTCACCACGGCATCCATTTTGCGCGATGCCGGCCGCAGCGACGAAGCCATCGGCATCCTCGAAACGGCCGACGCCGACATGCCGGATACGGCAGAGCTCAAGTACGATCTGGCCATGCTGTATGAGCGCCAGGGCCGCTACGAGGACTTCGAGCGGCTGATGCGCCAGATCATCGAACTCGCGCCCGACAACGCCAATGCCTACAACTCGCTGGGCTATACCTTCGCTGACCGCAACGTCCATCTCGACGAAGCCGAAGAACTGCTCGAACGGGCACTCGAACTCGAGCCCGACAATCCCTACATTCTGGATAGCGTGGGTTGGTACCTGTATCGCACAGGCGATTACGTCGGCGCACTGGAATACCTCCGCCGTTCATGGCATCAGCTGCCTTCTGCGGAAGTGGCCGCGCATCTGGGCGAGGTGCTCTGGGCAATGCAGCGCAAAGCCGAGGCACGCAATATCTGGAAAGAGGGCCTGGCGCACGACTCTGACAACGAAGTGCTGCAGAAGACGCTCAAGCGCTTCGGTGTTCGTTTGAAATGAGGCTCCTCATGCGTTTTTCCACGATGCGCAGGACGCCAGGCCTTCACGCACCGCATTGGCTGTCGCGCCGCCGCGCGGCGGCGCTTATTGTCTCTACTCTTGTTTCCGCCGCCTTGGCCGGGTGCGCCGGGCCAGCCCGCATTGCCGGAGAAGGCGCCGCCTTCGAGCGTACCGGCCGCTTTGCCGTGAACATATCCGAAGCGGGCCTCGCTCCAGAGGCCGTCCAGGGCGGCTTCGCCTGGCGCGACACGGGGCAGCGCCTCCTGATCGATCTCGTCAATCCCTTAGGTAGCACGCTTGCGCGGGTGACGGTCGATGCCTCGGGCGCCTTGCTTGAACAGGCCGACGGGACCACCGAGCGGGCGTCCGGCGCTGACGCCTTGCTCGCCAAAGTGGTGGGTGTCGCCTTGCCTGTGTCGAATCTGCGTGACTGGTTGCAGGGGCGACCGGGGTCGGGCGGGACACAAGCCATGGAGCGAGACGAACAGGGACGGCCGCTTTCCTTTGAGCAGGGTGGCTGGCAACTGAGATTCTCTCGTTACGATGCCCGCGGGCCGGGGCTGCTGCGGCTGGACAGGCGTGACGGCCCACGCCGCATATCCGTCCGTCTGGCTGCCGACACTTCTGGCCCGTAAGACACGGCATGGCTTTGTACGATGTTCCGGCGCCCGCCAAGTTGAATCTGTTCCTGCATGTCACCGGCCGCCGTGCCGACGGCTATCACGAGTTGCAGACAGTGTTTCGCTTCATCGACTTGTGCGACCGTCTGGATTTCGATCTGCGTCATGATGGCGTTATCCATCGCGAGGGCGATGGCGTCCCGGGGCTTGCGCCCCAACACGATCTGGTCGTCCGGGCGGCGCGAACATTGCAAGCGGCCACGGGAACGCCGCTGGGCGCGCAGATCCGCTACGTCAAACGCATCCCTTCCGGTGCCGGCCTGGGCGGCGGCTCCAGCGACGCCGCCACGACGCTGATCGCTTTGAATCGTCTTTGGAAAACCGGCCTGGACCGGGCCGCACTCATGCAGCTGGCGCGGCCGTTGGGAGCCGACGTGCCCATTTTTGTGTTCGGGCGTCCGGCTTTTGCCGAAGGTATCGGAGACGTTCTGACCGAAGTGGCGCTGCCGGAACGCAGCTATCTCGTTCTGCGCCCGGCGGGCGGCGTGTCGACGGCAGAGGTCTTTGGCGACCCTGACTTGACACGAAATACGAAACCCGTAATAATTTCGGTCTTCGCTTCTTGGCAAGACGCCAGGAATCAAGCGATCAGGGCGCAACAACAGCAAGTGCCTGGTGAAGAACTATCTCGCCCAGCACTGGCCGGGAAGGAACTAACCGGTAATGAGCTTTTCGGGCGCAATGATCTGGAGCCCGTAGTTCTCGCAAGGCACTACAATGTTCGCGAAATGGCGGACACCTTGCGTAAGCAAGGGTTTCATGCAAGAATGACGGGTTCGGGAAACTGCTTTTTTGTTGAGTACAATACGCAAGAGCAGGGGACCGAAGCACAGCGAAGAATTTCCAGTAAAATGCTGGGTAGCCGACACGCAAGGCGTGAAGGCATCGGAGCGGTTGTTCAGGATTCGTGGGTTTGCCCAGGTTTGCTAGAACATCCGCTACGGCACTGGTAGCCAGAATATTGGGGAATAGCCAAGTTGGTTAAGGCACCGGATTTTGATTCCGGCATGCGAAGGTTCGAATCCTTCTTCCCCAGCCACTTTTTTTCAGCCCACAGGCTGTCGAAGCGCACAAGCTGTTGAGTCTGCCCCAATGGGGAGCGGGTCAACAGCTTTGTCGTTTGAGCCAAAGCAAAACGCAGCTTCCATCATGGCACAAGACAAGTTCATGATCTTTACCGGCACAGCCAACACCCGGCTGGCCGTGGACGTAGCCAATCACCTCGACATGTCCCTGGGCAAGATGTCCGTCGGCCGATTCTCCGACGGAGAAGTCATGGTGGAAATCAATGAAAATGTCCGCGGAAAGGACGTCTTCGTGCTGCAGCCCACGTGCGCGCCCACCAATGACAATCTCATGGAAATCATGGTCATGGTCGATGCACTGCGCCGGGCCTCCGCCGGCCGCATCACGGCCGCGATTCCCTATTTCGGCTATGCCAGGCAAGACCGCCGGCCTCGTTCGGCTCGCGTGGCGATTTCGGCCAAGGTGGTGGCCAATATGCTGCAGGTCGTGGGCGTGGAACGCGTCATGACCATGGATCTGCATGCCGACCAGATTCAGGGCTTTTTCGATATCCCCGTAGACAATATCTACGCCGGTCCCATTCTGCTGGGCGACATCTGGCGCCGCAACTATCAGGATCTGGTCGTCGTGTCGCCCGATATCGGCGGCGTGGTGCGCGCCCGGGCGCTGGCCAAGCAGCTGGAAGCCGATCTGGCCATCATCGACAAGCGCCGCCCGCGCGCCAATGTCTCCGAAGTCATGAACATCATCGGCGAAGTCGATGGTCGCAACTGCATCATCATGGATGACATGGTCGATACCGCCGGCACGCTGTGCAAGGCCGCCTCGGCGCTCAAGGAGCGCGGCGCCGGCAGCGTCTACGCCTACTGTACCCACCCTGTGCTGTCCGGCGGCGCCGTGCAGCGCATTGCGGAATCCGCACTCGACGAGCTGGTGGTGACCGACACCATCCCGCTGGCGGAAGACGCCCGCGACTGCCCGAAGATCCGGCAGCTGTCCTGCGCTTCCCTGCTGGGCGAAACCATACTGCGCATCTCGAACGCGGAATCTGTCAGCTCGCTGTTCGCCGACTGATCACACCTGTTTCAACTTGCAGGCCGCTGGTCGCGGCAGCCTGCGGGGTGCAGCCTCGGCTGCATTCAACCATGGGCTTCGCCCATTTCCATTCTCTGGAGTATTTCATGAAATTCAACGCCACTTTGCGCGACAACAAGGGTACGAGTGCGAGCCGCCGCCTGCGTCGCGCGGGCCGTGTTCCCGCCATCGTCTACGGCGGCACCGCCGAACCGCTGAACATCGAACTCGACCATAACGAGATCTACCACGCTGTCCGCAAGGAAGAGTTCCATGCTTCCATTCTGGACATGCAGTTGGAAGGCAAGTCGGGCGAGGCAGTGCTGCTGCGTGCCGTTCAATGGCACCCGTACAAGCAGCAAGTGCTGCACATCGATTTCCAGCGCGTCGACGAATCGCAACGCCTGACGACCAAGGTGCCGCTGCACTTCATCAATGGTGATATTTCGCCCGCCGTCAAGCTGTCGGCTGCGGTGATCACGCACCCTGTCACTGAAGTCGAAATCGCCTGCCTGCCGGCGAACCTGCCCCAGGCCATCGAAGTCGACCTGAGCGAAATGATCGGCGGCGCGATCCTGCACGCTTCCGACCTGAAGCTGCCCAAGGGCGTGACCCTGGTTCAGCACGCCGACGTCAATGTCGTTGTCGCAAATGCCCAAGTCAAGGGGGGCGCTGCTGCCGGCGACGAAGAAGAGGGCGCATCCGAGTAATATCGGACTGTCCTGGTGGAGCGGCCGGCATTTTTGCCGGTCTTCCTGCTACCCCTGCAGGGCGAGAGCCCGCAGGGGTTTTCTACATGAGCGCCCATAAAGCGGCGTAACCCTGGGAGACCCATGAGCGCAGCAGCACCCATCCGTCTCATCATCGGCCTGGGCAATCCTGGGCCGGAGTACGAAGCCACGCGGCACAATGCGGGCTTTTGGCTCGCCGATCACATCGCCGACGATCTCGGCGCTTCATTCACGCTGGAAAAGAACTTCTTCGCATGGGTGGCCAAGGCACGATATCAGGGCGAAGCGGTCATCATCGCCAAGCCCGTCACCTTCATGAACCGCTCCGGTCAGGCTGCGGGCGCCCTGATGCGTTTCTTCAAAATGGCGCCCGAGCAAGTGCTTGTCCTGCATGATGAGCTCGATCTTCTGCCTGGCCAGGTCAAGCTCAAGCAGGGCGGCGGTCACGCGGGGCACAATGGTCTCCGCGATATACAATCGGCCTTTTCGAGTCCGGCCTTCTGGCGCCTGCGTGTCGGCATCGGGCACCCCCGTAGTTTTGGTTTGGCGCAGCAGGTCGCGGCCTTCGTGCTGCACCCGCCCAGACGGGAAGACATGCCGGGTATAGAAGACAGCATTTTGCGCTGCCGCCAGGCGTTACCGCTGCTGCTTCAGGGCGATTTTCAGCAGGCAATGAGTCGCCTGCACGAGGGAAATCGTGGCTGAGCGATCGGGCTTCTTCGCTGAAGTCCGCGACCTGCTTGCATTCATACGGCGCCCGAGCGTAGCGCCGCGGCCGGGAGGCCGACGCGCCGGCGACGGCTTCCTCCGTGATTGGCTGCCATCGCCGCGCCTTGCGCGGCTGCTCCAGTGGGCCATGCTCATGTGGGCGTTGAACCTGTTGTTTCTCGGTCCCATTGCCGTCATGGCGGCGGGAATGGGAGGCGCGACGCATCGCCTGAACCTGCAGAACATTCCCTGGCTGACCGCGCTGCTATGGGCGCCAGTAGTGGAAGAACTCGTGTTTCGCTGGGGGTTGCGCCGCCTGAACCATCTGTGGTGGCTGCTGCCGCTTGCCGTGGCCGCGCTCTTCAGCGGACCGGGCCTCCCCGGGGGCCTGTTGCTCGGGAGCTTTCTTGTGTTGTGCTGGTTCCCTTACGCAGCGGGTTGGACCATGGCTCGCCGGCCTTTGCACTGGGCGTGGCGCCGGGCTTACCTGAAACAGTTTCCCTGGGCGTTTCATCTTTCCTCGCTCGCCTTCTCAGCCGTGCATCTGTACAACTTCAATCTGGCCCACACACCGTTATGGCTGTTGCCGCTGTTGGTGCTGCCCCAGTGGGTGACGGGCATGGTGCTGGGCTGGTTACGGGTCAGGCACGGCATTGGGGCGTCGGTACTGCTGCACGCCATCTTCAATGGCGGGCCGTTGCTGGTGGTATGGCTGGTGCTGCGAGCCGCCCCTGACATGGTGATGTAGCGGCGGCTTGCGCCGGCGCGGAGTTGTACAATCGGAGCTTTTGCCCGCCGGCGTTTATGGCAGTTTCGTACGCCCGGCTACGGCGACCGGCACCCCCAGCAAGGATATACGAATACATGGCTCTGCAATGCGGCATCGTTGGCCTGCCCAACGTTGGTAAATCGACACTTTTCAACGCTCTGACCAAGGCGGGCATTGCCGCCGAGAACTATCCTTTCTGCACCATCGAACCCAATGTCGGTGTGGTTGAAGTCCCGGACTCTCGTCTTGAGTCCTTGGCGGCCATTGTCAAACCCGAACGTGTGCTTCCCGCCGTGGTCGAGTTTGTGGATATCGCCGGTCTGGTGGCCGGAGCGTCCAAGGGAGAGGGTCTGGGCAACCAGTTCCTGGCCAACATCCGCGAGACCGATGCCATCGTCCATGTCGTCCGTTGCTTCGAAGACGAGAACGTCGTGCACGTATCCGGGCGTGTGGATCCCATCTCCGACATCGAGGTCATTAATACAGAGCTTGCCCTGGCTGACTTGGCCACGGCTGAAAAAGCCCTGCAGCGTCATCAGAAGACGGCGCGTTCCGGTGACAAGGAAGCCATCAAGCTGGTGGCGGCGCTGGAGAAAGTCGTCGCTATCGTGAACGAAGGCAAGGCGGTGCGCTCCCTCGACCTTAGCGACGACGAACAGGCCCTCATCAGACAGTATTGCTTCATCACGGCCAAGCGCTGCATGTACGTGGCCAACGTGCGTGAAGATGGCTTCGACAACAACCCGCACCTCGATGCCGTGCGTGAGTATGCCTCTGCCGAGAAGGCGCCGGTGGTGGCGGTATGCGCCGCAGTCGAAGCTGAAATCGCCGAACTGGACGATGAAGACAAGGGCGTCTTCCTGGCCGATATGGGCATGGACGAACCCGGCCTGAATCGCGTGATTCGCGCGGCCTACAGCCTGCTTGGCCTGCAGACTTATTTTACCGCCGGCGTGAAAGAAGTGCGTGCCTGGACGATCCAGATCGGCGATACCGCGCCCAAGGCGGCGGGCGTCATCCACACCGATTTCGAGCGCGGCTTCATTCGGGCGCAGACGATTTCCTACGATGACTACATCGCCTGCAAGGG
>JAEWFK010000057.1 GCA_023388835.1 Pseudomonadota bacterium | reverse complement strand
TGGACCGCGTGGAGCTGGTGCTGGACTTGCCCAATAGCCCGGCCGATGATCAGGCGTTCAGCCGCATGGCCAGCGTGGGCCGGCATCTCGCCGCCAACCTGGATGCGCAGTTGCTGGATGACCAGGGTCGGCCCGTCGCCGAAGGCGTCGACCAGCCCATTGATCAACAACTGTTCGAGCGTTACAGCCAGCTTGCCCGGTCCGGTTTCGTCGCCGGCGAACCCCGTACGGCCAGGCTGTTCTCGTGAAGATTGAAGGAAGCGTAGCGCAACGTGTGGAGGCATTACGTCGTGAAATCGACGGCCACAACCACCGTTATTACGTACTCGATGCGCCCATCGTTTCGGACGCGGAGTACGACCGTCTGATGAACGAGCTGGTGGCGCTGGAATCGGCGCATCCCGACCTCATCACACCCGACTCGCCCACGCAGCGGGTCGGCGCAAGCGCGCTGACGGCCTTCGGCAGCGTGCGCCATGCGGTGCTCATGCGGTCGCTTGCAAATGCCTTTGAAGCCGAAGATGTGGTGGCCTTTGACCGACGCAATTCGGAAACTCTGGCCGCGGCGGGCATGCTGCCCGGGGATGGCCAGGTCGAATACATGGCCGAACTCAAATTCGACGGCCTGGCGGTCAGCCTGCGATACGAAAGCGGGCGGCTTGTGCAGGCCGCTACGCGCGGCGATGGACAGACGGGCGAGGACATCACGGCCAACGTGCGTACCGTGCGTTCCATTCCCCTGCGCCTGCAAGGCGAAGACATCCCCCAGGTCCTCGAGGTCCGCGGCGAGATGCTCATGACGCTGGCTGACTTTCGTAAGCTCAATGAGCATCAGCAGCAGCGCCGAGAGAAGATTTTCGTGAATCCGCGTAACGCGGCGGCGGGCAGTCTGCGCCAGCTCGATCCGCGCGTTACCGCCACGCGGCCTTTGCGCTTTTTCGCCTATGGCTGGGGCGAAATCGGGGTACGCAGCCACGGGCAGGTCGACTTGTTCCGGCAAGAGGCCGGAGATGCCGCCATGCCGCGAAATACGCACTCGGGCATGTTGGACTGGTTTGTGGAATTGGGTCTGCCGGTCAGTGATCTGCGTCGGCGGGTCAAGGGAGCCGAAGGCCTGCTCGCCTTCTACGAAGAGACTGGCTCGCGACGCAGCCAGCTGCCCTTCGACATCGACGGCGTGGTTTACAAGGTGGATGTGCTGGCCGCACAGGACGTGCTGGGCTATGTAGCACGCGCGCCGCGCTACGCCGTCGCTCACAAGTTCCCGGCGCAGGAAGAAACCACGCAGGTGCTGGGCATTGATGTGCAAGTAGGGCGGACGGGCGCGCTGACGCCGGTGGCCCGTCTCAAGCCGGTCTTTGTGGGGGGCGTCACAGTCACCAACGCGACCTTGCATAATGAAGATGAAATCCGCCGCAAGGACGTGCAGATCGGGGACACCGTCGTGGTGCGGCGCGCCGGCGACGTCATTCCCGAAGTCGTGGCCTCCGTCCCAGAGTTGCGCCCCGCGGATGCGCGCGAATTCAAGATGCCCGGCTCCTGCCCCGTATGCGGGTCGGCTGTCGAACGACTGGAGGACGAAGCGGCATCGCGTTGTACGGGTGGCCTGTTCTGCGCCGCCCAGCGCAAGCAGAGCCTGACCCATGCGGCGGGCCGCAAGGCCCTGGATATCGAAGGGCTGGGTGAGAAACTGGTCGACCAGCTCGTGGACAGTGGAAGAGTCAAATCGCTCGCCGATTTATTTACGCTCGGTGTGCTGGAGCTCTCCGCCTACGAGCGCATGGGCCGCAAATCCGCCGAGAACCTTGTGCAGGCCATCGACGCGGCACGCAAGCCCGCGCTCGAAAGACTGCTGTACGCTCTGGGCATACGCCACGTCGGAGAAACCACAGCGCGCGACCTGGCCAGGCACTTCGGATCCATGGATGCCATCATGTCTGCCGACGAAGACGCTTTGCTCGGCGTCCGGGATGTGGGCCCGGTGGTGGCGGGATCGGTCCGGCGATTCTTTACCGAACCGCATAACCGCGAGATTGTGGCGGCCCTGCAGGCGGCCGGCGTCGAGCCGGTACAGGAAGACGCGGCACCCGGCGGCCGGCAGCCCTTGGCGGGCAAGACGCTGGTGCTCACGGGTACCTTGCCCAACTGGAGCCGCGACGAAGCCACCCGCCGCATCCTGTCGGCGGGCGGCAAGGTGAGCGGTTCGGTATCGCGCAAGACCGCCTATGTCGTGGCGGGCGAGGAGGCCGGCAGCAAGCTCGAGAAAGCGGAAACCCTGGGTGTGCCGGTCGTGAATGAGGACGGTCTGAAGGCCTTGTTGCAGGGCGGGAGCTGAAGGGCGCCCGCAGGACTCCGCCCCGATAAGAGAAGGCTGCTCAGTACGAAAGCTCAGTCTTGCTTGATGTCGGCTTCCTTGACAAGCTGCTGCTGGAACTCCACGACTTGCTGTTGGCGCATCATTTCCTCGAGCTGCGGCTTTACGTCCGCCAGCGCGGGGAATTCCACCGGGCGCTCGTCTTCGACGCGGATGATGTGCCAGCCAAACTGGCTCTGTACCGGTGCATCGGCGGTTTTGCCTTTTTCAAGGCTTTCGACGGCCTTGGCGAATTCAGGCACATAATTCGACGCCGGCCCCCAGCCCAGGTCGCCGCCGTTCTTGCCGCTGCCGGGATCGATGGAGTGCTTGCCGGCCGCTTCTTCAAAGCTGACCTTTTTGTCCTTGATCTGGGCCAGCAGGTCCTCGGCTTCCTTTTGTTCCTTCACGAGGATGTGCCGGACCTTGTATTCCTTGCGGTCGGCTTGTGATGCCTTGATCTTGTCGTATTCAGCCTGGATTTTTTCGTCGCTGACTGGGTGCTTCTCCAGGTGATCGGCGATCAGCGCCCGAACCAGTATGCCCTGACGAGCCAGTTCGAGCTCCTGCTCAACGGCGGGGCGCTTGTCGATGCCGGCTTTCTGGGCCGCCTGAACGGCGACGAGGCGATGAACCATTTCCTGCTTGACTTGTTCGCGGAGTTCAGGCGTGTCCTGTGCGCCCTGCTCGACCAGCAACGTCACGAACTGATTCAGCTGCTCTTCGCTGATGGCCTTCCCGTTTACGGTGGCGATGTCCTTGGCGTGGAGCGGAAAGGCCAGCGCGCAGGCGGCGGCGAGTACGGCGAGTCTTTTCATGGATTTCCTTTATGTTGCGGCCCGGGCTTCGATCGCCAGGGCATGGATGGGATGAGGCATCAAATCGCGGACCTGATCATACACAAGCCGATGACTGGCCACGGTGCGCAGCCCCTGAAAGCGCGGGGAGACGATTTTCACGCGGTAGTGGCCCGCGCCGTCGCGGCTGCCGGCATGGCCGATATGCATATGCGACTCGTCGACGATGTCCAGTTCGACGGGGTCCAGCGCGGCGAGCCGTTCTCTGAGGAGTTCGATGCGATCTGTGGTCATGGATTCATTTGGGTTCATGGGGAAGTCGCTGGGCGGGGGAGTCATCTTTCATATAGCGACTCAGCCACACCGACTGGAGGATGACGAAGAGAATCATGAGGATCATCAGCCCGAAGACCTTGAAGTTCACCCATTGGGACTCTGTGAACTGGCCGGAGAAAGCGACGTAGAGATTGAGGGCGCCACACAGCAGGAAGAAAGCCGCCCAACTCAGGTTGAGTTTGTCCCAGGCGGCGGCGGGCAGCTCCACCTTCGTTCCCATGAGCTTTTGCATGAGATTGCGGTCAAACAGCCACTTGCCGCCAAGGAGCACCACTGCGAACACCCAGTACAGCACGGTGGGCTTCCATTTGATGAAGGCGTCGTTCTGGAACAGCAGGGTGGCCCCCCCGAAGACGACGATCACCGTCAGGTTGATCCAGTGCATGGCTTCTATGGTCTTGCCGCGTAGCTTGAGCCAAAGAAACTGCAGCACACCGGCGGCGACGGCCACGGCGGTGGCCGTGAAAATATCCGCGAACTTGAACGCAATGAAGAAAAGGATCAGCGGAAAGAGGTCGAACAGGAATTTCTTCATTGCTCTTCAGGCTCGAACTTCATGGAAAGGGAATTGATGCAATATCGCAGCCCGGTGGGTGGCGGGCCGTCGGGAAATACGTGCCCCAAGTGGGCGTCGCAGACGTTGCACAGGATCTCGGTGCGCACCATGCCGTGGCTGGCGTCGGTTTCTTCGCGGACGTTCGCGGGGTTCAGAGCCTGGAAGTAGCTGGGCCAGCCACAGCCGGCGTCGAACTTGGTGTCCGACGCGAAAAGAGGCGTGCCGCAACCGACACAACGATAGATGCCTGGGCTGAAGGTGTCCCAGTAGCGGCCGGTGAAAGGGCGCTCAGTGCCTTTGCGACGTACGACGTAATACTCTTCGGGCGATAGCAGGGACTGCCATTCCTCTTCGGTTCGTGTGAGTTTGTCCACGTTGAAGGGGTCTCCGTATCAAAACTGGAAGGGATACATGTTAATCGACTTCCTCCGCCCGTAAGGGTTCCCCTCGTAAGGGTTGGAAACCTCGGCCTGGGCATAAAGCATCACTGGAAAACACCTATATTTGAGGCTTGTAGCAATGTGATACGCTAATTTGATCGACGGGCTGATTATTGTATAACTTGAGCCGCCGCCTCCCCCGTCAGGCAAATCCCGTGCTCACCTGGAGACAAAACGATGAATCGAAAGCAGTCCATTCGCCTTTCGGTGCTGACTGGTACGCTCGCGCTGGCATTTCCGCTGTTGGCATGTGCGCAGATCAAGGTCGGCGTCACTGTCGCGAGCACGGGGCCGGCTGCCTCACTGGGCATACCGGAGCGCAACACGGTTGCTTTGCTGCCCACTGAAATCGCAGGGCAAAAAGTCGAGTACATCGTACTTGATGACGGCACCGACACCACTGCCGCCGTACGCAATATGCGCAAGCTCATTACCGACGACAAGGTCGACGTCATTGTCGGCACGTCGGTGAGTCCGGGTTCGCTCGCCATGGTCGATGTGGCCGGCGAAACCAAGACCCCGATGATCAGCGTGGCAGCCAACGCCCGCATCGTCGAGCCGGTTGAAGGGGCGCGCGAATGGGTGTTCAAAACGCCGCAGAATGATTTGCTGATGGCCGGCGCTCTGGCGGATGCGATGGTCAAGCACGGCATCAAAACCCTGGGCTACATCGGCTATAACGATGCCTATGGCGAAGGCTGGCTCAGCGTGATGACCGAGGCTGCCGAAGCCAAAGGCATCAAGTTGGTGGCCGTCGAGCGTTATGCCCGCAACGACACCAGCGTTACCGGTCAGGTCCTGAAGCTGGTCGCCGCCAAGCCCGACGGCATCCTCGTTGCCGGTTCCGGCACGCCTGTCGCCTTGCCCCAGAGCGAACTCAAGAGCCGCGGTTACAAGGGCATCATGTATCAGACCCATGGCGCCGCCAATAACGACGTCCTGCGTGTCTGCGGCAAGGACTGCAATGAAATGTACCTTCCGGCCGGTCCCTTGCTGGTTGCCGACCAGCTCCCGGACGACAATCCCGTCAAGAAGACTGCGCTCGACTACAAGACCAAGTACGAAGCCAAGTACGGCCCGGGCACCATCAATACTTTTGGCGGCCATATGTGGGACGCCGGCCTGCTCATCGAAGCGGCCATCCCCACCGCTCTGAAGGCCGGCGCTAAGCCGGGTACCCCGGAGTTCCGTCAAGCCTTGCGCGACGCGCTCGAGCAGGTCAAGGACCTTCCCGTGTCGCAGGGCGTATTCACCATGTCGTCCACCGATCATGCCGGTTTCGACGAACGTGCCCGCGTGATGGTGAAGGTGGTAGACGGGAAGTGGACCTACCAGCCCGACCTCTGATTCCCCCTTTCTTCCAAGTGGTATCGATACCGGCCCGCTGGGGCCGGTATTCGTTGCTTTACTGAATCCCACGCGGGACGCACGCGTCCGCATCCCGCTGTCGAGGTGTAGTCCGAAATGGATTCAACGATCGTTCTCATCCTGTTGCAGGATGGTGTGATGAATGGTGCCATCTATGCGCTGCTCGGGCTGGCGCTGGTGCTGGTGTTCGTTGTCACGCGCGTCATTTTCATACCCCAGGGCGAATTTGTGGCCTTCGGAGCGCTCACGCTGGCCTATATGGTCAACGGCCAGGTTCCCGGTACGGTTCCCATGTTGCTCATCTTGGGCGGCATTGTCTTCCTGATCGAACTGCTTGCCGCCAGGCGTAGCGGCCAGTGGAGCGGCATGGTGAAGACGGCGGCCTGGACGCTTGCATTGCCTTTTCTTCTGTATCTGCTTGCACCGTATGTGGTCGGCTCGGACACCTCATTGTGGGTCGCGGTGCTGTTTTCGCTCGCCCTGGTGGTCCCCATGGGACCCATGCTCTACAGGCTGGTGTACCAACCTGTAGCCGAAGCCAGCGTGCTGGTGCTGCTGATCATCTCAGTCGCACTGCATTTCGCCATGACCGGTCTGGCCCTCGTGTTCTTTGGTGCTGAAGGCTGGCGCACGCCGCCCTTTGTAGAAGGGCAGGTGGACATAGGCCCGGTGACTTGGTCCGCCCAGACCTTCTTCGTGCTTGGCACCTGTGCGGCGCTCATCGTTGCCCTGTGGTTGTTCTTCGGCAAAACGCTATACGGCAGAGCCTTGCGCGCTACCGCCGTGAATCGGCGCGGCGCCCGTCTGGTGGGCATCAGCACCAATATGTCAGGCAGCCTGACATTCACGCTGGCGGCGGCAATTGGCGCGCTCTCCGGAATGCTGATCGCCCCGGTCACCACCATCTATTACGACACCGGCTTTCTTATCGGCTTGAAGGGCTTCGTAGCGGCCATCTTCGGCGGCCTGATCAGCTACCCGATTGCCGCCATCGGCGCCATGGGCGTCGGAGTGCTCGAATCGTTTTCCTCGTTCTGGGCCAGCGCCTACAAGGAAGTCATCGTCTTCACACTGATCATCCCCGTGCTGCTGTGGCGCTCCTTCGGTTCGAAACACGTGGACGACGAGGAATAGCCATGAATCGCATATTGCTTTATATCGTCGTCGCCCTCATTGCCTTGCTGCCGCTGCTGCCCATTACGCCGGCGTTCTGGATCACGCATCTGAACTATGTCGGGCTGGCGAGTCTGGTGGTTCTGGGGCTGGTTCTGCTCACTGGAGTCAGCGGCCTGACATCCTTCGGCCAGGCCGCCTTTGTCGGCATCGGCGCCTACACGACCGCCTGGTTCACGACGGCCATGTCGTGGTCGCCATGGCTGGCCTTGCCGGCTGCGCTGGCCATGACATTTTTCGCGGCCTACCTGATCGGCGCGCTGACATTGCGGCTGTCGGGACACTATCTTCCGCTGGGTACCATAGCCTGGGCCCTATCCTTGTATTACCTCTTCGGGAACATGAATTTCCTGGGCCAGCATGACGGCATTGCCGGCATACAGCCGCTGGAGGTCTTCGGCATATCGCTGGCGGACGGACACCGCATCTATTACCTGATCTGGGTCTGCGTGCTGCTTGGGTTATGGGGAACACGAAATCTGCTGGATTCGCGTCCCGGGCGCGCCATACGCGCGCTCAAGAGCGGGCAGGGCATGGCGGAATCCTTCGGCATCAATACCGCGCGCTACAAGATCATCGTGTTCATCTATGCCGCCTTGCTGGCCTGCCTGTCGGGCTGGATCTACGCGCATATGCAGCGAGCAGTGAGCCCCAGCCCCTTCGGCCTGAACTATGGAATTGAATATCTCTTCATGGCGGTGGTGGGCGGCGCAAGCAGCGTCTGGGGCGCAGTCGTGGGCGCGGGGCTCATCCTGACGCTCAAGGATCAGCTGCAGAATGTGCTGCCCATCATTCTCGGCACCAGCAGCAACTTCGAGCTCATCGTGTTCGGCGTGCTCATGGTTCTGGTACTCCAGTACGCGCGCGATGGCGTCTGGCCGATACTTGCGCAGGGCTGGCAGGTGCTGGGCGGCGGGTCCGCTGACGCACGCCGCCGCAAGGCGCCGCCCCAAGCGCCGGCGCTTGCGCGTCGCCCCCGCCCCGAGACCGGTACAGTGGTGCTGGAAGTGGACGCCATCCGAAAGGAATTCGGCGGCCTGGTGGCGGTGAACGACATCAGCTTCCGCCTGCGCGCGGGGGAGATCATGGGGCTGATCGGTCCCAACGGCGCGGGTAAAAGCACGACGTTCAATCTCATCACGGGCGTGCTGAAGGCAACCAGCGGGCGGGTCCGCTTCTTGAGCGAACGGCTCGATATCCTTCCCGCAAGGGAAATCTCCCGGCTGGGCGTCGGCCGCAGTTTCCAGCATGTGCAGCTGCTGCCTACCATGACGGTACTCGAGAACGTTGCCCTGGGCGCCCATTTGCGCCGCGACGTCGGCGTGGTGGCGGCTGCCTTGCATGCTGATCGGAGTGTGGAAGCGGAACTGCTGCACGAAGCGGCCGTCCAGCTGGAACGCGTCGGCCTGACTGACTACATGTACGAGCAGGCGGGCAACCTCGCTCTCGGCCAGCAGCGTATTCTGGAAATCGCGCGTGCGCTCGCGTCGGATCCGGTACTGCTCTTGCTCGACGAACCCGCGGCGGGCCTGCGTTATAAGGAAAAACAAGAACTCGCCGCTGTGCTCGATCAGCTTCGCAAGGAAGGAATGAGCATCCTGCTGGTGGAGCATGATATGGACTTTGTGATGAATCTCACCGATCACATCGTGGTGATGGACTTCGGAACCAAGATCGCCGAAGGGCGGCCAGATGAAATTCAAACCAATCCCGCTGTGCTTGAAGCGTATCTCGGCGGTATCGACGATGATATCGAGATCGAATCCGCGCCTGGTGCGGCCGAGGATGTCCCGGCGCTGACAGGGGCCGCCCCCGAGAATGCGCTGGCGGGAGGCCGCTCCGCATGAATACCAAGAACAAACCCAAGCATCCCGTCCTGAAAGTCACCGACTTGTCCGCACGCTACGGCAAGGTCACTGCGGTAACGGGCGCGAACATCATGGTGGCGCGCGGCAGCATTGTCACCGTGATCGGCGCGAACGGGGCCGGCAAGTCCACTCTGCTGAACTCCATCATGGGCTCGCTTCCGCTTTCCGGCGGCTGTTCCGGTTCGGTGGAGTACCTCGGTTCCGAGATCAACGGTTGGCAAGTCGAACGACGGGTCTCCAGCGGCATTTCGCTGGTGCCCGAACGCCGGGAGCTCTTTGGCAGCATGACGGTGGAAGACAATCTGCTGCTGGGCGGTTTCCGGCTGTACCGTGCCGGCAAGCACGGCTGGAGGGAGACCATAGAAGAAGTTTACGAGCTCTTTCCGCGCTTGAAGGAACGCCGTTCCCAGCTGGCCGGCACCCTGTCCGGCGGTGAACGGCAAATGCTGGCTGTGGGCCGTGCGTTGATGGCGCAGCCCCAGCTGCTCATGCTGGACGAGCCCAGCCTGGGCCTGGCCCCGCGCATCGTACGCGAGATCTTCCATATTATCGGGCGGTTGCGCAGCACCGGCGTCGCTATCTTGCTGGTCGAACAGAACGCACGCGCCGCCCTGCAAGTGGCCGACTATGGTTATGTGCTGGAAACGGGTGAGGTTGTGCTCGAAGGCAAGGCCAAGGAACTGGCTGACAACCCGCGGGTCATAGAGAGCTATCTGGGCCTGGGAAAAAAGAGCGAAGCCGCCTGAAGGGCCGAGCGTTTCCGTGCAGAACGGATGCGCTGCCTTTCAAATAACGCCGTCACGGTTTCCTTTAGAAAACGCGCCCTGTACCACGACACAAAAAAACCGCGCTGCCATGGCAGCGCGGTTTTTTTGGCTGCGCCCGAGTGAGGCGCAATACCGATCAGACGGCTTTGCGTCGATTCTGCCAGGCAAGGAATTCTCCGACAATTCCCCGGCGGAAGGCCATGACGCAGATGATGAAGATCAGGCCGATGACCATGGTGACGGATTCGCCCAGTACCCGGAACCATTCCACGCCAGTCCATTGAGAGAGTGCACGCCCGAAATCGCCGACCTTGTTTTCCAGCATGACGACGATGAGCGCACCCAGCACCGGCCCTAGGAAGGTCCCCATGCCCCCGATGAGAGTCATCAAGATCACCAGGCCGGACATCTGCCAGGTAGCATCAGACAGTGTGGCGGAAACGAAGACGAGTGACTTGGTGGCGCCGGCCAAGCCCGCCAAAGTGGCGGAAATCACGAAGACCAGCAGCTTGAAACGATTGACGTCGTAACCCAGCGAGATGGCACGGGCTTCGTTTTCACGCAGGCCTTTCAACACTTGGCCGAAGGGCGAATTCACGGTGCGCCAGCATACAAGGAAGCCGAAGACGAAAACGGCCATCACCACATAGTAAAGGTTGATGTCCTTGGACAGATCGAGGCCCAGGATGCTTCCGCGCGGGATGCCTTGCAGGCCGTCTTCGCCGTGAGTGAAGGGCGCTTGCAGGAAGTAGAAGAAAACCATCTGCGCCATGGCCAGCGTGATCATCGCGAAATAGATGCCGCTGCGCCGGATGGCAATTGCGCCCATGACCAGGCCAAGTATGGCGGCCATGCCGGTTCCAAAGAGCAGGCCCAGTATGGTGGGGAATCCCCAGACTGCCAGCGAGTGTCCCGTGGCGTAGGCGGCCGCGCCCAGGAAAGCGGCATGTCCGAAGGACAACAGCCCCGTATAGGCCAGCAGAAGGTTGAAAGCGCAGGCGAAGAGGGCGTAGCACATGATCTTCATGATGAAGATCGGGTAGGCGCCCATGGCCGGCAACAAGGCGATGAGGATCGCAATGACGATATAAATTGCCAACTGACGCTTCATTTTTCTTTCCCGAAGAGACCTGCCGGGCGCAGCAGAAGAACGATGACCATGATGATGAATACCACCGTGTTGGAGGCCTCCGGCCAGAAAACCTTGGTGAGGCCTTCGATAATGCCCAGTCCCAGACCGGTCAGAATGGAACCCATGATGGAGCCCATGCCGCCAATCACCACCACGGCGAATACGACGATGATGAGGTTGGAGCCCATGAGCGGAGAGACCTGCATCACCGGAGCGGCCAAGACACCGGCAAAGCCGGCCAGCGCCACGCCAAAGCCGTAGGTGAGCGTCACCATGCGGGGGACGTTCACGCCAAAGGCTTCAACCAGCTTGGGATTCTCGGTGCCGGCCCGCAGAAGAGCGCCCAGGCGTGTCTTTTCGATCATGAACCAGGTGGCAAGGCAGACCACGATGGAGGCCACCACCACCCATGCGCGGTAGATGGGCAGGTACATGAAACCAAGATTCACCCCGCCTTGCAGCAGCGCGGGCGTGGAATAGGGTTGTCCCGAGACACCGTAGAAGCTTCGAAACACGCCTTCCAACAGCAGCGTGAGGCCGAAGGTCAGCAACAGCCCATACAAGTGGTCGAGCTTGTACAGATGGCGTATCAGTGTCTTTTCCAGAATGATGCCGAAGGCGCCAACCAGCAGGGGAGCCACAACGAGCATCACCCAGTAGTTCAGGCCGAAGTAGGACAGCCCCATCCAGGCCAGGAATGCACCCAGCATGTAGAGGGCGCCGTGTGCGAAGTTGATAATGTTGAGCAGGCCGAAAATCACTGCAAGACCCAGTGAAAGCACTGCATAGAACGAGCCGTTTACCAGACCCAGGAGTACCTGGCCCAGCAGCGCCTGAATGGGTATGCCGAAGAGGTCAGTCATATGCGTTGGTGATCCATGATGATGCGAATGGCGTGGGCATGAGCGCACGCGCCCCTGCCGTGGAAACGGACAGGGGCGCGCACAGGCTCAGGCGTTTACTTCTTCACCAGTTTGCAGGTGGACTCTTCGAGGGAACCGTACACCTTCTCGCCGGGCAAGCGCTCGACGATCGTGTAGTAGTCCCAGTCACGCTTGGACTCTTCGGGCTTCTTGACCTGTACCAGGTACATCTCGTGAACCATGCGGCCGTCTTCACGTACGTACCCACCCTTGGCGAAGAAGTCGTCGATCTTGTTGGACTTCATCCATTTCATGAGGGTCTCGCCGTCATCGGAGCCGGTCTCCTTCACGCCGCGCAGGTAGAAAGCGGCGGCCGAGTAGTCACCTGCCTGCAGGAAGGAGGGCATGCGCTTTTGTTTTTCATAGAAGCGCTCGGCCCATTTGCGGGATTCGTCGTCCATATCCCAGTACCAGCCGGCAGTCAGGTACATGCCCTGAGTGGCGTCCAGGCCCAGTGCGTGAACGTCGTTGATGAACACGAGCAAGCCGGCGAGGTTCATGCCGGGCGTTACGCCGAATTCGCGCGCCGCCTTCACCGAGTTGACGAAGTCGCCGCCCGCATTCGCCAGGCCGAGGATCTTGGCGCCGGACGATTGCGCCTGCAACATGAAGGAAGAGAAGTCGGTGGTGCTCAGCGGGGCGCGTACATTGCCCAGTACCTTGCCGCCGGACGCTTTCACCACGGCGGCGGTGTCGCGTTCCAGGGCGTGGCCGAAGGCATAGTCCGCCGTGAGGAAGAACCAATCTTTGCCGCCGGCGTTCACAACCGCCGAACCCGTGCCGCGAGCCAGGGCGGTGGTGTCGTAAGCGTAGTGGACGGTATAAGGCGTGCAATGGGCGTTGGTGAGATCGGAAGCGCCGGCACCGATGGAGATAAATGGTTTCTTCTTCTCGGCGGCGACTCCGGCCATGGCCAGCGAAGTGCTGGAATTGGTGCCGCCTATCAGCAGATCGATCTTCTCGGAATCGAACCACTCGCGGGCCCGTGCGGAAGCAATGTCGGCCTTGTTCTGGTGGTCGGCCACCAGGAGCTCGATTTTTTTCCCGTTGATTTCGCCGCCCATGTCCTCGATGGCCATCTTGATGGCCTCGCCACCGGCCGGGCCGTCGACGTCGGAATACACGCCCGACAGATCGCTGATGAAGCCAATGCGGATGACGTCGTCGGAAATGCCCGCCGCGTGCAGCGGAGCGACGGCTCCGAGACCGGCCAGTGCGAGGACGGCGGGAAGGGTACGAAGTTTCATCGGTGTGTCTCCTTGATGAGGCCGGGATCGCCGGCGATATTCTGGTTCTTTGTTGTCGATGCGTTATTGCGCGATGGGGCCGCTTAGACGCCCAATAGCGTGTTCAAAACGTCTTGCTTGGATTCGAGTTCCGAGGCGTCGAACTGTTCGACGATCTGGCCGTGTTCGACGACGTAAAAGCGGTCCGCCAGCGGCGCGGCGAAACGGAAGTTCTGTTCCACCATCACGATGGTATAGCCTTTGGCCTTCAGCGCGGTGATCATCCGCGCGAGCGCCTGCACGATGACCGGCGCCAGGCCTTCGGAGATTTCGTCGAGCAGCAGCAGGTTGGCGCCGGTGCGCAGGATGCGGGCGACGGCCAGCATCTGTTGTTCGCCGCCGGACAGGCGCGTGCCGGGAGAATGGCGTCGTTCCTGCAGATTGGGAAACATCTCGTAGATTTCAGCGAGGGACATGCCTCCGCCCAGGGTTCCGATCGACGGCGGCAGCAACAAGTTCTCTTCGCAGGAAAGACTGGCAAAGATGCCGCGTTCTTCAGGGCAGTAGCCGACGCCCAGGTGGGCGATGCGATAGGTGGGCAACTGGATCGCTTCGGTGCCTTGTATTCGGACTGAACCGCTGCGGGAACCGGTGAGGCCCAGGATCGCGCGCAGCGTGGTGGTACGGCCGGAACCATTGCGCCCGAGCAGGGTGACGACCTCACCCTGGCCGACGCTGAAGTTGATACCGTGCAACACATGAGATTCCCCATACCAGGCCTGGAGATTGCGTACCTCGAGAGCAGGAGTGGCCATCAGTGCGCTCCTTGGAGTTCGCCGGCGGTCGTGCCCATGTAGGCTTCCATGACGGCCGGGTTGCGGGAGACTTCCTGGTAAGTACCTTCGGCGAGCACGGCTCCGCGCGAAAGTACTGTGATCGTATCGGCGATCTGCGAGACGACATTCATGTTGTGTTCGACCATCAGTATGCTGCGCCCTTCGCTCACTTTCTCGATCAGTTCCGTGACTCGGCTGACGTCTTCATGCCCCATGCCTTGCGTTGGTTCGTCGAGCAGCATGAGTTCGGGATCCATGGCCAATGTGGTGGCGATCTCGAGCGCGCGTTTGCGGCCGTAGGGGAGATTGACCGTGATTTCCTCAGCGAAGCTTTCGAGGTCGACTTCGCTCAGCAGTTCGCGAGCGCGGTCGTTGAGCCGATTCAGGATCTTGTCGCTACGCCAAAACTGAAAGGACTGCCCTGTGCTGCGCTGCAGGCCGATGCGGACGTTTTCCAGCACGCTGAGCTGTGGGAAGACAGCCGAGATCTGGAAGGAGCGGATGATGCCGCGCCGCGCGATGTCGGCCGGCGCCTCGCGGGTGATTTCCACGCCGTTGAAGTAGATCTGCCCCGCCGTAGGCGTGAGAAATTTGGTCAGGAGGTTGAAGCAGGTGGTCTTGCCGGCGCCGTTGGGTCCAATGAGGGCATGGATTGTTCCGCGGCGTACCTTCAGGTTCACGTCGTTCACCGCGACGAACCCGCGGAACTCCTTCACGAGATTCCTTGTCTCGAGTATGTTGTCGGTCATTGCTGCCTCATAGACACTTCGTGGTTACATATCAGATTCCGAGCAGTATGAAAGCCTGCCAGCATTGCCGCTATGCGGGTTTTACATAGGTTTTGTGGAAAACCCGGAAAGGGAAAGTACCGGCTTGCTCATCATGGCGGCTCGTGCATCGGAATGTTGCAGTGCGCTCAGAGGGTGGCGAAGCGTATTTGGTGCAATGCGATAGAGCACCTGCGAGACATCCCGTCAGCCTTTTTCAGGCGGGCGGCGTCTTGTCACGGTACTCGCAAAGGTCGACGATGCCGCACTGGGGACACTTGGGTTTGCGTGCCACGCATATGTAGCGGCCATGCAGAATAAGCCAATGGTGGGCGTCTTGAAGAAAGGGCTTGGGAATCACCCGTTCCAGTCGGCGCTCCACCTCCAGGACGTTCTTTCCGGGCGCGATACCGGTCCGGTTCGACACCCGGAAAATATGCGTATCCACGGCAATGGTTGGATGGCCGAAGGCCGTATTCAGCACAACGTTGGCTGTTTTTCTGCCGACGCCCGGCAGCGCCTCGAGCGCTTCACGCTCTTCGGGAACACGGCTGCCATGCTGTTCGACCAGTATCCGGCAAGTGTTGATGACATTGCGCGCCTTGGTCCGATAGAGTCCGATGGTCTTGATGAATTCCGACAGGCCTTCTTCTCCCAGCGCCAGCAGGGTCTCGGGGGTGCCGTGGTCGGGAAAGAACTTGCGGGTCGCGATATTGACGGATCGGTCAGTGGCCTGGGCCGATAGAATCACCGCGATCAGGAGCTGGAAGGGGGTGTCGTATTCCAGTTCGGTGGTAGGGTGGGGGTTGGCGGCCTGCAGCCGCTGGAAAATTTCGGTGCGTTTGGCGGAATTCATGTGGACAGGCGGCGCGCACGGGCCTTGGCCAGCACGTCGGCGATCAGTTTCTTTTTGTCCGGTTCCCCGGCTGGCAGGTCAGCCAGCGGCGCCTTGTTGGCCAAGTTGCGTGCGACCGGGCCGTCTGGTTCCTGATAGTGCTGTTCCAAGCGCTCGCGCCGTTGCGCATGCCGCCGGCGGGCCGCATCGGCGTCGGCGCGGGTCCAATCACGGTTGGCAGGAACCATGTCTATACAGTCGACGGGACAGGGGGCGACGCATAGTTCGCAGCCCGTGCATAGATCGGGAACGACGGTATGCATCAATCTGTTCGCGCCGACAATGGCGTCTACCGGACAGGCCTGGATGCATAGCGTGCACCCAATGCAGTGCGCTTCGTCGATGCGGGCGATATGCAATGTCTCTGGAGCCGTCCCGCAAGACGGGTCCGGCGTAAGCGGCTCGCGGCCGAGGAAACGGGCCAGCGCCTGAATGCCGTCGACGCCGCCGGGCGGACATCGGTTGATCGCGGCGGCTCCTTCGGCGAGGGCCTCGGCATAGGGCCGGCAGCCGTCGAAGCCGCACTTCGTGCATTGTGTCTGCGGAAGCAGGGCGTCGATCTGGTCGGCGAGTAAATGAGGGGTCATCGGAAAAGCAGAACGGGGGGCATGCCCCCCGTTTATTGTCGGTGAAGCCCGGACCGGTTCGGCTGAGCTCGAAGAGGCTCTTGAACGGGCCGGTGCTTTCAGGACCAGCCCTTCTCAGGCTCGGCGTATGAATTCGGCGATCAGTGGGCAGATGTTCTGACGCCAGCGCCGGCCCGAAAAAATGCCGTAGTGGCCGCATTTTACAGCGGTATGGTGTTCCTTGCGCTCGGCGGGAATCCCGCTGCACAGGTCAAGCGCTGCCCGGGTCTGGCCCAGACCCGAGATATCGTCGAGTTCGCCTTCTATCGTCAGCAGTGCGGTTTTGGAGATCGCGCCCGGATCGACGATACGTCCGTCGATCTCCCAGGTCTTGCGAGGCAGACGGTGTTCCTGGAAGACGATGCGGATCGTGTCCAGATAGAACTCCGCGGGCAGATCGAGTACTGCGTTGTATTCGTCGTAAAAGCGGCGGTGGGACTCGGCATCGTCGTCGTCGCCCCGCACCAGATCTCGATAGAAATCGTAGTGGGATTTCAGGTGGCGGTCCGGGTTCATGGCGACGAAGCCCGCGTGCTGGAGAAAGCCGGGATACACGCGCCGTCCGGCGCCCGGATAGCGGCCGGGAACGCGATGGATGACGGTGTCCTCGAACCAAGCGTAGGGCTTGGTTGTCGCCAGACGGTTCACCTGTGTGGGTGACTGACGCGTATCGATGGGTCCGCCCATCATTACCATGCTGCGCGGCTGACAGGGGTCGTCTTCAGCGGCCATGAGCGAGACCGCAGCCAGGACCGGTACGGTAGGCTGGCAGACCGAAATCACATGCGTGTCGGGGCCGAGCCAGCGCAGGAAATCCCTGATATAGAAGACATAGTCATTCAGATGGAATGGCCCCGCCGATTGCGGCACCATGCGGGCGTCGATCCAGTCGGTGACATAGACCTCGTGCCGGGGCAACAGTGCCCGGACCGTGTCGCGCAGCAAGGTGGCATGGTGACCTGAAAGCGGCGCCACCAGCAGGATACGCGGGTCAGTCGTGCGCTGGGACGGCAGCGCTCTCTGGAAATGAATCAGGTTGCAGAAGGGCTTTTGAAAAACGGTCTGCACCGATACGCCGACGTCCTTGCCCTCGACCGTGGTCTCGTCCAGATGCCACAACGGCTTCTCGTAGTCCTTGCCCAGACGATGCACGAGCTCATAGGCGGCTGCGATATGCCGCGACATGGGCGTGTAGGCCAGCGGGCTATACGGATGCGAGAAGAGCAGCGAGCCTGAATCGGTGAAGCGCGCCAGCGGGTTCAGGAAAGCCCGCTGGAGCTCGTGTAAGTCGTACAGCATTTATAAGTGTTCCGTCATGGTTTGTAACAATCCGGATGATCGTACAGGCAAGGTCAGCCACGGTCGATGATAGTAGCGTGATCTTATGATTCTATGACAGGAATAGGGATATACCAGTACGGTACACGGAACGCAGGCTGCGTTGCCGTACTCAGGTTTCGAGATACTGTCGTTTGTCCGCCACGCCGTTCCAGTCATCCGCGCCGGGCAAGGGGCCTTTGGAACGGTTGATCATTTCGAACTGCGGCGAGAGCTCGGCGTTAAGTTCGATATATGGAACCTGATCTTTGGGTACATCCTCTTCGGCGAAAATCGCGTTCGCGGGGCATTCGGGGACGCACACGGCGCAGTCTATGCATTCGTCGGGATCGATCACCAGAAAATTGGGTCCTTCCCGGAAACAGTCCACCGGACAGACATCGACACAGTCCGTGTATTTACACTTGATACAGTTCTCGGTAACGACATGGGTCATTTCAGCACTCCAGGAGCAATTAGGGGATTTTACCTAATCCTGAAGGGCGGCTCCGGAACAACCCTAGACCCAGTCCGGTTCTCCGGGGGCGACCACGGGGTTCCGGCATGGTTCATGCCGATGACGCGGGCTGTCTGACCGGCGTGGGGTCTGCGCCGTCTATGCTATGGTAATTCGTGCCTCGTGCCAAGAAAACAAGAAACGATGATCATCACCTCCCTGCTAGACACCGACCTGTACAAGTTCACCATGATGCAGGTCGTGCTCCACCAATTCCCGGCCGCGCAAGTCGAATACCGCTACAAATGCCGTACGCGGGGCGTCAATCTGCGTCCGTACCTGCAAGAGATACGCGAAGAGATTCATCAGCTTTGCCAGTTGCGCTTCACGCCGGAGGAACTCGACTATCTGGGCGGTCTGCGTTTCATGAAGAGCGACTTCATCGACTTCCTGGGCCTTTTCCATCTTCCGGAACGCTGCATCGAAGTGTCGGAAGGCGAAGGGGAAGGCGAGATCGCGATTTCGGTGAAAGGGCCGTGGTTGCACACCATACTCTTCGAAATACCCGTGCTGGCCATTGTGAACGAGGTGTATTTTCGTAATGTCTGCCGCGAACCCGACTGGGAAGAGGGCCGCCGACGCCTGCAGCAGAAAATGGAGCTCGTCACCCTCGATCCTACGCTGGAGCAATTCCGGGTGGCCGAATATGGTACGCGCCGCCGCTTCTCGAAGCGCTGGCACGATGAAGTCGCACAAACCATGAAGTCGCGCATGGGGCCACATTTTGCCGGTACGAGCAACGTATGGATGGCCATGCGCCACGAAGTCACCCCGCTAGGCACGATGGCGCACGAATACCTGCAGGCCTGTCAGGCCTTGGGGCCGCGATTGCGCGATTCGCAGGTGTACGGTTTGGAAGTATGGGCGCGCGAGTATCGCGGCGACCTTGGCATCGCGCTGTCGGACACCTACGGTCTGGATGCCTTTCTGCGTGATTTCGACATGTACTTCTGCAAGCTTTTCGACGGCGCGCGGCACGATTCCGGCGACCCCTTCGTATGGGGCGACCGTGTACTGGCCCATTTTGCCGCCAACCGTACCGACCCCCGCACCAAGACCTTGGTGTTCTCTGATGCGCTGACCATTCCGCGCGCCATCGAGCTGGCACGGCATTTCGCCGGCCGTTGCCGGATTTCCTTCGGCATAGGAACCAATCTCACCAACGATCTCGGGCATGAGCCCTTGCAGATCGTCATGAAAATGATTCGCTGCAATGGGCAGCCGGTCGCAAAGGTGTCCGACACGCCCGAAAAAACCATGTGTGAAGATCCCGCCTACCTGGCCTATCTGCGCCAGGTATTTGAGTTGCCCCCGGCATGATGAGTTGCCCCCGGCATGAAAAAAAGACATATCACGGAGAATTAGCAATGCAAGAAATCGAACGAGTCAATGTAGAGAAGCGCCTGTCGGACATGGCCTTGTACAACGGCGTGGCCTATCTGGCCGGTCAAGTGCCTGACGACGCGAGCCTTGATATGGAGGGCCAGACCAAGCAGGTGTTGGCAACCATAGACCGGCTGCTGGCGACTGCGGGAACGGATAAGTCGCGTATTCTCATGGCGACGGTGTATGTTGCCAACATGAAAGAGTTCGATGCCATGAACCGAGCCTGGGATGCCTGGGTGGCCCCAGGCAACGCGCCGCCCCGCGCGACGGTCGAAACCCGCTTGGCCAATCCCGATTACAAAGTCGAAATCGTGGCGACGGCAGCCCTGCGCTGACGCTTTTACATAACGCATCCGCCGAACACATACTCGCCCGCTAAGCTGCGTCAAGGGCGCTGCCTTACGTTCAGGCCAGCAAGGCCGCCAGCGTGCCGCCTAGTGTCCTGGCCTGCTCCAGCTGCGACTCGCTCAATATTTTGGGAGCCAGTATGGCTTCGGGCGTCTGAGCGGCAGTGTTCACGATCACGGCAGGCGCGGCAGCGCGCAGCCGCCAGCCCGTGCAGATGCGTTCGGCCTGTTTCGCGGCGCCACTGCCGTCGCTGCCCGCCGAGATTGCCAGCGCGTATGGGCGCCCGTTAATTTGCTCCAGCACGCCATAATAATTCCGGTCGAAGAATTCTTTCATGGCGCCGCTGAGCGAACCCAGATTTTCGGGGGCGCAGAAGAGGTAGGCGTCGGCGCGTAGTAAATCGTCAGTCTGCGCGCCCTCGGCGGTGCGCATGAGAACTTCCACCCGATCGTCAGCGCCGAGCTCGCTTATTACGTCTCTTGCGGCTTCTTGGGCGGCATGCGCGAGCTGCTGCGCGGCACCGCTGCGCGAGTGCCATACGATAAGCAGGATCCGGGGCAATTCTTCGTGCATCGGTATGAGGTTATGTTCGCCGCAACGCGGCGGTAACGGTAGTATAGGAGCTTGCCCGTCGGGAAGCTTTTCAGCGCTTCGTTACTTGAATCATGATTAACCGTTCCACTCCTCTTTCCGGATCTCCGTTTGACGATGCTTGGCGCGAGCGTGCCGGAAAAGACCTGGATCTTGCCGGTCGCAAGCTGCTGGACGACGCCGTTGCATGGTCGCAAGAAACGCTGCGCGAGCGTTGCGCCGATACCGGCGAACCGCTGGCCGTGCATGCCGCGGGCGCCGGCGTGATCCTGGCCGAAATCGGTGCGGATGCCCAAGCACGGGCGGCGGCAGTGTTGACCATGCTGCCATCGACGGAGAGCGGCAAGGCTGGCACTGACCTCGAGGCGATGCGCAAAGCTTTCGGGCCGGCGGTGGCAACCCTCGTACAAGGCGCCCGCAGCCTGCTGCGCCTGGGGCATATTGCCGGCACGGCACAACCGGACCGTGGCCCACAGGGGCAGGACCAGAAAGAAATGCGCCGCAAGATGCTGCTCGCCATGGCGGCCGACTTGCGCATCGTGGTCATGCGACTGGCATCGCGCCTGCAGTCCCTGCGCTGGCATGCGTCGAGCAAGACACCGTATCCCGCTGAGCTCGCTCGCGACACCATGGAACTGTACACACCGCTGGCCAACCGCCTTGGAATCTGGCAGCTCAAATGGGAAATGGAAGACCTTGCCTTCCGATTCCTTGAACCCGACACCTACAAGTCCATTGCGCGGCAGCTCGAGGAGAAGCGAGTCGAGCGCGAGGCGCTGATCGACGCCGCCGTGCAGCGCTTGCATGACGTGCTGTCTGAAGCCCATATACAGGCGGAAGTCTACGGCCGACCCAAACATATCTATAGCATCTGGAACAAGATGCGCAATAAGCGGGTCGAATTTCATCAACTTTTCGATCTGCGCGCCATGAGGGTGATTGTTCCCGACGAGCGCAGCTGCTATGCCGCGCTTGCGCTTGTGCATTCCGTATGGACTCCGGTGGCCGACGAGTTCGATGACTACATCTCGCGCCCCAAGCCCAATGGGTACCGCTCACTGCACACGGTGGTGGCCGACGAGGCCGGCCGGACCTTCGAAATACAGATACGTACCGAGGAAATGCACCGCTATGCCGAGTACGGGATGGCGGCGCACTGGCTTTACAAGGAATCCGGGCCGCGGGGCGGGCAAGTCGCCGCGACTTCCGGCTATGATCAAAAGCTTGCCTGGATGCGGCAATTGCTGTCGTGGGACGGCGAACCTCCTCCGGCGTCCGAGCAGGCACAAGCTGCGCCCGGCGACGAGCGCATCTACGTCATGACGCCGCAGGCTCGGGTGATCGAGCTGCCGGCGGGCGCCACGCCGGTCGATTTCGCCTACCACCTGCATACCGATCTGGGTCACCGCTGCCGCGGGGCCCGCGTCGACGGCCAGATGGTGCCTTTGTCCACCCCTTTGCAGACCGGTCAGATCGTCGAGATCATCGCCGCCAAGTCAGGCGGGCCTTCCCGCGACTGGTTGAATAGTCAACTCGGTTTTCTGGCCAGCCCAAGGGCGCGGGCAAAAGTACGTGCGTGGTTTAACGCCGTCGAGCTGCAGCAGCGTATCGGCCATGGGCAGGGCCTGGTCGAGAAAGAACTGCAGCGATTGGGCAAGACGGCGGTGAGCATGGAGCAGCTTGCGCATCAGCTGGGATTTGCGCGGGCGGATGACCTCTACGTGGCGGTATCCAAGGAGGAATTCAGCCTACGGCAAGTCGACTACGTGCTCAGCGGTCAGAAGGCGCGTGACGAGGAACTGGACCAGACCGCTGCGATGCGGCTGTACACATTGGGTACGGAAAGCCCTGCGCGCAGCGGAAAGAGCGGCGTGCTCGTGGTCGGCGTGGATTCGCTCATGACTCAGCTCGCCCGTTGCTGCCGGCCGGCCCCCCCGGATTCGATACGCGGCTTTGTGACCCGGGGCAGGGGCGTGTCCATCCATCGAACTGATTGCCCTTCCTATGCCGCCCTTGCGCAGAGCCAGCCTGAGCGGCTGATCGATGTGGAGTGGGGGGATACCGGGGAAATGGTGTATCCCGTGGATATCACTATCCATGCGCAGGAGCGCCCCAACTTATTGCGTGACCTGTCTGAAATATTTGCGAAGCTGCGACTCAATGTCATCAGTGTCAACACCCAGAGTCGCCGCGCCCTGACCCATATGGTGTTCACCATCGAAGTACGCAGCGGCGAACAGATCTCTCGGGCGCTTACGGCGCTCAATGAGCTGGCGGGGGTGGAAGCGGGCCGTTCCTGAAGAGCGGCGTTTGCGCACGCGGAGGTCCTGGAAGCATGGGTCGGCGAAGGTGCGCCACCTGCAGCGCGGTCCCCCCTGTGGCGGGCGCCCCCTGGGCTGCTAAAATGGCCGATTATTCATCGGTGCCTGACACGACAGGGCGATACCCGCCGCGCAATGAGAGAGTACAGATTTGGAATCCTACAACCTACCTGACACGAGCGGGCATTTCGGCCGTTTCGGTGGATCCTTCGTGGCGGAGACGCTTGTCCACGCGCTTGACGAGCTCAAGGCGGCCTACGAGCGTTACCGGAATGATCCCGACTTCCTGCGGGAATTCCACGACGAGCTCAAGCATTTCGTGGGTCGGCCCAGCCCGGTCTACCACGCAAAGCGCTGGTCGGAGCAACTGGGTGGGGCGCAAATCTGGTTCAAGCGCGAAGACCTCAACCACACCGGCGCCCACAAAGTCAATAATTGCATCGGCCAGATTCTTCTGGCCCGGCGCCTGGGCAAGCCGCGCATCATCGCCGAAACAGGCGCGGGCCAGCACGGCGTGGCGACCGCCACCGTGGCAGCGCGCTATGGGCTCGAGTGTGTCGTTTATATGGGCAGTGAAGACGTCCGCCGTCAGGCCTCCAATGTCTATCGCATGAAGTTGCTCGGCGCGACCGTTGTGCCCGTGGACTCCGGCTCACGCACGCTGAAGGATGCCCTGAACGAGGCGATGCGCGACTGGGTCACGAACGTGGAAACCACTTTCTACATCATCGGTACCGTCGCGGGCCCTCATCCCTATCCAATGATGGTGCGGGACTTCCAATCGGTGATTGGCGAAGAGTGCCTGGTACAGATGCCTGAAGACGCCGGCCGCCAGCCCGACTACATCGTGGCGTCCGTGGGCGGCGGGTCCAATGCCATGGGCATCTTCCACCCCTATATCAATCACGACGACGTCCAGCTGGTGGGCGTCGAGGCCGCCGGCCGCGGCCTGGAATCCGGCGCACACGCGGCCTCGCTCAATGCGGGATCAGTCGGTGTGCTGCACGGAAACCGCACCTATGTCTTGCAAGACGAGGACGGGCAGGTCACTGAAACCCATTCGGTTTCGGCCGGGCTCGATTACCCCGGTGTCGGGCCGGAGCATGCATGGTTGCACGACAGTGGCCGCGCTTCCTACGCTTGCATCACCGATCAGGAAGCGCTCCAGGCATTTCACGATTGCTGTCGCTACGAAGGCATCATGCCGGCGCTGGAATCCTCACATGCCATCGCTCAAGCAGCGAAAATGGCGCCGTCGTTGGGCCGCGACAAGATCATCCTGGTCAATCTCTCAGGCAGGGGCGACAAGGACATGCACACCGTTGCGGAATGCGGCGGCATACAGCTGTGAAGGGATCTCTCGCAATGAATGCATCGAATGAGCGGCTGCAAGCCGTGTTTTCCAGGCTGGACGGCCGTACCGCGCTGATTCCTTACGTGGCCGCAGGCGATCCTTCCATTGAATCCATGCCCGCGCTCATGCATGCGCTGGTGCGTGCCGGTTCCGATGTCATCGAGCTTGGAGTGCCGTTTTCTGATCCCATGGCCGACGGTCCGGTGATCCAGCGTGCCGCCGAGCGCGCTATCGCCCGCGGTTGCGGCTTGCGCCAAGTACTGGAGATTGTTGCCGAGTTCCGGCGAGAAGACGCCGCCACACCGGTCGTTCTGATGGGGTATGCGAATCCGATAGAGCGTATGGGCCAGCAGACCTTTGTCGACGCGGCCTCTCGCGCCGGCGTCGACGGCGTGCTGGTGGTTGACTATCCGCCAGAGGAAATCAGCGAGTTCGCCGCCATGCTCGACACGGCGCGCATCGACCCCATCTTCCTTCTCGCTCCCACCTCGACCGAGGCGCGCATCCGCAGCGTCGCTGAAGTCGCACGCGGCTATGTCTATTATGTCTCCCTGAAGGGCGTGACGGGGTCGGGAAATCTGGATACGGCTGACGTCGCGCGGCGATTGGAAGTCATCCGCCGTCATCTCAATGTACCGGTCGGCGTGGGCTTCGGCATACGCGATCCGGAAAGCGCGCGGAAGCTTGGCGAATGCGCGGATGCCGTCGTCATCGGCAGCAAGATCATCGAAATCATGGAAGCTGCGGTGCAATCGGCCCAGGCTGAAGGCCTGTCGGCGCAGGACAGCGATGCGCGCGCCATCGAGGCGGCAGCCAACTGGTTGGCGGGCATCCGCACCGTGTTGGGCTGACGCTCATCGGCGTGCTGCAAACCCCCGGCCCAGCCGGGAACTATCGGGAAAGAACAATGAGTTGGATAGACAAGATCCTCCCTCCGCGCATCAATCGCAACGGAGCCGACTCGGGCGCCAACAAGCGGGTGCCGGAAGGGGTGTGGGTCAAGTGCCCGGCCTGCGAGTCGGTGCTGTACAAGGAAGACCTCAAGGCGACGCTGAACGTCTGCCCCAATTGCAGCCATCACATGCGCATCGGTGCCCGCAGTCGCATCGACGCCTTGCTGGATGCCGAGGGCAGGGTGGAAATCGGTCAGAACACGCGCCCCATGGATCCTCTTAAGTTCCGTGACTCCCGCAAGTATCCGGAACGCGTCACGGAAGCTGTGAAGCAGACGGGCGAGTCCGAAGCCATGGTGGTCATGAGCGGCTGCGTGCATTCGGTGCCTGTCGTGCTCGCCTGTTTCGAATTTGAATTCATGGGCGGCTCCATGGGATCGGTGGTCGGCGAACGATTCTGCCGCGGTGTACAGGCTGCGCTCGACAACCGTACGCCTTTCATCTGTGTAGCGGCCTCGGGCGGAGCGCGCATGCAGGAAAGCCTGTTTTCGCTCATGCAGATGGCCAAGACCAATGCCATGCTGACCCGGCTCTCCGCGCAGCGCCTGCCTTTCATCAGCGTGCTGACCGATCCCACCATGGGTGGCGTATCGGCCAGCTTCGCCTTTATGGGCGATGTGGTGATCGCGGAACCCAAGGCCTTGATCGGTTTTGCGGGGCCACGAGTGATCGAACAGACGGTGCGGGAGCGACTTCCCGAAGGCTTCCAGCGTTCTGAATTCCTGCTCGAGAAGGGTGCGATCGACATGGTGATGGACCGTCGCGAGATGCGCGAAGAACTCGCGCTGTTGCTGGCCTTACTGACCCGCCAGCCTGCTGACGTCGTCCAGCTCTGAGCGCCGACGGCGGCCTGGGTCGCTGTCGGTCGTGATACTGGCTCTGCCTCCGGCCCCGCCTTCGAAAGACGGCGGGGCTTTTCTTTGTCCAATTAGTTGACTGCGTCATCTAATTGGTTGATACTTACAACTATTGATTTAGACAACTATATGGTTAAGCACACACGCACGAATCAGTCCGGAGCTGTCGGCGCGAGCGAACGCGAAGCGGCGGAAGCTGGCAAGCCGACCATCACGGGACTGGTTTCCTACCGCCTGCAGATGGTCGGCAACTTGATGTCCCGCGGCGCCGCGATGCATTACCGAAGGCGTTTCAATGTCAGCCTGTGGGAATGGCGCGCACTCGCTCTGATTGGCGCCCGTCCCGGACTCTCTCTCAATGAGTTGGCCAAGGTCGTCGATCTGGACAAAGGGCTGGCAAGCCGGGTGGTAACGGCCTTGACCGAAAGAGGCATGGTCCTGCGGCGCACCGACGATCAGGATGCCCGAGCCGTCCGGCTCACCCTCACCAGCCAGGGCCAGGCGCTCTATCTGGACTTGATCGAAGCAGCGGACACCCGGAACAAGGCTTTCACGAGTGTGTTGAACCCGCAGGAATGGGCTGCGCTCGACAGTGCATTGACCAAGCTCGAACAGCTCGGGCGCGACTACATCGAGCAAGAAAAGAGTTTTCCCATCGACGACAGTTGATACTTATCACCCTCAGGAGGAGACATGAAGACCCTATCATTCGGAAAATCCATCGCAGTGCTCGCGCTCGGAGCCTTGACCACGCTGGGCGTGGCTCACGCCGAATATCCCAAGGACAAGCCGCTCACTGTAATTTCGCCTTACGCCGCTGGCGGCGCCAACGATTTCCTGACCCGCCTGATGGCGAAGAATCTGGGCGAGACCCTGGGTATCACAGCGGTGGCGGACAATAAGGCCGGTGCGAACGGCATTGTCGGCGCCAGCTTCGTGGTGAAGGCACAACCTGATGCCTACACGCTGCTGATGGGCAACAGCGCCACGCACGGTACCAATCCCACGCTGTATCCCGACGCTCCTTACGATCCCGTAAAGGACTTCGAGCCGGTCGGCATGGTCGGCGCCGTGCCCATTGTGCTGGCCATCCATAGCGGAATGGGAATAGACAGCGTGCAGGAGCTTCTGGAGTACGGCAAGAAGAATCCCGGCAAGCTCTCTTTCAGTAGCAGCGGGGTAGGCGGCACGGGTCACCTCGCCGGAGAATCCTTCCGCAGCCAGACTGGTCTGGACATGGTTCACGTTCCCTATAAGGGCGATGCGCCGGCCACGACGGACGCAATGGGTGGGCAGGTGTCCATGGCATTTGTAGGGGTGGCTTCGGCAGCGCCGCAGTTGGCTTCGGGCAAGATCAAGATACTTGCCGTGGCCCATCCGAATCGCCTTGCGTCATTGCCCGACGTTCCCACCATGAACGAAGCGGGCGTGGAAGGCGTCGAGTTCTCTCAATGGTATGCCTTGGTTACCCGTGCCGGCGCCGACCCCGCCCGCATCCAGATGCTGAACGAAACCGTGCGCAAGATCATCGCCGACGACGAAGTAAAGAAGAGCGTGGCGACTCTCGGGGCGGAAACCCTGGATATGACGCCGCAAGAGCTGCGCGACTTCATAGAGAACGAGATTTCGCGGTTTCGGAAGATCATCCAGGACCTCAATCTCGTCAAGGCCTCGTAAGAAAAACCTCACAGAAGCTTAGGGAATTACATGTTGCTATCCAATAAGGTCGCGCTCGTGACCGGGGCAGGCCAGGGCATAGGCGAGAGCCTGGCCCGGGCTCTGGCCGCACACGGTGCGAAGGTGGTCATCAATGATGTGAACGGCGCGAAAGCCGACGCCGTTGCAGAATCGCTCATAGGCTCGGGAGCCCAAGCGGTCTCCGAGCACTCCGACATTTCGACCTTTGCGGGCGCCGACGCCGCGGTCCAGGCGGCGGTCGACGCCTACGGGCGGATCGACATACTTGTGAACAATGCGGGCATTCTTCGCGATCGCATGAGCTTCAACATGAGCGAAGCCGAATGGGATGACGTCATCGCGGTCTGCCTCAAGGGCACTTTCGGGTGTGCCCGGGCCGCGGTGAGGCACATGCGCCAGAACGGAGGGGGGCGCATCATCAATATCGCCTCGCGTTCGGGCTTGCGCGGCAGCGTGGGCCAGTCTAATTACGCCGCAGCGAAAGCCGGCGTACTGGGCCTGACGCGCACCCTGTGTCAGGAAGTCTCCAAGTACGGCATCACGGTCAACGCCATATCGCCGCGAGCGGTGACTGAAATGACAGACAGCATCCCCGATGAGGTGAAGAAGCGAAAGGACGCGTCCTGGGCCGGGACATCCGTGGTAAGACGCGGAACCCCCGATCAGGTGGCGCCGGCCGTCGTGTACTTGGCCAGTGACGAAGCCGCAGGCATCACGGGCCAGGTGGTCGGAATCGGCGGCGACAAACTGTCTCTTTGGTCGCACCCGAAGGAAGTCGTCGAGGCTTACGTGTTCGGTGGCTGGACGGTCGACAACATGAGAGAGCTCTTCCGCACATCGGTAGGCGCTGAACTGCAAACGGTAGGCAATAAGGATTAGGCGCAGCAATGAACGGTGTAAATGTACAAAGCGCAGCGAGCTCAGCATCCCGGGCAGGGCCCGAGGAAATCGCCTTGCTGTTCAAACCGGATTCGATCGCGGTGGTGGGAGCCTCCGCCAATCCGGAGCGCTTCAGCGGCAAGATCATTCCCACCTTGCAGCGTCAGGGCTACCAGGGTGCGATCCATCCGATCAATCCAGGGCGCAACACCATCGCGGGCCTCACCTGTTATCCGGATCTGGCGTCCGTGCCGGGCAAGGTCGATTGCGTTGTATATGCATTGGCCGCCGAGCACATCGACGCTGTACTGGATCAATGTCCCGAAAAGGGAGTGAAGTTGATCGTGGTTTCCAGCGCCGGCTTTGCCGAACGCGGCGACGATATCGGTCAGGCGCTTCAGGACCGTCTGGTGTCGCGCGCAGCCGAAGCCGGGGTAAGGGTGCTCGGTCCCAACTGCATCGGTTTCATCAACCTGGTGGACAGAGCATGCGTCACATCGGCCGCAGCGATGGCATGGCCTGATATGCCCGCCGGACACATAGGCCTGGTATCGCAAAGCGGGGGGCTCGGGTTGGCCTCGGTGCTCTACGGGGCGCTGGAAGACGGCGTGTCGTTCAGCCATATCATTACGACCGGCAACGAGGCCGATCTGGATACGATCGATGTCGCGCGCTTCCTCGTTTCAGACGACGATACGGATGTCGTGGCAATGACAGTCGAGGCGGTACGCGACAAAGCGGGATTCTGCGATTTCCTGGAATCGGCCCGTCGTGTCGGCAAACCGGTGGTCATCCTGAAGTCGGGCCGCACCGACCTGGGCAAGACCATGGCCGCGTCGCATACCGGCGCGCTGGCCGGTTCGGCGGAAGTGTTTGAATCGGTATGCAGGCAATACGGCGCCATCTGTGCACACGATATCGATGACTTCTACCAGATCGCGTCGATGCTCGCGAAGCTGCGGCGCGCTGGGAAACTGGACGCCACGCATGCACCGGCCGCTCATTGTGCCGCGCTGTCCATTTCTGGCGGGCATATCGGCCTCTTCGCTGACCATGCTTCGCTGGAAGGCCTGTCATTCCCCGCGTTCTCTTCTGAAACCCAGGTCGCCATCGCACAGGAGCTGGGCTTCGAAGGAAATTTCCAGAACCCTCTGGATACTACCGCGCGTACCATTGGCGATGACGGGTTCTGGGGCCGCTGCACACAAGTCCTGCTGGCGGACGACGGAATTCAGGTAGTGGTACCCATCATCACGGTGGCCCGTACCTATGAGCCCGCCATACGCGACTTCATTCGGATTGCCGGCGAAACGTCCAAGATCATCATCGTGATCTGGGCCGGCGGGGATTTTGATGGCGAAGCGCGCCGCCTGCTGGCTGAAAGCAACATTCCTGTGTTCCGCACGCCAGCAAGGGCGGCGGCGGCCATTCGCGCCCTGAATGCCTACTGCGCTTTACGCGACCGCGGTGCCGGGCAGGCATCGGCAAGCGGCAAGGACGATACAGGCGTCCTGCAGGCGCTCGGAATACTGGAAGAAAGTTCGACGGGGCGTAATGGAGCCCTCACCGAAAGAGACAGCAAACGCGTCCTGTCGCGAGTGGGATTTCCCGTCACCAGTGAGCAGGCCGCAGAGAGCGAAGAGGATGCCGTCGCCATTGCCGCCCGTCTCGGCTTCCCTGTGGTGCTGAAGGGAGAACATCCCGACATCCTGCACAAGTCCGACCTGGGTCTGGTGCACCTCAAGCTTGCGAATGAGAACGAGGTACGGAAAGCTTTTCGCCTGGCCATGGAAGCGATGCAGCGTGCAGGCGTCTCTGGCGGGAAAGTACTGGTCCAGGAGATGGTCGATGCCGGTACGGAACTGATTGTCGGCATGACAACGGATCCCGAATTCGGTCCCGTCGTCGTTCTGGGGCTGGGCGGCATCTTCGTCGAGGTCCTCAAAGATGTTTCCATGCGCGTGGCGCCTTTTGGGTTCGATGAGGCGCAGCACATGATCGACGACTTGCGTGGCAAGGCGCTCATCGAGGGCGTGCGCGGGCGGCCGGCGATCGACAAGACGGAACTTGCGGAACTGCTGGTCAGACTGAGCCTATTTGCGCACGCCGCCCACGGCGGCGTTGCGGAGATCGATGTCAACCCGTTGGTGCTCAATGAGCGGACCGGCAAGCTTTGCGCGCTGGACGCGCTCATCGTGCTGAAAAATGAGAAGAACCGCGCCACGGGCCTGCAGCCTGTGGCGGTCGGGGAAGGAGTGTGAGTATGGAAGTAGACCGTTCGTATATAGGAACCGCCACGGCTCCGTTCGTCGTGGAAGTTGAGAAAGGCGCAATCCGGGCGTTCGCCGATGCCATTGGCGACAGCAACCCCCTTTGCCGCGATGAAGCTTATGCCAGAAGCCGCGGCTATCAAGGCTTGGTGGCGCCCCTGACCTTCCCGGCGAGCTTCAGGCCGCCGCAACGTCAACCATGGATGGTGGGGCTGGACGAAAGCCGCGTCCTTGCAGGCGAACAGTACTTCAAGTATGCCCGACGCGTGGTGGCCGGCGACATCCTTACCTGCCGACTGCATCTCGTGCGAATTGATGAGAAAGAAGGGCGCAGCGGAACGATGGAGTTGCTGATTCAGGAACTGAGGGCGACTGATCAGAACGGCGATCTGGTCGTCACGAACGGGCGCATAGCCGTCTATCGCGCTCCGGGCGCCTTGCAAAGCGCACAGGCGCGTTAAGAGCGGAGAACCATTATGAGCGATACACACACCACTCTGACACCCGGCGCAAGACACCACCTGCGCACCGGCCCGGTATCCACGACGCAACTGGTGAAATATGCCGGTGCTTCGGGAGACTTCAGCCGACTGCATTTCGACTATCCCTTCGTACGCGAGGCGGGCCTGGAAGGCGTGCTGGTTCATGGCATGCTCACCATGGCATTCGCCGCCGGCTGCTTGGCGGAACATGTCGGTGAACAGGCCGCGGTGAGCGAGCTTTCCGCCCGCTTTCTTGCCCCGGTATTCGCGGGTGACACCATTGACGCGAGTTCGACACTCCTTAAACGCAGCGGAAATGTCTTGCACTTTGAACTTGCAGCCCACGTAGGCGACAAGGTGGTGCTGCGCGGCAGCGCCTTGGCGCTGCTCGACCCCGTTGCCATCAGCTCGTAAAGGCCAGTCATGAGTCTCAACGGAAAGGCTTATATCGTGGGCGCATTCGAGCACCCCACCCGCCATGCGCCCGATAAGTCGCTGGCCCAGCTTCATGCTGAAGTGGCGCTGGGCGCACTGGAGGACGCCGGGCTTTCGCGCGAGGATATCGACGGCTATTTTTGTTCCGGTGACGCACCAGGCATGGGTCCGACCTCCATGGTCGAGTACATGAATCTGCATGTGCGCCATGCCGACTCCACGGATATTGGCGGTGCATCCTATCTGTCCCTGGTAAGCCATGCGGCCCAGGCCATCGCCGCGGGCAAGTGCGATATTGCGCTGGTTACTTTGGCCGGCCGCCCGCGCAGTGAAGGGGTCGCCACGGGCTTGCAACCCAAGTTGCGCAACCCCTCTCAGCCAGACGCCCAGTTCGAGTTCCCTTACGGATTGAGCAATGTGAACGGCTATGCGATGTGCGCCTTGCGCCACATGTATGAGTACGGTACCACCAGCGAGCAGTTGGCCTGGATCAAGGTGGCCGCCTCGCATCATGCCAGCCATAATCCGCAGGCCATGCTGCCCAAGGTGCTCACTGTGGAGGATGTCCTGGCATCGCCGATGGTGGCGGATCCCCTCCATCGCCTTGATTGTTGCGTGATCACCGACGGAGGCGGGGCCGTCATCGTGGCGCGCCCGGAGATCGCGCGGAAGCTGAAGCGGCCCATGGTGAAGATCCGCGGTTGCGGGGAAACCATCAAACATCTTTCGGGCGGGTACTTTGATCTGACGTATTCCGGCGCGCAGCGCTCGGGTGCTCAGGCCTTCGAAGAAGCCGGCGTGAGGCCGGCCGACATCCAGTATGCATCGATCTACGACAGCTTCACCATCACGGTGTTGATGCAGCTGGAGGACTTGGGATTCTGCGAGAAGGGCATGGGTGGCCGGTTCGTGCAGGACGGCAATCTGATATCCGGCGTTGGAAAACTGCCCTTCAATACTGACGGAGGTGGTTTGTGCAATAACCACCCGGGCAATCGCGGAGGCATGACAAAAATCATCGAAGCGGTCCGGCAGCTGCGAGGCGAGGCTCACCCCAAGGTGCAGGTTCCCGATTGCCGGCTGGCGCTCGCCCATGGCACCGGCGGGCAGTTGGCGGCCCGGCACGGCAGCGCCACTCTGATTCTGGAGCGTGAATAACATGAGTTCACTTATCCTCAGGGAGCTTCCCGCTCCGATTCCCAACGTCGAGACGCAAGCGTTCTGGGATGCTGCAAGAGAAGGGCGTCTTCTCGTGAAGTACTGCGGCGACTGTGGACAGGCGCATTGGTATCCCCGCGAGATTTGCCCTTTCTGTCACTGCAGAAACACGCTATGGAAGCAGGCGAGCGGCAGGGGAAGCGTCTATACGTACAGCATCATGCGCCGTGCGCCTGTCCCCTTTGCCACGGCCTACGTCACGCTTGATGAAGGGCCTTGCATGCTGACCCATATCGTGCAGTGCGATTCCGACGAGCTCGCGATCGGAATGCCGGTGGAAGTCTGTTTCGCGCCCACCACGTCCGAGGCGTTGTTTGTGCCGGTCTTCAGGCCGGCCTCAAAGAGTTGAGCGGCCTGATGGCCAAGCAGATACGCGGGAAAACTGAAAGGCCTGAGCGGCCGCGAACAAAGGCGGAAAAGACCGCAAGCAATGAGGAGCAGCAATAATGGAGTTGAATCTTTCCGACAAGGTCGTATGCATCACAGGCGGAAGCCGAGGTATTGGCTTTGCCACGGCGCATGCCTTTGCCGAGGAGAAGGCCCGAGTGGTGATATGCGGCAGAGATCAAGGGCGGCTCGACCAAGCAGTCGAAGCGATCCGCAAGGCTACAGGCGTGACGATAGACGCTGTTCAGGCCGATGTCACGCAGCCGGCGGATATCGCGCGCCTGGTGGATCACCTGGCAAGCCAATATGGAAGCCTCGATATCCTCGTGAACAACGCCGGTACGGGCATCTACAAGCCGTTTTCGGAAGTCACTGACGATGACCTGCTCGCAGGGATGTCCGTGAACTTCTTTGCGCAGTTCCGTCTGACTCAGCGCGCGTTGGATCTGCTCAAGAAAGCCGGGTCCAGCGTTGTGATCAATGTCTCCGGTCGTACTGCGCTGCGTGGTAACTTCCCGCCCGGCTCGAGCTGTACGGGACCGGCGAAAGCAGCCGAGGTCCGATTCTCCATCGATCTCGCGACCGAATTGGCCGAACACGGGGTGCGCGTCAACTGCGTGATACCGGGCGTCGTAAAGTCGGAAGACCGGTTCAAGCTGTGGGAGTCTCAAGCAATAAGAGATGATCTCGACGATGCCGCGACCGCCAACGTGCGCGATGCGTTGGAAGCCGTTTCCGTGCCCACCGGGCAGCGTTGGGGAATGCCCGAGGAAATCGCCGATGTGATCGTATTCCTGTCTTCGCCGCGGGCGGGATATGTCAATGGAGCCGCCTTGACGGTGGACGGAGGTCCTCACAACAAGTCCTACGTCACGCAGCTGTACGCCAACAAACCTTCGGTTTGAGTGCCTGAAGCAAGAAGCCCTGCCACCTTTCGGTGGCAGGGCTTCTTTATGGGCCGGCGCGTCATGAGGAAGCGCGGCTGTTGTACGGCGTGCCCGCAGGAATCTCTTTGGAAACGGGAGATTCCTGCGGCTGTGCCGATTCAGGAAAGGCCGATCAGCTTCCGCCTTGCTCGGTTTCCACTTGCTGCAGCGGCTCGCTTGCAGCAGCCGCGTTGCGCTGCTTGCGCGGGCGACCGAGGCGTACCGGCGCCTCCTCGGCGACGTCAGTGGCCGGAGAGATGCGGGTCTCGATCAGCTCCAAACCCGACGCTTCCGCCGGGCTGGTCTGATGAGCGGAGGCAGTGCCCGTGCTACCGTTGAGCGGAGATGCTGCGGCAGGCGCAGCAACGGCGGGCTCGGCAACTACAGGCTCGGCAACTACAGGCTCGGCAACTACAGGCTCAGCAATCACAGGCTCAGCAATCACAGGCTCAACGAACTCAGCAGCCTCAGACTTCCCGGTTTCGGGCTCGACCGATTCCGGCTTGGCCGATTCGATGCTGACGCTTGTCGATGCAATCGCTTCGGATGTTGCGGCCTGGGGCTTCGCTGGCGCAGCAGCGTCGGACCGTGCTTCTTCGGACTCTGCGACGGATGCTGCGGGCTCGAGCGGCTCGGCAACACTTTGCTGGGGCTGCACGCTGACTGGCGTGGTGACCGGCTGCGCAAGAGTCCCGGCCTGTTCTTCGATTTCGCCCGGCTCGCTTGCGGTCGCTGGAGCAGGAGTCTGGCCTGATGCCGGTGTCGGCTCAACCGGGAAGGACTGTGCGGCGCTATCGGCCGTTGCTTCCATCGGCTCGACTTCGGGCGCCTGGATTTCCGGCTGCGAGGACTCACCGTCTTCTGCTGAGTTATCCATAGCGTCGGCCGTGCTGGCGTCCACGCCTTCACCACTGCGGCGGCCACGGCGGCTGCGGCGGCGACGGCGCTTGCGTTCCGGTTCGGATTGGTCGCCATCGGTATCGATCGAGGTGTGGTCCTGCGAGCGAACGTCCTCTTCGTCCGGGGCTTCTACCGGAGTGGCCGGATCGCTGTCAGGCGATGCAAGATCGGCTGCATGCGTGGCGACCGCGATGGCCGAGGCAGCTGCGGCGACGCCGGCTTCCTTGCCGGCCGCAGCCGTGGTCGGCAGCGTGGTGTCGAGCTCAGCCTGCGTGTCGGTGTTTACCGATGTCTCGGCCAGTGCGTTTGCGCCTTCTTCGCTGCGGCGCCCGCGCCCGCGGCCGCGGCGACCCCGCCCGTTACGGGCGGCTGTGGTGGTATCTCCGCCTTCCGTGGACAGTGGAGCCCGCGTGTTCGCTGCCTGACTGGCGGGGCGATCGGTATCGGGAGTCAATGCGGGTTCGGCCACCGGACGGCGGCCACGGCCTGCCTGCACGTTGCCATCTTTGCGCGCCTCGCCGTCGGGCCGGCGTTCGCGGCGACGGTTGCGGTCACCGCGCTGTTCCGAATTGCGCTCGCCGCCACGCCCGCGTCTTGGGGGAGTAGAGGTTTCAGGTTCGGTCACGGCAGCGGGCGTGGCGGCCGGCTTGTTGCCACCGGTCAGCCAATTGATCAGACGCTGGAACAAGCCTGGCTGCGAGGCGGCAGGGGCTTCCGCTTTCCGCGCAGGCTGGGGCGCCGGCTGGTGGACGGGAGCGGGCTGCGAATGAGTGATGCTCTTTACCAGCGCTTCGGGACGAGTCTTGGTTTCCTGAGCGCGGGCAGGCGACCAGGTAGACGCTTGTTCGGGTTCATTGGCCAGATCGAAGCTGGATTTGCTGTCGTCCAGACGCGGATCATCGTGGCGCAAACGTTCGATGTGGTGATGCGGCGCTTCCAGACTCTTGTTGGGGATAAGGATCAGATTGATCTTGAGGCGCGACTCGATGTTCATGATGTCGCTGCGCTTCTCGTTCAGCAGGAAGGTGGCGACATCGACGGGCACCTGGGCGTGCAGGGCGGCGGTGCCTTCCTTCATGGCTTCTTCCTGCAACAGGCGAAGCACGTGCAGCGCGCTGGATTCTGCATCGCGAATCACACCGGTACCGGTGCAGCGCGGGCAGGTGACATGGGAACCTTCATTCAGCGCGGGGCGCAGGCGCTGGCGGGAGAGCTCCATGAGACCGAAGCGCGAGATCTTGCCCATCTGAACGCGGGCGCGGTCAAAGTGCAGGGCGTCGCGCAGGCGTTGCTCGACGGCGCGCTGGTTCTTGCCGTCTTCCATATCGATGAAGTCGATGACGATCAGACCGCCCAGGTCGCGTAGGCGCAGCTGGCGGGCGACTTCATCAGCCGCTTCCTGGTTGGTGCGCAGGGCGGTTTCTTCGATGTCCGCGCCGCGGGTGGCGCGGGCCGAGTTCACGTCAATGGCGACCAGAGCTTCGGTGTGGTCGATCACCACCGAGCCGCCGGAAGGCAGCTGTACCGTGCGGGAATAAGCCGTCTCGATCTGGTGCTCGATCTGGAAGCGGGAAAAGAGGGGGATGTCGTCGCGATACAGCTTGACCCGCTGGACGTTGTCCGGCATGACCACGCTCATGAAGGCGGTCGCCTGCTCGAAGATGTCGTCGGTGTCGATCAGGATTTCGCCGATCTCGGGCGAGTAGTAGTCGCGGATGGCCCGGATGACCAGGCTGGACTCGAGGTAAATGAGGATGGGCGCCTTGTTCTCGCGTGCGGCTCCGTCGATGGCGCTCCAAAGCTGCAGCAGATAGGAAAGGTCCCATTGCAGTTCTTCGACGCTACGGCCGATACCGGCGGTGCGGGCGATGATGCTCATGCCTTGAGGGACATCGAGCTGGTCCATGGTTTCGCGAAGTTCCTGACGGTCTTCGCCTTCCACCCGGCGCGAAACGCCGCCGCCGCGCGGATTGTTGGGCATCAGGACCAGATAACGGCCAGCCAGTGAAATGAAAGTGGTCAGGGCCGCGCCCTTGTTTCCGCGTTCTTCCTTCTCGACCTGGATGATCAGTTCCTGGCCCTCATGGAGGGCGTCCTGGATGCGCGCGCTGCGTACATCGATCCCTTCCTTGAAGTAGCTGCGGGCGATTTCCTTGAAGGGAAGAAAGCCGTGCCGTTCTTCGCCGTAATTGACGAAGCAGGCCTCGAGGCCCGGCTCGATTCGCGTAATGACGCCTTTGTAGATATTGCCTTTGCGTTGTTCACGCCCGGCGGTTTCTATGTCTAGGTCGATGAGTTTCTGACCGTCGACAATGGCAACGCGTAGTTCTTCTTGATGCGTTGCATTGAACAACATCCGTTTCATGAGTGCGATTCTCCGTAGTCATGGCGCACCGTTCATCGGCGCACGACCGCGGGTCACTCGGTGTGGGGCACTGAATTCGCAAGAAAGGGAGGCCTGGTTGACGTGATTGTGCAGTGCCCCCCATTTTGTCAGGAAGGCACGGCGCACCCGTGTAGGGGGGGGCGCGGTTCAGTCAGCACTGAGGTCAAGTTCACTGTAGTGGTTGACGGTATAAAAAAGTGGCTGGGAACGGCAGGCGCGATGTCGCGCCTGGTGCATAAAAGAATGACAAATTCTGCTGAAATTCATTGCCGCACGCGGACCCTGGTTGTTTCGGCATGCAGCGGGCATTTTGCTCTTCCGCTGCCATGCGTAGTGGCCGGATCCGGCGACCTAATGACCCAGAAGCTGAAAGTGGGGCAGTACAATGGAGCCTGTTCGCCCAACGGAGACGCACCCTTGCATCTCTACGCTGGCGTTTTTTTCAGCTTCTATAGGCTGACGCGATTATATGCCTGTTTCCCCTACGCGTAAAACGGTTGTTCCTCAGAATGAACGGCCCTCGGTACGCATGCTCACCATCGACGAAGCGTCCGTGGGACAGCGTGTCGACAACTTCCTGATCCGCGTCTGCAAGGGCGTGCCGAAGAGCCATATCTACAAGGCGATCCGTGACGGGCAGGTGCGCGTGAACAAAGGGCGGATCCAGGCCGACTATCGACTGGTTTCCGGCGATCTGGTGCGGGTCCCGCCCTTGCGCCTGCCCGCGCCGACCGAAGCGCGCAAAGTGCCGCCGCTGGCCTTTCCCGTCGTCTATGAAGACGATGCCATCGTGGTGATCGACAAGCCGGCCGGGGTGGCCGTGCACGGCGGCAGCGGCGTTTCGTTTGGAGTGATCGAGCAGATGCGGGCGGCGCGCCCCGAGGCCCGCTTCCTGGAACTTGCGCATCGGCTCGATCGCGAGACCTCCGGCCTGCTCATCATCGCCAAGCGGCGTCAGGCCCTGGTGGCCCTGCATGACATGATGCGTGAGAGCGCGGGGCGCAAGATGTATCAGGCCCTGGTGGTGGGCGACTGGGTGAACGATCGCCAGCATGTTCGCAAGCCCTTGCTGAAGTGGTTGACGGCCGGCGGAGAGCGCCGCGTACGGGTGGACCCGGAAGGCAAGCCGGCCCACACCATCGTCACATGCCTGAAGCGATACGGCCGTTACACTCTGTTGGGGGCGGAACTTCGCACCGGCCGTACGCATCAGATCAGGGTGCACCTGGCTTCTTGCGGGCACCCTATCGTGGGGGACGACAAATATGGTGACGATGCGGTGCGCGAGCAGTTCGCACGCCTAGGGTTCAAACGCATGTTCCTGCATGCGGCACGATTGGAGATCCCGCATCCGCTGACGGGCGAAGCGCTGGTGTTTGAAGCGCCTCTGCCGCCGGCCTGTACGGACATCCTCGGTTATCTGGAGCAAGACAAGTGAAGCGATACAAGGCAGTCATCTTTGATTGGGATGGCACCGTCATGGATTCCACCTCGTGCATCGTCGGGGCCATACAGTCGGCCTGCGTCGACTTGCAGCTGCCCGTACCTTCAGTCGACGATGCCAGCTGGGTGATCGGGCTGTCGTTGCAAAGCGCGCTGCAGCGCTGTGCGCCCAGTCTGCATGAAAGCCAGGTCCCGCTGTTCACCGAGCGCTACCGTCATCATTTTTTCCAGAATGATCAGCATCTGTGCATGTTCGACGGCGTCGTCCCCTTGCTGGATGCCCTGAAGGCGCGTGAAATCCGGCTGGGCGTTGCCACAGGCAAGACGCGCCTGGGCCTGGACCGTGTATTGAAGGCGCAGCAGCTGGCCGATCGCTTCGATTACACCCGTTGCGCCGATGAATCGCAGGGTAAGCCGCACCCGGCCATGCTCTTCGACATCATGAAACGTCTGGATCTCGAGCCGGAACAGGTGCTGATGGTCGGCGACACGACTCACGATGTCCAGATGGCCGCCAGCGCCGGCGTGGACAGCATGGCTGTCACCTATGGCGCTCACAGCAGGCGTACACTGTTGACGTCGGAGCCCACCGTCATGGTGTCCAGCGTACATGAAATGCGCGACTGGCTCACTGAGCGCCTCTGACGGCCGCGAGAGCGCAGACCGCGCCGGCGAGGCTGCGGCGAGGGGCCCCATCTTCCAGGAGCCCCGCTATGTCCCGAATCCGCATCCCGCCCGTTCCGGCGTCGGACATCACCCCCGAAACCGTATGGAGGTCGCGTCGGCGTTGGCTCGGCCAAGCCGCAGCGCTCGGCGCGCTGGCCGGTGTGGCGCCCACAGCGCTTGCGGCACGCGCCGGTGGCGAAGATCTGCCCGGCCTCGAGGGCCGCTCCAGTCCAGAATTTTCCATCATGGACAAGCCCACTTCCTGGAGCGACATCACCGGCTACAACAACTTCTACGAGTTCGGTACCGACAAGGGCGATCCGCGCCGGAATGCCGGGCGCATGGTGACCGAGCCCTGGACCATCGAGATCGAGGGCGAGGTGCTCAAGCCCCGCACTTTCGATATCGACGCCTTGCGCAAGCTGGCCCCCATGGAAGAGCGCGTCTATCGCCTGCGCTGCGTCGAGGCATGGTCCATGGTGATTCCCTGGGTGGGTTATCCGCTGTCGGCATTGCTTGGCCACGTGCAGCCCACGGGCAACGCCCGCTATGTGACCTTTGAAACCGCGCTGCAACCCGATGTGATGCCGGGTGTTGCGCGCCGCATCCTCGATTGGCCCTATGTGGAGGCGCTGCGCATGGACGAAGCCATGCATCCGCTGAGCCTGTTGGTGTTCGGGCTCTACGGAAAAGTCTTGCCTAACCAGAATGGGGCGCCGCTACGCCTGGCCGTCCCCTGGAAGTATGGGTTCAAATCGGGGAAATCGATTGTCCGCATACGCTGTGTCGAAGAAATGCCGCGCAGCAGCTGGATGATTGCGGCGCCGAGCGAATATGGCTTTTACGCCAACGTCAATCCGGACGTGCCGCATCCACGCTGGAGTCAGGCCACCGAAAGACGCATTGGGGATCACCTCTTCGCACCCCGCGTCAAGACGCGCATGTTCAACGGCTACGGGGAGCAGGTCGCGTCCATGTATGCGGACATGGATCTGCGCCGTGACTACTGACAAGCCTGATTTCAAGAGACCGGATGCCGGCACGCATGCCATCGAGGCAGACGCGGCGGGTAAACGACCGCTCGCCGCGAACGGCGCCGCAAGGCAGTGGACAGCGCGCGCGGTCGGCCGCTACAAGCCTTTTTTGTTTCTGATTTGCCTGTTTCCCGTCGGCCGTTGGATTTTCCTGGCAACGGGACCTGAGGGCCTGGGCGTCAATCCACCGGAATACCTGATCCGTTCCACCGGCATCTGGGCCGTGGTTCTGCTCTGGCTTACGCTGTGCGTGACTCCGCTGCGGCGTTTGCTGCATCAGCCGGCGCTCGTTCGAGTCAGGCGGATGCTGGGTCTTTTCAGCTTCTTCTATACCGTCCTGCATGTGCTTGGCTGGGCATACTGGGAACGCGGCGGCTCCTTGGAGCAGATGTGGATTGATATCCTGCAGCGGACTTTTGTGTGGGTGGGCGTGCTTGCCACCGTACCCATGGTGCTGCTGGCTATGACCTCCACCCGTGGCTGGATGCGCCGGCTGGGCGCCGGCTGGCAGCGTCTGCATGCTTCCATCTATGGCATTGCCGCGCTTTCCGTGCTGCACTTCTGGCTGGTGCGCAGCGGCAAGGTCGATTACCGCGAGCCGGCTGTCTATGCCGGTATTCTTGTGGTGATCCTGATCTGCCGCTATGCGGTGGCCCGCTCGCGCAGTTGAAAATCGGCGACCCTTGCGGGAAGCCATCGTGGCACTGCGACATGGTTCAAGGCAATGCGTCGAGGATGGCGAGGGTCTCGGCATCGGGCTGGCCATCGTGACGGGCCGGTCGGTAGTGCATCTGAAAGGCCCGGACCACGCGCACGGTTTCTTTGTCCAGTGCTCCCGTATAAGGCGCGGGGTAACCCGCGCGACGAAGTTTTTCCTGGATGACGCTGATCGGCGGAAGGCCTTGCGCTTGATATTGAGCGATCAGGCCGGCCGCCTTGGCTTCGTCATGCCAACGCCCGAAGCCCTCATCGGCCAGCCGCTTCCAGGGAAAGGCGGGGCCTGGATCCTGTTTGCGCTGAGGCGCAATATCACTGTGGCCTACTATATTGCGCGCCAGCACCTGGTGCCTGGGCACGACGTCTCTCAGCAAGGCCAGCAGCGCCTGAATCTGGCCTTCGGAATAGGGCTGCCAACCATTGCCGACGGGGCCGGAATTCACGATCTCAATACCAATGGAAGTGCCGTTGAGGTCGCTGCGCCCATACCATTCACTCACCCCGGCATGCCAGGCCCGGCGAGTTTCGTCGACGAGCTGGTAGATGCGCGGCGGAGATTCGTCCGTGATCAGGTAATGGCTGCTGACGTTGCGCTTTGAAAGAATCTCGAGCGCCTGCGGCGTGTTGGTCGCCGTGTAGTGCAGCACCACGAACGAGACGCGGCTGCTGTGGCTGACGGCCTGGATGCTGCGGTCTATCTTGAGCGTCGATTCGCCCGGCGATGCGCAGCCCGCAAGCAGGGCCGCCGCGGCCAGTGCCAGGCCGGCCGCGCCTCTTTTCATCGGGACGCCAGGAAAAGAAAGAGCGTGGGCTTCTTGGCGAGGTCGGGTGCGGGGCGCTGTTTCCATTGATCGATGCTGTAGGTGTGTATCCATTCGTCCGGAGTCGTCAGGGACCGCGCCACGCATAGCCGGGTGTCGCCCCTGAGAGACTGCAACAGGCTTTGGAACATGGCGTCGTTCCGGTAAGGGGTTTCGATGAAGAGCTGGGTCTGGGCATGCTGTCGCGAAGCCGCTTCCCACGCCTTCAGGCTACGCGCGCGCTCGTCCGGCTTGACCGGCGCATAACCATGGAAGGTGAACCGCTGGCCGTCCAGTCCGCTGGCCATAAGGCCCAGCAGAAGTGACGATGGCCCCACCCAGGGGGCAACTCGCAGGCCCATGGAGTGGGCCAGGGCTGCCACGCGGGCGCCCGGGTCGGCCACTGCCGGGCAACCTGCTTCGGACACCAGGCCGATCTCGGCGCCGTGGCGCAAGGGTTCCAGCCACTTCCGGATCTGCTGCGCATCGGTATCGCGATCAAGGGTATGAATGGCGATCTCCTGTAGTGGCCGGGTCGTACCGATGACCTTCAGGAAGGCGCGTGCCGTCTTGGCGTTCTCGGCGATATAGGTGTCCAGTCGCCCCGCCAGCGCACGTACGTCCTCGGGTAGCCAGGACGAAGACGGGGCGTCGCCCAGTCCGACGGGAATCAAATGCAGGGTTCCGCTGTTCAAGCTTGTGCTCCGGTGGCCGCCAGCAGCGGGTTGAGGCCAAAGCCGCGCAGCATGCGCGAGAGGGCGATCAGAGGCAGTCCGATGATGGCTGTGGGGTCGTCAGAATGCATGGCTTCCATCAGAGCGATACCCAGGCCCTCGGCCTTGGCGCTGCCGGCGGTATCGTAAGGACGCTCATGCAGAAGATAGTGCTCGATTTCATCAGCGCCCAGTGTACGGAAACGGCAGGTGGTTACGATGTCGGCGCATTCTTCGCGTATCCCGTCGGTGATGCAGAGCGCACTGTGGAATTCAACGCTGCGTCCGCTCAGCAAGAGCAACTGGGCGCGGGCGGCTTCGTGGTTGCCCGGCTTGCCGATAGCGCGGCCGTCGAAGGTGGCGACCTGGTCCGAGCCGATGACCAGTGCGCCCGGATGCAGGGCGGCGACGGCGGCGGCTTTGGCTTGCGATAAGCGCAGGGCCAGTGCGGCGGGCGTTTCGCCGGCTTGTGGAGTTTCATCGACCTGGGGCGCAATGGCGGTGAAGGGAATGCTCAGGCGCTTGAGCATGTCCTGACGATAGGGCGAGCTTGAGGCTAGAATGAGACGCATGGGGTGACTGATGGCTGTGTGGAATTGACTGGTAGAGCGCCAAACAGCTATTATTCTACGTTTTCTTCGTGCGTGATACTGGCCTTACGCAATAGCTGCGCAGGGCAAATAGCTGCGCAGGCTTTGGCGGCGAGGCAGGGAGCAAGAGTAAAATGCGCAAGGCGACTTCGCAGGTGGATACTTGGGAGCTTGCCCGCTCAGAGCGCGAGCTTGCAGGTACGGCTTCTCTTTCCGGTTTTACCCGTTTGCTCTCGGGCTTGCCCGAACAGCCTGAACGCGTGGTCGATTGGCGGGTTTCCGGCCAGACCGACAGCGTGGGCCGGCGCTACCTGAATCTGTGGGCGCAAGCGGTCGTCACGCTGGAATGCCAGCGCTGCCTAGGCGACTTCGATCTTCCACTGCAAGCGCAAAGCCGTTTGCAGCTGGTTGAAACAGAAGCCGAGCTCGAAGCCGAAGAGAATTTGGAAGACGATCCGGAACTCCCGGATCAAGTGCTGGGATCCACCCATTTTGATGTGCTGTCGCTCATCGAAGACGAGCTGATCCTGGCTTTGCCCTATGTGCCCAAGCACGAGGTTTGTCCGTCGTTGCCCGACGCACTGGAAACAGACGAAAGCAGCGATAATCGCCGCCCATCGCCCTTTGCGGTGCTGGCGGAACTGAAGAAAGATTGATCTAACAGGAGTCATCATGGCCGTTCAGCAAAACAAGAAAAGTCCGTCGAAGCGCGGCATGCACCGTTCGCACGATTTTCTGACCACGCCCCCCACGGCAATCGAGCCGACCACGGGCGAGCTGCACCTGCGTCACCACATCAGCCCCAATGGCTTCTACCGTGGCCGCAAGATCCTCAAGACCAAGAACGACGAGTAATTCCTCGTTCGCGCAGCTTCGTAAGCGGCTGGGAATTCCATCCTAGATGTCTACGGCATCCATACGCATAGCGGTCGATTGCATGGGCGGTGACCACGGCTTGCCGGTCACCATTCCCGCTGTCGTGCAATTTTCCAGGCAGCATCCCGACACGCACTTTTTGCTCTCGGGCAACGCCGAAGCCATCCGGCAGGCGCTGGACACCGAGAAGGTAGGCCACGAAAGCCGATTCGAGATCCTGCCGGCCTCCGAAGTCATCCTCATGGACGACACGGTCGAGGTCGCCTTGCGGCGCAAGAAGGACTCGTCCATGCGCGTCGCCATCCAGGCGGTGAAGGACGGTCGTGCCGATGCCTGCGTTTCCGCGGGCAACACCGGTGCGCTCATGGCCGTGTCGCGCTATCTGCTCAAGACACTAGACGGCATCGACCGTCCGGCTATTTCCACTTCGATTCCCAATGTGAAGGGCGGCGCCACCACCGTGCTCGACCTGGGAGCGAACGTGGACTGCTCGGCCGAGCACCTTCTTCAGTTCGCCATCATGGGTACCGCCCTGGTCGGCGCACTCGACCAGCGACGGCAGCCAACAGTGGGTCTGCTGAACATCGGCGAAGAAGTCATCAAGGGCAATGAAGTCGTCAAGCAGGCCGCGGAACTCTTGCGCAAGAGCGGGCTCAACTTCCATGGCAACGTTGAAGGCGACGACATCTGCAAGGGCACGGTGGACGTGATCGTTTGCGACGGCTTCGTCGGCAACGTGGTCCTGAAGTCCATAGAGGGCGTCGCAAAGATGGTCGCCTCGATGCTGCGGGCAGAATTCACGCGCGATGTCTTCTCCATGGGCGCCGGCATGGTGGCCCGGCCGGTGCTCAACCGGCTGCGCGATAAGGTCGATAATCGTCGCTATAATGGCGCGGCGCTGCTGGGACTGCGCGGCATCGTCATCAAGAGCCACGGCTCCGCCGATGCCTATGCCTTCGGCCATGCACTCCAGCGCACGCGTGAAGCGGTTCACAACGGCCTGCTCGCAGGCACGACACAGGCCATCGCGCACCTGCGCGAGCGCATGCAGACGGCTGCGGTGAACACCTCTGACGAAACACCCGCCTAGAGCGCAGCAGCGCAAGCGCGGAGCCTGGAAGCACACTATGCCTTATGCCAAGATAATCGGTTCAGGCGGCTATCTGCCGCCCCGCGTGGTCTCCAACGACGAACTGGCGGCCGATCTGGCGACTCGGCAGATTGAAACTTCAGACGCTTGGATCACCGAACGCACCGGTATCCGCCAGCGTCATCTGGCCGATGCCGGCGTGACCACCAGCCAGCTCGCGACCGAGGCTGCCAGGCGCGCCTTGGCCGATGCAGGGGTTGACGCTTCCGAAGTCGATCTCATCGTCCTGGCCACTTCCACTCCCGATTTCATTTTCCCCAGCACGGCCTGCCTGGTCCAGGCGCAACTGGGAAACAAGGCCGCGGCCGCCTTCGACGTTCAAGCCGTCTGCAGCGGCTTCGTCTATGCGCTCACCACCGCTGAAACCTTCATCCGTGCCGGGCGCGCGACAACAGCGCTGGTGATCGGCGCCGAAGTCTTCTCGGGAATCCTGGATTGGAATGATCGCGGTACCTGCGTCCTGTTCGGCGACGGTGCCGGCGCAGTGGTGCTGCGCGCATCCGAAGAGCCCGGCATCCTCGAAGCGCAGTTGAACGCTGACGGCAGCCAGATGAAAATCCTCCACGCCGCGGGCAACGTCGTCGGCGGCCAGGTCACCGGCGATCCGTTCCTGCGCATGGACGGTCAGGCAGTGTTCAAGCTGGCGGTGACTTCCTTGGCGGCCTCAGCGCAAAGCGTTTGCGAACGGGCCGGTGTGTCCCTGCAAGACATTGACTGGATGGTTCCGCACCAGGCCAACGTCCGCATCATCAATTTCCTGGGCCGCAAGCTCGGCATGCCTGAAGAAAAAGTGGTGGTGACCGTCGACCGGCACGCCAATACCTCGGCCGCCAGCGTGCCTCTGGCCTTTGACGCGGCGCGACGCGACGGCCGTATCAAGTCTGGCGACCTCGTCCTCATGCAAGGCGTGGGCGGCGGCTTCACCTGGGGCTCCGTGCTGGCGCGCATGTAGCCGGGCGGTGCCTACTCGTGCCGCGTGCGGCAATCGTTCCAACTCATACAAGAATCAAGCCATGAAAATTGCATTCGTGTTTCCCGGACAGGGATCGCAGTCGGTCGGCATGCTCAATGCCTGGGCGGATGATGCAGCCGTGCGTCAGACTCTGGAACAGGCCTCCGAAGCGCTGGGCCAGGACCTGGCCGAGCTGATTTCGGAAGGTCCGGCCGACGACCTCAATCTGACCACGAATACCCAGCCCGTGATGCTTGCATCCGCCGTCGCCACCTATGCAGCCTGGCGCGCAGCGGGCGGCGCCGAGCCGGCTGTCATGGCGGGCCATAGCCTGGGCGAGTATTCGGCGCTCACGGCGGCCGGGTCTATGAGTCTGGCAGACGCCGTTCGCATTGTGCGCGTTCGGGCCGACGCCATGCAGGCCGCTGTGCCTGTGGGCACGGGCGCGATGGCCGCGGTCCTGGGATTGAGCGATGAAGACGTCCTGGCGCTGTGTGCTCAGGCCTCGGGCACCGAAATTGTGGAAGCCGTAAATTTCAACGCACCGGCGCAAGTCGTCATTGCCGGGCATAAGTCGGCGGTGGAACGCGCTTGCGAACTCGCCAAGGAAAAAGGCGCCAAGCGCGCACTGCTGCTTCCTGTGTCGGCCCCTTTTCATTCGAGCCTGCTGAAGCCGGCCGCAGACGTCCTTCAGTCAGCGCTTGCCGGCATCGCCGTGAACGAGCCGTCCGTTCCCGTCATCAACAACGTGGATGTCGCGACGCAGACCGACCCCGCAGCCATCCGCGACGCATTGGTGCGTCAGGCCTGGCACCCGGTTCGCTGGGTCGAGACCGTACAAGCCATGAAGGCGCAGGGTGTCACCCACATCGTGGAATGCGGACCCGGCAAAGTGCTGAATGGCCTGACCAAACGAATCGACAAGGACCTCGTGGGCCTTGCGATCACCGATCCTGCTTCGCTGCAGGCGGCTCTCGACCTTCTTCAAGGGTGAATTCATGCAGGAAAAAGAACTACAAGGCAAGCTTGCCCTGGTAACCGGCGCAACGCGCGGCATCGGCAAGGCCATTGCCCTTGAGTTGGCGACACGCGGCGCCACGGTGGTGGGGACTGCCACCTCCGAAAACGGCGCTCGCAGCATCGAGGAATTCCTGGCGCCTTTGGGCGGCCGCTCGGTCGTTCTGAATGTGAATGATGCGCAGGCCTGCGAGGCCTTGGTCGGCGAGCTGGGCAAGCAGGACGGCGGCCCGCATATCCTGGTGAACAATGCAGGCATCACGCGCGATAATCTTGCGATGCGCCTGAAGGACGACGATTGGCAGTCGGTGATCGATACCAATCTCTCGGCCGTGTTCCGGCTTTCGCGCGCGGTCATCCGGCCCATGATGAAGGCCCGCTGGGGGCGTATCATCAACATTACGTCGGTGATCGGTTCCAGCGGCAACCCGGGGCAGTCGAACTATGCAGCGGCCAAGGCCGGTGTCGCGGGCATGAGCCGCGCACTGGCTCGTGAGCTGGGCAGCCGCAATATTACGGTGAACTGCGTGGCGCCCGGCTTCATTGAAACCGACATGACCCGTGCGCTCGATGAAAGCCAGACCTCATCCATCCTGTCGCAGATTCCGCTGGGCCGCATGGGTGCGCCGGCCGACATCGCCAACGCAGTGGCTTTCCTGGCCGGGGCTCAGGCGGCGTACATAACCGGCACAACTTTGCATGTGAATGGCGGCATGTATATGTGAACGCTTGCGGGCGGGGTAGGGTAGAATCGCCCCAACCGTTTTTTGTCCAGCCCAACACCCCATACAATAGTTGTTTGGCTATAATTCGCGGGAATTTTCCCTACTTGGAGATCTGCATGGAAAGCATCGAACAGCGCGTCAAGAAGATCGTCGCTGAACAACTTGGCGTCAACGAAGCCGAGATCAAGAACGAATCTTCCTTTCTTGACGACCTCGGTGCCGATTCGCTCGATATGGTCGAGCTCGTGATGGCACTCGAAGATGAATTCGAAACTGAGATTCCCGACGAAGAAGCCGAGAAGATCACGACGGTTCAGCAAGCAGTCGATTACATCACCTCGCACAGCAAGCAGTAAATTCAATCTTTCCAGGTTGGCGCACGCCGGCTGTGCGCGGCGCTACCTCAAGGCGGTTTCCAAGGGGCAGTCCCGGGTCAGGGTCAATCCTCCTGTGGGTTGACGACAGGGCTCGTCTGCCACTTCGAACCGCTTTTTTTATTTAGGAGTCACCCGTGAAACGACGTGTCGTCATAACCGGTCTTGGTATTGTTTCGCCGGTCGGCAACGATATAGATACCGCATGGGACAATCTCGTCAATGGTCGCTCCGGGATCAGCCGCATCACGCGTTTCGACCCTTCGCCCTTCAACGCCCAGATCGCGGGCGAGGTCAAGGATTTCGACATCACGCAATACCTGTCGGCCAAAGAGGCCAAGACCATGGATACATTCATCCATTACGGTATTGCCGCGGGCGTACAGGCGTGGCGCGATTCGGGCCTCGAGATCAACGAGTCCAACGCTGACCGCATCGGTTCCATCATCGGCTCGGGTATCGGCGGGCTGCCGCGCATCGAAGAGCAGCAGGTCGAGTACATGGATCGCGGCGCGCGACGCATCTCGCCGTTCTTCGTCCCCGCATCGCTGATCAACCTGGTATCCGGGCAGCTGTCCATCATGCTCGGCCTGAAGGGTCCGACCTACGCGGTCGTCTCGGCCTGCACCACCGGCCTGCATTCCATCGGCGACGCCGCGCGTCTCATCGAATACGGAGACGCTGACGTGATGGTCGCCGGAGGAACGGAATCGACTGTGTCGCCGCTGGGCGTGGGCGGTTTCGCGGCCATGCGTGCGCTGTCCACCCGTAACGACGATCCCACGACGGCATCGCGTCCGTGGGACATCGATCGCGACGGCTTCGTACTGGGCGAGGGCGCGGGCGTGCTGGTGCTCGAAGAGTATGAACACGCGCGCAAGCGCGGCGCGCGCATTTATGGCGAATTCGCCGGATACGGCATGAGCTCCGATGCCCACCATATTACATCGCCCGACAGCGACGGCCCGCGCCGCGGCATGGTCCACGCCTTGCGCAATGCCGGCGTCAATCCGCAGGACATCGACTATGTGAATGCGCATGGCACGTCCACGCCGCTGGGCGACCGCAACGAGACCGTGGCTCTAAAGCTGGCAATGGGCGACCACGCGCACAAGCTGGTCGTCAATTCCACGAAGTCCATGACCGGCCACTTGCTGGGGGCAGCCGGCGGTATCGAAGCCGTGTTCACCACACTCGCGGTGCATCGCCAGATTTCGCCGCCGACCATCAATATCTTCACGCAGGATCCCGAATGCGATCTGGACTACTGCGCGAACGCTGCGCGTGACATGAAGATCGATGTCGCGCTGTCGAACTCGTTCGGCTTTGGCGGCACCAACGGCTCGATGGTCGTACGCCGGCTCTGACCGGAACCCCGGGGTTGAGCGCCTCCGCCGCCTGGTCCACAAAAGCAACGCCCATGGCGGGCGTTGCAAGGGCGGCGCTGCTCACCCTGGGCACTCTCTGCATCGTGCATGCCGCCATCACTCTTGCTCTGAGAGGCGCGGCATGGAACCTCTCTGCCTATTCCTGCCTTCTGCTTGCCATCTTACTGCTCGTGTTCCGTCTGGTACGGGAAGGCGGTTGCGGCGCGCGAACCCTGTATTGGGACAGAGCGGCGGCCGGCTTTCGCATGGATGCGCTTCCGGGCATCATGGAGCTGACCCATGTGTGGCGTGGTCCGGCATGGGTGACGTTGCGCTTGCAGCCTCGAGCCGAGCCGGGGCCTTTCGTGCATGTGGTTGTCTGGAAATCGGCCGTTCCGGCCCCACTCTGGAGTGAGCTCGCCCTGTATACCCAGGCGAGCGCTTTCCGGGGGAACGGTCATCAGAACAAGGAAGCTCCATGAACCAGCGTGACGTCGACGCAGCGCTCGTGGCCCGTGTGCAGCGAGGGGATAAACGCGCGTTCGATCTGCTCGTGCTGAAATACCAGCGCAAGATCATGCGTTTGCTGTCGCGGATGATCCGTGATCCTGGTGACATCGAAGACGTTGCCCAGGAAGCCTTCATCAAGGCTTACCGCGCGTTGCCGCAGTTCCGCGGCGACAGCGCCTTCTATACCTGGCTCTATCGTATCGCCATCAACACGGCGCGCAACTGGCAGGCCGCCGGGAACCGGCGTCCCGTCACCTCATCGATCGTTGAAAACGGCGAGGGTGAAACTTTTGACGAAATCGACAACCTAACTGACATCAGCACGCCGGAATCGATGCTGGCCAGTCGCCAGATTGCCGAGACGGTCAATGCGGCCATGCAGTCGCTCCCCGAGGATCTGCGCACCGCAATTTTCCTGCGTGAGATCGAAGGCATGAGCTATGAGGACATCGCCCAGACCATGGGCTGTCCCATTGGAACAGTGCGTTCAAGAATTTTCAGGGCCCGCGAGGCCATCGCCTCGCAGCTGAAATCGGTATTGGGAGACGATTCCTACACGGATCGTCGCTGGTAAGGAGTCATTCGAGATGCAAGCGATCAAGGAGCACGAACAGCCGGCTTCCCTGGAAGCATCCATTTCCGCCTGGATCGACGCGGAAGCCGACATACGGACGGAAGACCTCGACACGCCCTACGGGCGCAGGGTCTGGGACACCTACCACATGATTGGCGACGTATTGCGCAGCGATGAACTGGCCATCAAGCCCAGTGATTTCCTATACGCACGCATCAGTCGCGCCATCGATGAAGAACCGCCTATCGTGGCCCCGGTACAGCCCCTGCGCCGCTATGCGCGCGCCGGACTGTCTGGCTTTGCCGCGGCCGCTGCCGTGGCGGCCGTTGCATGGGTCGCGCTGCCGTATTTCACCGCCACCGACGGCGCCGCCGTCGAAACACCTGTCCTGGCCACCAACGATAGCGAAGGCCTTTACGACTACGTGGCCGCGCACCGCGACATCACAGGTGTCGGGCCCGTGCGGCAGGTGTCCTTTGAGCCGAC
>JAEWFK010000140.1 GCA_023388835.1 Pseudomonadota bacterium | reverse complement strand
CAATGCGAAGCCGATCAGGCCCAGTTCCGTGAAATAGGACAGATAGAAGTTGTGCGCTTTGGACGTCACGGGCAGAAGGCTGGCTTTGCGCAAGCCTTCGCGATAGTTCTCCATGCCCAGCCCGGTGCCGAACCAGAAGTGCTTCTTCGCCGTGGCAATGGCACTATTCACCAGGATGACGCGGTTGTGGTCGCCGATGCTGCGATCGACTTCACGGCCTTCCGCCATGGCGCTTACCGTTCGGGCCGACATGAGCAGGCGCTCGGTCGTACGTTCGGCAATGCCGCTGGCCAGAAACAGGGCGATCACCAGCACGGCAGTGCAGAACTTCAGCAAGCCCATCAGCGAAAACCGCCAGTAATACAGTACGGTGCCCGCCAGCAAGCCCAGGAGTCCCGAGCGCGAGAAGGTCAATGTGACGCATAGTGCGATGGTCCCGGCGCAGACAAGCAGCCATGTGCGCGACTTGCCCTGGGTCGCGTGAACGTGAAACACCAGGGGAAACAACAGGGCAATCAGGACCACCGTGCCATTGCGGTTCATCAGCGGGATGAAGTTCGCATCCGTCTCGATGCCGACCGCGTAACGGGCCAGGCCCACGATTGACGCCGCCACCAGAACTTGCACGCAGCGGTGAAGCATGCGGTCCGTTGCCCCGGGTTCCAGACGAGCGACGATGGAGGCCGCAGCGATGAAAATCAGGAAGTTCAGCGGCCACGCCAGCCAATACATCAGGTTGCTCGCCGAAATGCCGCGCGCGAGTACCGTGTTGCTGAACGTATATACGAGATATAGGGCGACAAAGATGTACAGGAGCAGAAAACGGCGCGGCAGGCGCAGGCCATTGCGCACGATCATGGCAAGTCCAATTGCCGTCATGGGCAGGTAGACCAGCGGCATGCCGCCCAGGCGCGCGATGTCCATGCTCATGTAGGGTAGCGCTGCAAGCGGAAAGACGTTCAGCGCCAAGGCAGGCGCGAATGCGCGTACGGCATTGCGCGGGGTATACACCGCGTACAGGAACAATGCTCCGGAAATGCCGACGTAATACATCTGCAGAACAGTCAGCATGGTTGCATCTCCCTCAGGCGATTGAGGCGTTCTGCGATCCCGTGGGCCTGCGAGTCCCGTGAGTAGGCGGCGATCAGCTCCTGTTGCGGGTCGTAGAAATCAAAGCGACCGCTCTGCACAGCTCTGGTAAGCATGTCCGCGATCTGCTCTGCTGTGCGCGCGCAGAACCCCGTACCCGTGCGCTGCAACAGTTCGCCCGCGGCATTGGCTTCGTCGATTCCCACCGCCACGATGGGAATGCCGCTCACCAAGTATTCGAAGAGCTTGCCGGTGAGTACCCCACGCGCGGCGGGTTCAGAAGATTCCAGCAACAGAAGCAGGCTGCTGCGCGCCTGAGCAGCCAGGGAATCGCTACGCGACACGAAACCGTGTGCGTGTACGATGCCGTGTCGATTGCCATGGCAGCGATCGAGGATAGTCGCCAGTTCGGTTTCATTCTGGCCGTAGAAATCTATGGCGACGCGCCGCCTTTCGAGCACGCCGGTATCGATCAACTGATTGACGGCTTCGAACAGCGGAGTCGGGTCGCGGCGACCCGGATAGAGCGTGCCGGCATAGCAGATGCGCAGCATGCCGTGTGTGCCGGGAGGCGTGCGAATGCGTGCCGGCCAGTCCGGGAACTCCTCGGGGTCGAAGCCGTTTTCCACTACCCAGATGGGCAGGTTGGGATAGCGCTTCTGCAGGTCATCGGCCAGGGGCATCGAGACAGTGGCCAGAACGTCGGCTCGGCTCCGCATCGTGCGGCGTTCGACGGCATTCTCGATGAAACGCAGGACGCCTCGGGCCGAAGTGATGTGATTGTTCGCCCAGAGGTCGCGGAAATCCGCCATCCACACGGTATCGGGATAGACGGCCTTGAGACGGCTGGCCACCATATGCGCCGCCGGAGGCGAGAAGGAACTGACAATGGCATCAAAGCGTTGCGCCGCCATCAGCTCCAGCCCTTTTCGCCTGGCGGGACCCACCCACAGATCATGGATGTCGATCAGGGAACCGATATAGGCGCGCAAGCGCCTTACACGGTTGCGCAAGCGTTGGCCGGAGCTTGCGGCGGGCGAGCCGCTCGCTCGTCCGGGACTACGGGCTTCGAGCCGTCGCCGCATCCACTCGGGCATGTAGGGAACTTCGACGACTTCTACACCGGCAGGCAGCTCAGGCGCCAATCCGTAGGGACCGAGAAAGGGATACTTTTGCGTGGTCAGCACGGTCACTTTATGGCCTTGCAGTGCCCAATACTTGGCCCATTGACCGACGCGTAGCACCGGGATCCGGTTCTGAGGGTAGAAATAGGTGCTGATGAGAAGAATGCGCATATTCAGAACTCGGCGAGTATCCGGGCGATGGTGTGCGCGGCACGGCCGTCGCCATAGACGTCGCCGGCGCTGGCGGCGACAGGAGGTTGATTGATTTGCTTGGCAATGTGCTGGGGGTCGGCGCCTACCAGCGTATTCACACCCAGCTCCACCAGTTCCGTCCACTCGGTCTCATCACGCAGCGTGATGCACGGCTTGCCATGGAAATACGCCTCCTTCTGTACCCCGCCTGAATCCGTGACGACCGCATGGCAATGCATCTCCAGCCACACCATTTCGAGATACCCGACGGGGTCAACGATATGCACCGGCTCCGAGGGGCGCAGTTGCAGCCGCTCCAGCATCTTGCGCGTGCGGGGGTGCAGGGGCAGGATGATGGGCCGCGCCGAGGCGGAAAGCCCCTGCAGAATGTCGCGCAGGCGCTCGGGTGAATCCGTATTCTCGGCACGGTGAATAGTGCATAGCAGGAATTCGCCGGATTCGATGTCCAGGGCGTCGAACCAGTCCGGCCGTCGGGCGCGGCTGCGGTAATGCAGCGCAGCGTCCATCATCACGTCTCCCGTAATGTGAATCTGCTCGTCTGCAATGCCTTCGCGCTCCAGCTGCGCATGCGCCGCCTGCGTGGGGGCGAACAGGATCTCCGACAGATGATCGGTCAGTACGCGATTGATTTCCTCGGGCATGCGGCGATTGAAGGAGCGCAGGCCGGCTTCCACATGCGCGACCGGGATATGCAGCTTGGCGGCGGCGAGCGCGCCGGCGAGCGTTGAATTGGTGTCACCGTAGACCAGCACCCAGTCCGGTTTTTCTTCGAGCAGAATGGCTTCGATCCGAGCGAGCTGCTCGCCCGTCATGGCGCCGTGGCTGCCTCCTCCCACACCGAGGTGATGGGCCGGCTCAGGAATCTCCATCTCCTTGAAGAAGATGTCGGACATGCCGGGGTCGTAGTGCTGTCCCGTATGGATGATGCGCTCGGACAGTCGTCCATCGGCGGCGATCGCGCGGGATACTGCCGCCGCCTTGATGAACTGCGGGCGAGCACCGAGCACGGTGATGATCCTCTTCACTTTGCATGTTCCTTGCGGTGTGCCAGCACAAGCTCGTAGAGCCGTCGCTGGTGGGGGTGTTCGAGCATGGTGTTGTGCCAAAGCAGAGTGAACTGTCCGTTGACTCGGCGGCAGGCCTCCATGAGGCGCCGCAAGCGCACATGCGCCTGAAGCACGCCCTGCGGGCGCATGCCGCCAATGACGGTGGATTCCATGACGATCAGCGGCCGGATGCGCAGCTTCATGGCCTTGCACTTGACCGGGTCGAAGGCCTGGTACTCATGGCAGGTGCCGCAGCGAAATCCAGGGTGATCGGCGTAACCGAGAGTGGTGTCGTAGGCCATCCCCGCAGCTTCCAGATTGCGCAAGGTGGCGGGGGACTGCCAGCGCAGGTAATGCATGCGGGCGCCCACGTGCTCCTGCTGGATGCCGGCTTGCTCGCATGCCCGCCGCAGACGATTCGCCTCACCCCGAAGAGCGTCGGGATCGAGATAGGTGTTGAAGCTGGGATGCAGGCCGATTTCATGGCCGCGCGCGTGGATACGGCGCATGAGATCCAGAATGGCCGGGTCTTCCGGAACGTAATGTCCGTCGCGTTTTCTGTCGGTGCGCCCACATAGAAAATAGAAGGCGTTGCGCAGGCCGACAGCCTCTGATTGATCCATGATCCAGTCGAAGGTGTTGAAAGGATCCCGTGTATCCAGGCGCTGCCGCGATTCCGACCAGATTCTCGGTGCGCGCATCAACGCCTGCCGGTCGCGCTCGCGCTCGCGCATCAGGTCGACGAGCATCACCCGGAGCAGGCGCAGCGGTCCAATCAACCCGTAGCGCGCCGGCGTGTCGACGTCATGCGACAGCCGGATGTCGTACTTGGGTTCACGTGATGGCAGCTCGGGCCAGGCGGCGCGCATGATCCGGGACAGCACTTCAAACCATTCGTCGACAATGGGCCGATCCAGATAGCCGTGGCGGAAGGCGTGCGAGGCTTCAGCAGGGAAGCGGCCATGCGCGTCCAACCGCTGCGCATCGACCTCCTCGAGCCGGGTCATCATCCAGTAAGCCAGACCCAGCACGTCGTAATGCAGAACATAGCCCCGCTCATCGTGTTCCACGAGGGCGACAGGAGGTTCCGCCATGCCGGGCGCCGGCAGCGATTCCAAAGCTTCAGGCAGCCATTGCGGCTCGGCGGGGATCCAATGTCCACACGGCAGGTCCTTCGCTCCCAGCTCAAAGGCCGCAAATTCCGAACGTATCCACACACGCCGCTTGTTTCCGGGCACGCAGAGCGCGCAGAAACCGGCGCGTTCCGGCTCCAGGACAATGCCGTCATGGAAACGCTCCCGCAAGAGATCCTGCAGCCAAGCCAGCACGGCGGGCGGCATGGCCGCCCGGTCGGCAACACTCAGGCCGCCCGGGCCGTCGGCAGCAGGGAAGTGAGGAAGCGATAGCTCGCCAACACCCTTGACGGAGTTTTGGACACGGAAAAGTACGGACATTGGTTACCCCCGAAAGCGCGGACGAAGTGCTCGATCGGCTCGACCATCGAACCGCAAAAATCGAATCGTTTCGTGACGGCGGCCGCATACCGGATTGCTTCCCACATGCACAGGCTCGCGGCGCCGCTGTTCCTCAGTGCCGGGTCGCCGCCTCCCAACAGGTAGTAGGCGCTGTTCTCGTCCCAGACCATATAGACAGCAGCGTGCTGGCGGCCCTGCACATCTTCCGCGATGAAGATGCGGCGACGGTCACGGGCTGAGCAGGCCTCGTCGATGGCCCGGATGATGCGCTCCGGGCACGGTGTGGACTTTCCCTGCCGATCGAAAGTCATTCTGTGCAGGCTCAGCATGTCTTCCAGGGACCGGTCATCACGCACACACAGCTGCGCCCGGCCAGTGGCCTTGCGCACTTCCTTCCGGATGTTTTCCTGGAAACCGTTCCAGACGGCCTGCAGGTCCGTCAGGTCGGAGATGACATAGCTGTAGCTGGTGGTCTGCTCGAAGCCGCTCCAGCGAAACGGCAGCCAGTTCGTCTGGTCGTAGTGCCATTTCTGCTGGAAGTGATCGAAAGGCGGCAGCTGCTCGATCAAGCCCTGCAGCAATTCCTTCTGTTGGGCGATCTTGCGAGGAGGCTTGGCCGTGGAAGGGCGCAGCCATGGGCCAAGCGACAGCGTCAACCACGGTTGCGTGAGGATGCGGAAGCCCGCGCGCCGGTGCTTGAGGTAGGGCATGGTGGCCAGCACCAGGCCGCCTTTCTCAAGCAGCGCTACATCCCAGTTTTCCGCTCCCGCGGCGGCATCCAGCCACCAGGGTCGGGAAAACAGGGGGATGGACGCTTCCTGATCGCACAGTCGCTGATAGCTTTCTTTATTGTTCTGCACAGGGTGACTCCCCGAATTGCTTTGGATGGGCCGTCATCACGGCAATCAGCAAAAGACTTCCGAATCCTGCATGGCTTCGACGATGATCTGTTGCTGGCGATGGGACAGGTAAGGGTGCATGGGCAGGCTGATCACCTGGCGCGCTGCCGCCTCGCTGACCGGCAATACGCTGCGGCTGCATGCGACGGCCGGCTGTTGATGCAGCGGAAGCGGATAATGAACGACGGTGGGAATGCCCGCGTTATGCAGCCGCTGCTGCAGGCGCTGCCGTTCCGAAGAACGGACGGTGTACTGCGCGTGCACGCTGGTGCTGTGCTCGGCGACCCGGGGTGCCGAGCGGATGCCGGCCTGTTCCAGCAGATCGCCATACCGGGACGCCACTTTCCTCCGTTGCACGATCTCGTCCTCGAAGATTTCCAGCTTGGCCAGCAGAACCGCTGCTTGCAGGGTATCGAGCCGGCTGTTCATGCCCAATCGGGCATGGTGATAGCGCCGGTCCTGACCGTGGCGTGCGATCTGCCGAAGACGTTCCGCCAACTGGGCGTCGCTGGTGAACAGGGCGCCGCCGTCTCCATAGCAGCCCAGGGGTTTGCTCGGAAAAAAGCTGGTACATGCCACCGTACTCAGCCTGCAAGAGCGCCGTCCCTTGTAGGTGGCTCCAAAACTTTGCGCGGCGTCTTCAATGACGGCTAGTCCATGGCGCTCAGCAATGGCTTCCAGGGCGTCCATGTCAGCGCACTGCCCGTAGAGCGAAACCGGCATGATGGCCCGCGTGCGAGGCGTGACCAGCGATTCGACCGAGGCCGGGTCGACGGTGTAGCTCTGCGCATCGATGTCGGCGTACACGGGTGTCGCGCCGGTCAAGGTAATGGCCTCCGCCGTGGCGATATAGGCGAACCCGGGCGTGATGACCTCGTCGCCCGGGCCGATGCCCAGACCCATCAACGCAATCTGCAGAGCGTCCGTCCCATTGGCGCAGCTGATGCAATGTCGCGCTCCGGTAAAGGCCGTGAGCGCAGCCTCGAGTTCTTCCACCTCGGGTCCGAGGATGTACTGGCCATGCGCCAGCACCGCTGCGATTCGGGCGTCGAGCGACTCACGAATTCGTTTCTGTTGCGTCTTCAGATCGATGAAGTCCATCATGGAGAGCATCCTGTCGTGTGAGCGTGTTGCCATTGAGGAAATACACGGCTTGTGTATGGGGACAACGGGCCTCGGCGACCCCGGTCAAGGGAAGGGGCAGGCGTTCGCCGTACTCGCTCACCCAGCCGATTTGCCTGGCGGGAACACCCACCACCAGGGCATGGCCCGGCACGTCTGCGTTGACGACGGCTCCGGCTCCGACAAAGGCGTGGGCGCCGATGGTGACCCCGCAAACAACGGTGCTGTTGGCGCCTAGCGTCGCGCCCCGCTTGATCAGGGTCGGGCGGTACTCCCGTTTGCGATTGACATGCGCCCGGGGGTTGTAGACATTGGTGAACACCACGCTGGGCCCGCAAAAGACGTCGTCTTCCAGCACCACGCCGTCATACACCGAGACGTTGTTCTGTATCTTGCAGCGCTCGCCAATGACAGCCTGGCCCGCGATGAAGACGTTCTGGCCGATGGACACATCGCCGCCGATGCGTGCGCCGGCACAAATGTGTGTAAAGTGCCAGACCCGCGTGCCTGGACCGATGAGCGCGCCGTCGTCGATGACGGCGGTGGGGTGAATGGAGTCGCTCATGGCATCAAAGGGCAGATGCCGGCTGCAGGAATGACGGAATCGCCGTGTCCGCTAGCAGCAGGCCGCTGCGCGAAAGAAAGGGATGACGTTCGCCCCGCATGGGATTGACGGCGGCATGCCGGATCGCAGCGACCGTCCCGATGGCGCACCGGTTCTCATCCAGGCCAAAGCCCCGGCCCGCCAGGATCTCCTCATAGCTCTTCTGATGCAGATCGGTGAAGCCTCCGGAGAATTCGATCTCTGCACCGTTCATGGTGAGCGAGCGCCAGGTTCGTTGTCCGGTGGCCCGAATGGAAGCCGGAATATCTTCCACGTCCACGGAAAGAAACCATCGCACTCGTGCGTGCTCGTACTCGAGGTAGCCCGCCGCCTTTTGCGGGGTGGAAAGGTGCACGATGTTGTCCTGCAGTTCACCAAACACGTAATGCAGCATGTCAAAGAAATGCACGCCGATGTTGGTGGCAATGCCGCCGGATTTTTTGACGTCGCCCTTCCATGACCGTAAATACCATTGCCCGCGCGCCGTGATGTAAGTCAGGTCAATGTCCTGCTTGCTGTTCTGTGGAGTCTGGCGCAGCTGCTCCCGCAAGGCCTGAATGGCGGGGTGAACGCGCAGCTGCAGAATCGTGTAGACGTTTCGCCCCGTGTCCTGTTCAATTTCCTGCAGGCCGTCGATGTTCCACGGGTTCAGGACCAGCGGCTTTTCGCAGATGGTGTCCGCGCCCGAACGCAGGGCGAAACGGATGTGGGAATCGTGCAGGTAGTTGGGTGAGCATATAGATACGAAGTCGATACTATCCGAGTGGTTTGCGCGACGGAGCTTATCGACATGCCGGTCGAAGCGTTCGAACTCGGTGAAGAAGTCGGCTTCGGGAAAATGGCTGTCGATAATCCCGACGGAATCGTTCGGGTCCAGAGCGGCGGTCAGCCGGTTTCCGGTGGCCTTGATGGCCTGCATGTGGCGGGGCGCGATGTAGCCGGCTGCCCCTATCAAAGCGAAGTTCTTCATTTTGCGGGATACCCTCCGTAGGCGGCCCGGCCGGCGCCGTAGCGGGCGCTGAACCGGTGGTGTTCGTTGTTGAAGTCGTTGAAGATCACGCCGCTTATTCGTGCGCCGGTGCGGGCCAGGCGCCGGGCCGATTCATCCAGCTCGGCCGGTGTGGTGATCTCGGCTCGTGCGAGCAGGAACAGCGTGCCCGCGTAAGGCGCCAGAGCCAGTGGGTCCGAGAGCGTCAGTACCGGTGCGGTGTCGAGCACCACCATGTCGTAGTCCTGGGCCCATTCCTGCAAGAGCTGTCCCGTTCGGGGCGAGAACAGCAGCTCAACCGGATTGCGCGGAAGGGTGCCTGTGGTCAGCACATCGACGTTGGGAAGGACATTGCGACGTACCGCCTCATGGAAGGGACAGTGCCCGCGGATCAGTTCGCTGAACCCCTTGCCCCGTGGCTGGCCGAAATAGTGGTGGATGCCGCCATTGCGGAAATCGGTATCCACCAGCAGCACCCGCTTGTCGCCGGCGCCGGTGATGGCCGCGAGATTGACGCTGGCGAAAGTCTTGCCGATACCGGCGGAAGGCCCGGTGAGCATGACGATGTTGTCGCCGTCTGTCTTGCTGCCGAAATTCAGAACCGAGCGCAGACCGCGCAAGCTCTCGATGGCGGGCGCGTCCGGCGCGAGGTCCGCCAGTACGTGGCTGCGGCGGCGGTATCCCGCAGGGGGACGCGGCATGGAGCCAGGGAGTACCTTGGGCACAGTAGCCAGAACATCCAGGCCCAAGCGGGACTCCACATCGGCCGGTGTCCTGAGTCCCGGGCGAAACAGGTTGCGCAGAACAGCCAAGGCGACGCCCAACAACAGGCCGGCCAGGGCGGAAATGGCCAGCGCTACCGCCTTTTGCGGCTTCACGGCCTGTTCGGGAACGATGGCAGGGTCAACCAGGCGCACCGTGCCGACCTTGCCTTCCTTCACCAGCCGCAGCTGTTGCTCACTGTTGAGCAGACCGGCGTAAAGCTCTCCGTTGACTTTCACGTCTCGCACCAAGTTGAGCAGCTGCTGCTCGAGCGCCGGAAGTTCCTTGATGCGCGCCGCCAGGCGTTCAACCTCGGAGTCCAGCGCCGCAATCTGTCCGTCCAGCGCCTTGATCGTGGGGTGTTGCGGTCCGAACTGCGCCGACAACTCGCGACGGCGTTGCTGGAGCTCAAAGAGGCGAGTCTGCATTCCGACGGAAGTCTCGAGCGACAGGCGGCCTTCAGTACCCAGATCAAAGGTCCCGTGCCGGTCCCGAAAGGCCGTGTAGCGGTCGTCGGCTTCATCCATCTGCCGGCGGAGCTGGGGAAGGAACTGGTCGAGGAAACCCAGCGACTTGTCGGCTTCCGCTGCGCGCCGCTCGACGTTCTGTCTGACGTAGGCGCCGCTGATCGCGTTGACTATCTCAGCCGTGAGCACGGGGTCCGCGCCTTCCAGCGACAGTGCAAGCACGCCTGACGGCTTGTTTCTTTCGTCGATGACCATGTCGGTCTGCAGCTTCTCTATGATCGCGAGTCGCGAATGCCGCAGAACGGTGTATCGGGCGCCGGGCTTGCCTTGAAGCTCATCCAGCAGAACGGTTCCGGTGCCCGTGCCGTAATTGAACTCCACCGCTGTCCCGATCTCACCCCGCGCAATGGGAACATTCTTGTGGTCCCGGAGTTCGAACCCCGTCGGCGTGGCAAGGACGGTCAGAGCTTGATTTTCGAGTTCGGGCGGGACATCGAGTCGGCCGACTTTGATGGATTCCGTGCCGAACACGTATCCGAACAGGCCGGGGACGACTGGCGGAGACAGGCCCTCCGCGCGCTGCGAAAGCCAACGGCCGAAGACCGGCAGGTAGTTCGGGCTCGCCGTCACATAGAGTTGGAGACTGTCGGTAGCCTCGCCCACCACCAGGCGGGAGCGCAGGATCTCCATTTCAGCGGTCGAGGTTCCCGGGCCGTTGAAGACGGAAGCCAGTTCGCCCAGTACGTGGGTCTGAGCCTCTGACGGAGACTGCTGCTCCACCTGTATGAGGGCATCGGCGCGAAAGGTCGGCTGGCTCAGGAAGGCATAGCCCGCGCCGGCTGCCATCGTCAGCAGCAGCGTGGTGAAGATCAGTCGCCGCGAGTTCGCCAGGATATCGAGGAAGCCCGGCAGGTCGACTTCATCGTTCTCCCGGAAGGAAGCCGCGCCGACCGGCGCTGGAAGGGGGGCGCCCACGGGAAGGGCTTCGTAGGGCACAAGTGCATGGGGTCTGTTCATGTTGGCACCGCTTAACGGGTCATGACCCGGGTTGTGTACACAGCGTTGTAGCTGGGCAGCATGTTGCTGATCACCCGATTCCAGCGGACCACCGGGGCGGGATCGACATAGACGATGTCGCGAGGCTTCAGCCGGAAATCAGCAGCCAGGACAAGCGCGGCAGGTCGGCTGGCATCGAGGTGGAAGATCTCCGGTTCGCCGTCTGCGCCGCGGCGGATCACGTAGACCTGCTGTGCATCGCCCGACTGGGGATTGACGCCTCCCGCTTCGCCTAGCGCTTGGGCCAGCGTCACGCTGCCGTCGTGCATGACGTGTGCGGTCGGTGCGTATACGTCGCCCATCAGGTAGACCTTGGAATCCTCGCGGCTCACTATGCGCAGCAGATCGCCGTTTTTCAGCAGGATGTCCGTCGGATTGATGTTGCTGCGCGTCAGTTCGGGCAGGTCGATCGGTGTGGAGACTCCGCCGCGTGTGAGCACGACCGAGGAACGATCCGCGTCAGCCGTCATTCCGCCGGCCCGGTTGATGGCTTCAGGCAGCGTCATGGGGAGGTCGGTGATCGGAAGCACGCCGGGATTGTTCACTTCGCCGTCGACGTAGATGCGGCCCGCCCGGTAGGCTTGCACGCGCACCGTGATCTGCGGCGAGTTGATGTAGCCGGACAGCCTTTGCGCCAGCCGTTCACGGATCTGGGACTCGTTCAATCCCGCCACCTGGACCGAGCCACTGAAGGGAAACTGTATGCTGCCGTCCGGCCCGACGTTGTAGCCGTTACCCAGCTCGTTCGCGCCGGTGACAACCGCCGTAGTGGCGGAGCCGGCAGGGGTCAATGCCAGTTCAGGATGATTCCAGACAACGATATTCAGAATATCTCCCGGCCCCACGCGGTAGGGCTCGGCTTTCCCGAACAAGTGCCCGATCTTCCCCCGCACTTTCTGCGGGTCCGCCGGATCGTAGCTTCGGACCAGTTCGGGCGTGATCGGCTTGAGCGCTCCCGAGGGGGCGCCGTCTTCCTGCAAGGATCGGCTGACATCCTCCGGCGTCCCCATGTAGACGCCCGGAGACATGCTGCAGGCGGAAAGAACAAGGCTGGAAAGGAGGGCCGGCAATGAGGCATTCCATCGTGGCCTCCACGCGTGCCGTGCGGGTTCACTGTGCGTTTTCATTGGCTGCATGACCATTCAGAAGTTTGCGGACAGGCTACCGCCGGGGTCTGCGCCCACTGACGCAAACCCAAGAGATGCACTGCCGGAATGAAAGCGGACACGGGCGCCTCGGCCCCACGGCTCAAGGCGGCGTCTCCACCACTATGCAAGGCGCTTTCGGCTGCCTCGCAGAACTCTTTGGCCCACCTTGCTGCCAAGGCGTATGCCCTGCACGCCGACCATCAGCGCCCAATCAAATGACCTCCAGGTTCTCCGCCTGCATGCTGACCGGCGTCTGCCGGCCCAGGATCTCCATCAGGACCACCACGCGCCGCGCCGCCGAGGTATGGACGAGTCCCTCCAGCCCGGCCAACGCGGGCGCGGTACACTGGACGCGTACGCGCTGGCCCGGCTGCAGACGCCCGGCAGCCGCGCGCTCGCTTTGGCGCAAGGCTTCATGGTCACGTATGGCCGCGATCAGTTCGGGCGGCACGTGTGCATAGACGCTGCCAAAGCGCACCACCGCCTGTACACCGCGGGTGGAGCGTACCGGGGCAATGGATTGCGCCGCGTGCGAAGGGCGAAAGAACAGATAGCGCGGGAACAGGGCTTCAGTGCTGCGATAAAGGGGCAGGTAGGTGTCGTAGCCTTGGCGCTCCAGGTGGCTCCGAGCGAAGCTTTCGCGACGTGGCTCCGTATAGGCGAGATACCAGCACGTGGATGCGACGGCTGCCCTTGTTTCGCAATGCATCGAATTTCCCCAAAGCGGTTACCAGATGCGATAGAAATAACCGTCCATGGCAGGGG
>JAEWFK010000111.1 GCA_023388835.1 Pseudomonadota bacterium | reverse complement strand
TAGGTGATCTCGCCCGTGGCGGGGTAGCAGTCCAGACCGCCTACCTGCTGGAAATAGGTGAACTGCGTGACTTCCATGCCGTTGAGCCAGACTTCCCAGCCCAGGCCCCATGCGCCCAGCGTGGGGTTCTCCCAGTCGTCTTCGACAAAGCGGATGTCGTGGATCTTGGGGTCGATGCCTAGCGCCACCAACGAACCGATGTAGAGATCAATGATTTCGGGCGGCGCCGGCTTGAGCACGACCTGATACTGGTAATAGTGCTGCAGACGATTTGGGTTCTCGCCGTAGCGCCCGTCCTTGGGGCGGCGCGATGGCTGCACATAGGCCGCGCGCCATGGCTCCGGACCGATGGAGCGAAGAAATGTGGCCGTGTGCGAGGTTCCCGCCCCCACTTCCATGTCGTAGGGCTGGAGCAGGGCGCAGCCCTGCTTGTCCCAGTACTGCTGTAGCGTGAGGATGATCTGCTGAAAAGTGAGCATGAACGTATGGCCGATGAAGGCGCGGTAAGCCGCAAAATTCTCCGATTTTAGCGTTTTCCTGCGAGGCCGAGTCCCGCCGCTCGGCGGAGGGGTGTTGCAAATGGTCGTATGATATGCGGTTGTCCGCGAACGTTGATGCGGCCGGCGGGCCGCCCCACCCAAGGAAGTCCCCATGTCAGAATTGGTGAAAGTCGAAGTCGTCGATCAGGTCCTGGTCATCACCATCGACCGTCCTCAGGCCCGTAATGCCATCAACTATGAAGCCGCACACGAGCTCGCCGCGGCGCTTGATCGGCTGGATGCCGAAGACGATCTGGTAATCGGCATCCTCACCGGCGCCGGCAATACATTCTGTTCGGGCATGGATCTGAAGGCCTTCGCCGCGACCGGCCAGAGACCGTATGTGGGCGACCGCGGATTCGCAGGCATCTGTGAACGGCCGCCTCGCAAGCCTGTGATTGCCGCCATCGAAGGCTACGCCTTGGCCGGCGGCTGCGAAGTGGCGCTGGCCTGCGATCTGATCGTGGCGGCCGGCAATGCCACGTTCGGCCTGCCCGAAGTCAAGCGTGGCCTGGTGCCCGGTTCCGGCGGCATGTTGCGCCTGCCCGCGCGCATTCCGTATCACGTTGCCATGGAAGCGGTGCTCACGGGCGACATGATTCCGGCAGACCGGTTCCACCAGTATGGGCTGGTGAACCGTCTGGTGGAGCCGGGCCAGGCGCTGGATGCGGCGCTTGAAATGGCGCGGAAGATCGCGCAGAACGGCCCGCTCGCGGTTCAGACGGCCAAGCAGGTGATCGCCGAGTCGCGCAACTGGCGTCCGGCCGAAATGTTCGATCTGCAGCGGCCCCGTATTGCACACATCTTCACGTCGGCAGACGCCAAGGAAGGCGCCACCGCCTTCGCCGAGAAACGCCAGCCTGTCTGGACGGGCAAGTAATCCTGTGATTCTCGCGTGCTCGCGGGTACCCCTGCGGCGCGCTCATTCCTTCCTCCAAGTACCCGCGATTGCACACATGACTACCCTGATCAAAGAAGACGACTTCATACAATCCATCGCCGATGCGGTGCAGTTCATCAGCTATTACCACCCGGCCGACTACATCCAGCACCTGGCGCGTGCCTACGAGCGCGAAGAGAACCCCGCCGCCAAGGATGCCATCGCGCAGATTCTGACGAATTCCCGCATGTGCGCCGAAGGCAGGCGCCCCATCTGCCAGGACACAGGCATTGTCAACGTCTTCCTCAAGGTCGGCATGAACGTGCGCTTCGACACGCAGCGCAGCATCCAGGAAATCTGCGATGAAGGCGTGCGGCGCGGCTACCTCAGCCCCGACAATCCCCTGCGTGCGTCCGTGCTGACCGATCCGCTGTTCTCGCGCAAGAACACGCGGGACAACACGCCCTGTATCGTCAGCGTCGATCTGGTCCCTGGCGATCGCGTCGACGTGCAGGTCGCGGCCAAGGGCGGCGGCTCCGAGAACAAGACCAAATTCGCGATGCTGAACCCCAGCGATTCCCTGGTGGACTGGGTGCTCAAGACGGTTCCCACCATGGGCGCAGGCTGGTGTCCTCCCGGCATGTTGGGCATCGGCGTGGGCGGTACCGCCGAGAAGGCCATGCTGATGGCGAAGCAGGCGCTGATGGAAGACATCGACATGTTCGAGCTGCTGCAGCGTGGGCCGCAGAACAAGCTTGAAGAGCTCCGCATCGAGCTCTACGAAAAGGTCAATGCGCTGGGCATCGGGGCCCAGGGCCTGGGCGGGCTCACCACGGTGCTCGATATCAAGATCAACACTTACCCCACCCATGCGGCATCGAAGCCGGTCGCCATGATTCCCAACTGTGCGGCGACACGCCATGTCCATTTCGAACTGGACGGTTCCGGTGCTGCCGTGCTGACCCCGCCGGCCATGTCGAACTGGCCGGATGTCCAATGGGCGCCCGACTACAACAAGTCGACGCAAGTGAACCTGGACACACTGACAGCTGAAGAAGTCGCGGGCTGGAAGCCGGGTCAGACCCTGCTGCTGTCGGGCAAGATGCTCACGGGCCGCGACGCCGCGCACAAGCGTATCCAGGAAATGCTCGACCGCGGTGAACCGCTGCCGGTCGACTTCACCAATCGCATCATCTATTACGTCGGTCCCGTCGACCCCGTGCGCGAAGAGGTGGTCGGTCCCGCAGGTCCCACCACCGCCACGCGCATGGACAAGTTCACTGGCATGATGCTCGAAAAAACCGGCTTGATCGCAATGGTGGGCAAGGCCGAGCGTGGCCCGGTCGCCATCGAAGCCATCCGCGAGCACAAGTCGGCCTATCTGATGGCGGTGGGCGGCTCGGCCTACCTCGTGTCCAAGGCGATTCGCAATGCCCGGGTGGTGGCATTCGAAGACCTCGGCATGGAAGCTATCTATGAATTCGACGTCAAGGACATGCCCGTGACGGTGGCCGTGGACTCGACCGGTGAGTCCGTGCACCAGACCGGCCCGGCCAAATGGAAAGCGAAGATCGCCGAGATGATCGCGCTGGTTCCGGTGAACTGAACTGCTGACAGAAAAGTAACGCCATGACCACTGAAGATTATTCAAGCTGGATTGGGCGCGAGGAGACAGTTTCCGACAATCTGGACGTCGGTCATGTGAGCCAGATCGCCCTTGCCCTGGACCGCCCCGCGCCTGCCCAAGGCGAAGCGCTGCCCCATTTGTGGCTATGGGCGCATTTCGTCCGCGGACAAGCCTATGAAGAGCTGGGCCGCGACGGCCACCCCGCTCGAGGCAGTTTCCTGCCACCGCTGGGAAGCCGCAACCGCATGTGGGCCGGCGGACGAGTGCGCTTTTTCACGCCGTTGCGCGTAGGCACGCCCGCGGAACGCCGCTCGACCGTTCTCAACATCAAGGAAAAGCAGGGTCGCACGGGAACTCTGCTGTTCTTCACGGTGCAGCACGATTATGTGCAGGGCGGCAAGCTGTGCGTGAGTGAAGAGCAGGATGTCGTGTATCGCGACCCGGCGCCACCCAAGCTGCAAGGCAGTATTCGCCCGCCACAGCGGCAATGGGGCAGGACGGTCCGGCCTGATACGGTGATGCTCTTTCGCTATTCGGCCGTCACCTTCAACGGCCACCGCATCCATTACGATCAGGATTACGTCACGAAACAGGAAGGGTATCCCGGGTTGGTCGTGCACGGCCCTCTCATCGCCACCTTGATGCTGCAAGCCTGCACCGATGCTCATCCCGAACGGGAGGTGCAATCGTTCAACTATCGGGGCTTGCGGCCCTTGATCGCGCCGCAGCCGTTCGATGTCGCCGGGACGCTGCAGGAAGACGGCACGGCGGCGCTTTGGGCAGAACAGGAAGGCACCCTGGCCCACCAGGCCGAACTCACTTTCAAGGGCTGAAAATCATCATGCGCCAATCAATGCGAAGTGCGCTGTTTGTCCCGGGCAATCGCCCGGAGCGGTATGCCAAGGCCTTGGCCGCCGGCGCCGATGCGGTCATCATCGATCTCGAAGACGCGGTCGAACCCGATGCCAAGGACGTCGCCCGCCAGCACATTGAACAGTTCGCGCAGGAACATCCCGAGGCGCGCTTTCTGGTGCGCTGCAATGCGGCCGATACCCCCTGGTTCGAGGCCGACATGGTCTTATGCAAGGCGCATGACGGCATTATCGGAGTGGTGCTGCCCAAGACGGAATCGGCCGCGCAGCCGCGTCGCGTGCACGAGCTCACCGGCAAGCCCGTGATCCCTATCGTGGAGAGCGCGCGTGGCGTCATGGCACTCGAATCCCTTGCCGTCGAAGAAGGTGTCGAGCGGCTTGCTTTCGGGTATCTCGACCTGATGCTGGATACGGCTACCCGCCCCGATACGGCGGGCGCTCGCCTGCTGCTGGATCACGTCCGCTGCCGCATGCTGTTGAGCAGCGCCGCTGCCGGCATCCGGGCGCCGATCGACGGCGTGCACCCCGATTTCCGTGATACCGAGACCGTGGCCAATATTGCGGCCCAGGTGCGCGACATGGGTTTTGCCGGTGTGTTGTGCATCCATCCGGCACAGGTGACGGCCGTGCATGCGGCCTTCGCGCCGTCGGACGCCGAGCGGGAGTGGGCGCAGCGGGTCGTAGCCGAATTCGAACGTACGGGTTCGGCGGCCTTTCAGGTCGACGGAAAAATGGTGGACGCGCCGGTGATCGAACGCGCCAGGCGCATCGTCGCCGGCGGTTGAACGTCGGCAAGGTTCAGGGGTGAACCAGCCGTTCCAGGCGCTGGTCGCCGCAGGCAGTCAGCAGTGCATCCAGATCGCCCTGAGGCAGCATAAGGCCGGGCGCCAAATCGCGCAGCGGCATCAGCACGAAGGCGCGTTCATGCATGCGTGGATGCGGAAGGATCAGGAACTCGCTTTGCCGCTTTTCGTCGCCGTGGATCAACAGGTCGAGATCCAGGCTGCGTGGCGCGTTCCGATAGGGCCGCAGCCGGCCGTGGCGGTTCTCGATATCTTGCAGCCCATGCAGCAGCGCATCCGGCCTTAGCGTCGTATCTGCCCGCAAGACCGCATTCACATAGTCTGGCCCGCCGGCGTCGACTGGCGCGCTGCGGTACAGCGGAGACAGAGTCGTGGAATGGACGCCGGGCAGGGCGCCGATGTCGCGGGCCGCCTGAAGGACTGTGTCGGCCGCGTTGCCCAGATTGGCACCCAGACCGACGTAGGCCGTTACGCATGGGCCCCCGGTCGATGCAGGGTTGGGCGCGTCGCCCGTCATCGCAGGGAAAGTCGGATTCACTCGGGCGCGTTCCCGGACGCACCGGGCGCCTTGCGGCGCGGACGCCGCCGACGCTTGCGCACGGCCGTCGCCGGGCGGTCGCGCTGCGAGGCCTGGAAATTATCCAGCATGGGTACGCGTTCGTCAGGCTCGGCATTCGCCAAGTCCATCCACCACTGCGCCATGACGCTGTCGACCTCGCGCGCTTCGGCTCGTAGCTGCAGGAAATCCACGGCGGCGCGAAAGCGCGGCTGCTCCAGCATGCGCCAGATCGCCTTGGCGTTGACGCGTTCGAAGCGGGCCTGCATGAACCAGATGTCGCGTATATCCGCAATGAATCTACGTTGTATAGCCATCTTGCGTGACTGCTCGTCCAGCACCGAGTCCGCCGCTTCGAGCAATGTCTGGCTCGGATGCCCCCCGCCCTGGACCAGCGCCTGCCAGCGCTGGTAAACCAGCTTCCAAAGCAGGGCGGCGAAAAGAAAGCTCGGGCTGACCGGCTTGCCCGTGCGCACGCGGGCGTCGGTGCGTGCCAGAGCCAGCTCGACGAACTCTTCGCCTTCCGGCACGTTGAACACAACGTCGAGCAATGGCATCAGATCCTGGTGCAACCCGACCTCGCGCAACTTGCGCAGGCAATCCATGGCGTGACCACAGGTGAGCAGCTTGAGTGTTTCATCGAAAAGCCGCGAGGCCGGTACGTGCTCGATCAGCGGAGCCAGGCGGCGTATGGGCTCGAGCGTGGCGGGTTCGATGGCGCCGGACAGTTTGGATGCGAAGCGCACGGCGCGCAGCATGCGGACCGGGTCTTCGCGATAACGCTTTTCAGGGTCTCCAATCATTCGGACCGTTCGTTTCTGCAGATCGGCCACCCCACGATGGAAGTCGATCACCTCCTCGGTGAGCGGGTCGTAATACAGCGCATTGAGCGTGAAATCGCGCCGGGCCGCGTCTTCCTCGTGGGTACCGAACTCGTTGTCGCGAAGGATGCGTCCGTGCTCGTCAGTGTGTTCGTCTCCCCCGTTGGATGGCGCGCGGAAGGTGGACGTCTCGATGATCTCGGGACCGAACACCACGTGCACGAGACGGAAACGGCGCCCGATGATGCGCGCCCGCCGGAACAGAGGCTTGACCTGTTCCGGGGTGGCGTTGGTGGCCACGTCGAAATCCTTGGGTTGCAGGCCGACAATGAGGTCGCGTACGGCGCCGCCCACTACATAGGCTTCATAGCCATGCTGGCGAAGGACTTCGCATACCTTGATCGCATGGCGCGAGACGTTGCGCCGATCGATGCCGTGTTTTTCGACAGGCAGGCGTTCGGGCCCGCGGCGAGAGCCGGCGAACAGGCGCGCGACAAAGTTTTTTATTGTTTCGGGAAGCATGTGCGTATTTTAGGACTTTGCGTCCTGCATTTCCTTGAACAGGTCGAGCACTTTCCAGCCGCGCTCCTCGGCGATATCGCGCAAGACCGGGCTGGGGTTCGTGGCGACAGGGTGGGTCACCACTTCCAGCAAAGGAAGGTCATTGGGTGAATCGCTGTAGAAGTAGGTTTCCTGGAACGATTCGCGCGACAAGCCCATGCGGGCCAACCATTCATCAACCCGGACGATCTTGCCCGCCTGGAAGCTGGGCACGCCCTGGATACGGCCGGTGTAGCGGCCCAGCCGGGCCTCGGCCACCGTCCCGATCAAGTGCGGGATGCCAAAGGCGCGGGCGATGGGCGCCGTCACGAACTCATTGGTGGCGGTGACGATGGCGCAGAGATCGCCGCGTGCCATGTGGTCCTGGACCAACTGCAGGGCGTTGTCGCGAATGGAAGGTCGTATGACTTCGGCCATGAAGCTTTCATGCCATTGCGCCAGTTCCGGCATACTGGCGCGGGCCAGCAGCCCCAGCATGAATTCTGCCGACTGTTCTGCGGTGAGGCGCCCGGCGTTGTAGCGCTCCATCAGTTCTTCGTTGCGGCGCTGGGCCTCGGCAGGATCGCCGGCTCGGCCTGTGCGGGCCAGGTAATCGGCCCATTGATAATCGCTGTCCAGCGGCAGCAAGGTGTGGTCCAGGTCGAACAGGGCGAGGCGGGAAAATTCGGTCATGGTTCTCTTTTCATGGCTGATGGCTTGCAAGCAGGTCCTTCAGCAGCGGCAGGGTAATCGGGCGGTGGCGTGCCAAGGAATAGCGGTCCAGTGCATCCACCAGGGCGGTCAGGCGGCTCATGTCGCGCTCATGGTGCGTCAGCAGCCAGCCGATGACTTCAGGGGAAAGCTCCAGCCCGCGCTCGGCCGATCGGCTGCGCAGCGCCTGGGCGCGTTCTTCGTCCGACAGCTGTTCGAGCCGGAACACGAGGTCCCAACCCAGGCGGGTACGCAGGTCTTCGCGCAGCTCCGCGTTCAGCGGTGCGCAGTCGCCGGCCAGCACCAGGGCAAAGGCATGGCGGGTCGAGGCGGTTTCCCGCCAACGGTTGTATAGCGCGAAAAGCGCCGCCTGGCCGTCGCAATCGAGCGCCTGCACGTCATCCACGGCGATGAGCCGCGCAAGAATGGTGTCGCCGGTTGCAAGATCGTGCAAGCTTTCGGCCGGGGTACCGGGCGCGAGGTAGCGACCGCTCGCCTGAAGACCTACCGCCTGCAGCAGATGGCTGCGCCCCACGCCCTGCGGCCCCCATAGATAGATGGCGCGGCCCGGCGCACACTGACGCAGGGCATCAAGTGCCGGCGCGTTGCGTCCCACCACGAAATTATCGAGCGAAGGCGGCGGTGGCGGGAGAAGGTCGAGTATCAGTTGTTGTGCCATAAAGTGCTGCAACGCGGTTCATCGTAAAATCCGGCCAGATGAACAGTACAGGAAGCCCTGAGCATCGCTGCTTGACGCCGGACGGCTCCAGCGCTTCCTTAAACCCGCAATTCTTGCACATCCCACGGCTTTTCTCATGACTGATAAAAATTCTGCTTCCCTGACCTATCGCGACGCGGGCGTTGACATCGATGCCGGCGAGGCGCTGGTGGACCGCATCAAGCCCTTGGCGGCGCGTACCATGCGGGCAGGCGTCATGGCGGGCATCGGCGGATTTGGCGCCTTGTTCGAAGTGCCGCGCACCCTGAAGGAACCTGTGCTGGTGTCCGGAACCGACGGAGTCGGGACCAAGCTGCGGCTCGCCTTCGAATGGAATCGCCACGATACCGTGGGCATCGACCTGGTCGCGATGAGCGTGAACGACATCCTGGTACAGGGCGCCGAGCCCCTGTTCTTCCTGGATTACTTCGCCTGCGGGAAGCTGTCGGTCGATACGGCTGCCAGTGTGGTTCAAGGTATCGCCAAGGGCTGCGAGCTCTCGGGCTGCGCACTGATCGGAGGCGAAACCGCCGAAATGCCCGGCATGTATCCCGACGGCGAATACGATTTGGCGGGGTTTGCGGTAGGGGCGGTCGAAAAATCCGCCATCATCGACGGAAAGTCGATCGAGCCGGGTGATGCCGTGCTCGGCCTCGCTTCCAGCGGTGCCCATTCCAACGGCTTCTCGCTGCTGCGCAAGATTCTCAAGCATGCGAACGGCCGCCCCGGCCAGGAGCTCGACGGCAAGCCTCTTCAAGACGTCGTCATGGCGCCCACGCGCATCTATGTAAAGTCTGTCCTTCACGCTCTTAAAGCGCACGGGCGCGACATCAAGGGCCTGGCGCACATCACGGGCGGCGGCATCCTGGATAACGTGCCGCGCGTGCTTCAGTCCCACCTTGCGGCGCGCCTGCACCGCGATGCCTGGGCTCTGCCGCCCCTGTTCCAGTGGCTGCAGCAGAATGGCAACGTGGCGGACGAAGAAATGCTGCGAGTCTTTAACTGCGGTATCGGCATGGTGGTGATCGTACCGGCTGCTCAGGCTGACGCCATCGCCGCCACCCTGAGCAGCCAGGGCGAGACTGTCTACAAGCTGGGCGAAATCACGGAGCGCCAGGCGGCGGACGCCCCGCAAGTGATCATGGCCTGAGCAAGGCGGCTTCGCGCACGCCGCTTCCGGCTCGGGGCGGTGTGCCGCTTCAATAGCTCGACGTCTTCCACACGGCATTCGCCTGATCGACGACCTGGGATGCCGCATTAGCCGCCAGACAATCCACCTGGCCGCGTCCCGGCTCTGAGCGCAGCCAGGTGAGCTGGCGCTTGGCGAGCTGACGGGTGGCGGCGATGGCCTGCTCCACGGCCGCTTCCAAGGGAGTCCTGCCCTCCAGGTGATCCCATAACTGCCGATATCCCACACAGCGCACCGAAGGCAATCCGGTGTGCAGGTCGCCGCGCGCATGCAGCTGAGCGACTTCTTCAAGCAGACCCATTTCCAGCATCGTGCGATATCGCTGCGCAATGCGCGCATGCAGCGCCAGGCGATCGCTGGGTTCCAGACTGATCGTATGGAAGCGGTACGGTGTATCGGTGGCAAGCTGCCCGCGTGCCAGCCAGACGGACATGGGCACCCCGCTGCTGCGGTAGATTTCGATGGCGCGCTGCAGGCGCTGGCTATCGTTCGGCGCCAGTCGTGCGGCGGTCGGCGGGTCGTATACGGCCAGCTCGGCATGCAGGGCCGGCCAGCCCCGCAGGCGCGCTTCTTCATCGATTTGCGTCCGCAAGGCGGCATCTGCTTGCGGCAGATCGTTGATCCCTTCGCGCAGCACCTTGTAGTACATCATGGTCCCGCCGCAGATCAGGGGCAGCCTGCCGCGCGCCAGGATGGCTTCGATGAGCAAAAGCGTGTCGCTGCGGAAATCCGCTGCGGAATAGCGCTCGGCCGGGTCGCGGATATCCAGCAGGTGATGGGGTACGCCCGCCTGTTCTTCGGGCGTGGGCTTGGCCGTACCGATGTCCATGCCGCGATAAATGGTGGCCGAGTCCATGACGATGATTTCGAGCGGCCAACGCTCGGCCAGCGCCAGGCTGGCGGCGCTTTTGCCGGATGCTGTGGGGCCGGCCAGGCAAATGACGGGCAGGGCAGGCGTCATTCCGTCATTGCCCTCGCAGGAACATGCGATCGAGCTCTCCCAGCGACCATTGCAGCCAGGTCGGGCGGCCGTGGTTGCACTGGTCAGCCCGTTCCGTCTGCTCCATCTGCCGCAGCAAGGCATTCATCTCGTCGAGCGTCAGCCTTCGGTTGGCCCGCACGGACCCATGGCAAGCCATGGTCGAAAGCAGTTCGTTGCGTTGCTGAATCAATAGTCGGGACCCGCCCACGCCGGCCAAGTCGCGCAGCACGCCCCTGACCAGCGATTCGATGTCGCCATGGGCAAGCAGGGCCGGTACGGCCCGTACCGCGATGGCAGCGGGGCCGGCAGGCGTAAGTCCCAGGCCGAGCTCCTCGAGCGTGTCGTGATATTCCTCGATCAGACCCAGGTCGCGGGGATCGGCCGCGAAGACCACGGGGACGAGCAGTTCCTGCCGGGGGAGCTCCCGCTCGTCCAGCGCGCGTTTGAGTCGTTCATATACCACCCGCTCATGAGCGGCATGCATGTCCACCAGGACCAGGCCGCGGCGGTTCTGCGCAAGGACGTAGATCCCGTGCACCTGTGCCAGCGCTTGGCCCAGAGGCTGCGGGTCTGTGTCGGGCGCATCGGCGTCGCCTTGCGCTGGCCACATGGCAGCGTCGGCATGGCCGTGCGCATCCAGCGGTCGGTAAAGCGTTTGCCAGGCCTCTGTAGCCGTACCGGGCTCGCGTAGACTGAAGGCAGACTGCTGCACTGGCCCACGGCTGCCGGCGCCGAATGATGAGCCTGACGGCGGGACAGAGGCCTTTGCGTATTGTCCGGGCACGACTCCGTCCCCCGGCTGCTCCAGGCCGTCGGAAGCGGCGTTTCCGCCGGGGGCCCGGCCTTCCGCCGGCGCATCGTGCACGCCCGGAGTGCTGGCCAGGGCTTCTTCGAGGGTCTGGGCAACGAAGCGGTGAATGGCACCGCTGTCGCGGAATCGTACTTCGTGCTTGGCGGGATGCACGTTCACATCGACGACGCCGGGATCGACCTCCAGGAACAATACGTAAGCCGGGTGACGGTCGCCGTGGAGCACATCGGCATAGGCCTGTCTGACGGCATGCGACACACTGCGGTCGCGTACGAAACGGCCGTTGACATACAAGTACTGGCGGTCGCTGCGATGCCGTGCGAGCGTCGGTCGCGTGATCAGCCCCCGCAGTGAGATCAGCCCCTGGTCGCGCTCCACCAATATGCCCTGATCCATGAATTCTGCGCCCAGTACGTCGCGCAGGCGTTGCGCCATGCTGCCGGCGCGCCAGTGTCGCTGGATCTTCTCGTTGTGGAACAGTCGAAACGCGACTTCAGGACGGGCGAGCGCGATTCGCTCCAGGGCGTCCAGGCAATGGCCGTACTCCGTGGTTTCCGAACGCAGGAATTTCCGCCGGGCGGGTACCGAGTCGAAAAGCTGCCGGACATCCACGGCGGTACCCGTCGGGCCCGCAGCCGCCTCGACGTTCAGCGATGCGCCATCAATCTGCGCTGCATGGGCAGCGCCCGCACAGCGGGAAGTGATCGTCAGCCGGGCCACGGATGCGATCGAAGCGAGCGCCTCGCCGCGGAATCCCATGGAGGCCACGTGCTCGAGCTCTTCCAAAGAGCCGATCTTGCTCGTGGCGTGGCGGCGCATGGCCAAGGGAAGCTCATCCGGGGGGATGCCCCCGCCGTCGTCGATGACGGCGATCCGGCGGATGCCGCCTCCATCGAGGCGGACCTCGATCGCGGTGGAACCGGCATCAAGTGCGTTTTCTATCAGCTCCTTCAGCACCGAAGCCGGGCGGTCAATGACCTCACCGGCAGCGATCTGGCTGATGAGCAGGTCGGGAAGCGGGGAAATAGGGCGTCTGGCAATCATCCGTCTGCGGGTCGGTCTTCAAATACATGGCACAGACCTTGATTCTACCCGCCGGGCTGTCCCTAGCCGCGTCGTGCCAGAGCTGGGCTGTCCTGGAAGTATCCCTGTATCCCAGTCAGCATGGCGCGTGCGACCTGGTCCTGGTACTTGCTGCTGCGCAGCAGCTTTTCTTCTGTGGGGTTGCTGATGAAGGCGGTCTCGACCAGGATGGAAGGAATATCAGGCGCCTTCAATACCGCGAAGCCGGCGCGCTCCACCTGGCGCTTATGCAGTCGATTGATACGCCCGATTTCCTGAAGGACTTTCCCTCCTACGCGGATCGAGTCGTTAATCTGCGCAGCGGTGGACAGATCCAGCAGCACCTTGGCGACCTGTGCATTGTGGGTGCCGAGGTTCACGCCGCCGATCAGGTCGGCCTCGTTCTCGCGCTGAGCCATGAGACGCGCCATCGTGCTGGTGGCGCCATTTTGTGACAGCGCATAGACCGATGAACCCCGCGCACTGGGCTTGATCCAGGCATCCGCATGGATGGAAATGAAGAGATCCGCCTTGACCCGCCTGGCTTTCTGCACCCGGACTTGCAGGGGCACGAAGTAGTCTCCATCCCGCGTCAGGTAGGCTTTCATGCCGGGCGTCGAATCGATCATGCGCTTGAGCCGCTTTGCAATGGCAAGGACGACTTCCTTTTCGCGGGTGCCGCCCCGACCGACAGCGCCCGGATCTTCGCCGCCATGCCCCGGATCCAGAGCGATCAGTACTTGACCGCTGCGGGCCGGAGAGGGGGCCGGAACCGGAGCGGGGGTTGGCCGGGGCCTCGTCGTGGTGCCGGGAGGCGACGGAAGGTCGGGCTTCTGTGCGGTCGGCGGCAGAGTCTGCCCCCGTACGGAAGGAATCGGCGCTTCGGTGGTTTGCTGGGCAAGCTGCTCCAGCACGTCGGCCAGAGGGTCCGGATCTTTGCTGTCCATGATGGCCAGCAAAGGATCCTGGGCTACCTTGGGGTAGAGATCCAGCACCAGACGGTATTTGTATTCGCCGATCGGCTTGAGTGTGAAGATTTGCGGGGCGACAGGCTGCTTGAGGTCGAGCACCAGCCGCACGACATCTGGCCGGTTCTGTCCCACCCGCACCGTCCCGATATAGGGGTCGTCCGGGCGTACCTTGGAGATCAGCTCGTTCAGAGTGGAGTTCAGGGACAGGCCTTCGATATCCACCACGAGCCGATCAGGACCGTCGAGCGTGAAGTGTTCCGCCTTGAGCTCGGAGTCCATCTCGAGCGTGACGCGAGTGTATTCGTCTGCCGGCCACGTGCGCACCGCCACGATGCTCGCCGCATGGGCATAACGGGGAATGACTGGGAGGACGAACAGTGTGGTGGCGCCGGCAACCAGACGCCGCCGATTCAGATCGGGGGCGCCGGCGGCGGGGGAAATAGAGTCGTCAGCCATAGTGATCCTTTGTCGCTGTGCGCCGTCAGCACAGCGCTGCGCCCTTCGTCCTCATGTTCGATCCGGATGTCCAGGTCGGGAGGCGGCAAGAGTGAGCCCGCCTGCTCCGGCCATTCGATCAGGACGATGGCATTTTCCTGAAGAATGTCCCGAAATCCTGCGTCCAACCATTCTCGCGCGTCGCTAAATCTATAAAAATCAAGGTGATAGAAGTGTAAGCTAGAAAGATTATAGCTTTCAAGCAGTGCATAGCTAGGACTTTTGATGCGACCCTGTACGCCGGCGGCTCGCAAAAACGCCCGCACGAAGCTTGTTTTGCCGGCGCCGAGATCGCCGCGAAGATGGATCCGCCCGCCCGGTTCTATGTCCGGATACCGCCCACACAGCAGCGGCGAGAACGACGCGGCCAAGCCAACTGTGGAGTCTTCGTCCGGTAATCTCAGGGAAACAGGCACGGACTGCACGCTATAAGGTGACATGGCGCTACCTCCTCAGAATGGATTGACCTGCAACCATAGGGGTATGGTGACGGCCGAAAGAACCGTACCCAGCGATATCGTTGCGGCGACGCTGCGCCCATCGCCTCCCATGCGCACGGCCAGGATGTACGCCGACGAGGCAGTGGGCAGGGTGCTGAATAGCAACAGCATATGCTTTTCGGTGGGCGACAGCGGTAGGAGGAAGGCGACCAGCAACCCTGCCAGGGGCATGGCGAGCAGGCGGACACTGATCATCCATCCAATCAGCTTCGCGGCGGTTCCCAAACCCTGCATAGTCAGGGTGGCGCCCACGCAGATCAGGCCCAGCGCGATGGCGCAAGCGCCCAGACGCTGCAGCGTATCAGTGGCGAAGTCCGGCAAGGAGATGCCGGCCAGGTTGCATGCCAGCCCCGCTGCCGTTGCCAGAATGAGAGGATTGCGCAGGACTTCCACCACGACATGCCCGTCCTTCCGGTCAGCCAGCCCCGAGACGGCGGCGATGTTTCCGAGCGGAACAGCACATCCGACAATGATCGCCATGGTGGACTGGCCTGCCGTTCCAGCGACGCTCAGAGCCAAGGAAAGCCCCATGTAGGTGTTGAAGCGATACGCGCACTGGGCGAGCGAGGCTTGAAGCTTGGCCGGGGCCCTGAGTATGGGCGCCGCCAACCACGCCATGGCGACGCCGCATGCCATGACGGCAGCCGTTGCGCCGATGAGGGTCGACGCCTCGCTCAGGCTGATGGGTGTACGAAGGATGGAACTGAACAGCAGCGCGGGAAACAATACGTAGTAGACGAGTTTCTCGGCCGTGTTGAAGAATTCCGCCTGGTATTTCAGTAAATGAAACAGGGCCCATCCCAGCGCGATCAAGAGAAAGTCCGGCAGGACCAGTGCAACGATGGCCATTTATTCAGCCGTTATGGAGCAATTTGTACTATTTGGACGCAAGCTTAGCCTAGAATATCGTTCCGATTCTTCCTGAGAACGCTTGAGAGTGTGGAGAGAGTGTATATGAAACAAACGCATAAGAAGTTCGCAGCACTGGCCCTTGCAGGGGGCATCGCCTCTGTTTTCGCCGCAGCGCCGGTACAGGCCGCCTATCCCGACAAACCCGTACGCGTGATCGTGCCTTTCGCCCCCGGTGGTTCCACCGACATCGTCGCCCGCATCGTCACCCAGGAAATGAGCCAGATACTCGGTCAGTCCATGGTAGTCGAGAACAAGGGCGGGGCCGGCGGCGCGATCGGCGCCCAGGAGGCGGCCCGCGCCAAGCCGGACGGTTACACGCTTTCCATTGCGACCGTGTCGACCATGGCCGTCAACAAGGCCTGCCGCCCTGATGATCTTCCCTACGACCCGCTGAAGGACTTCATGCCGGTCACCAACTTCGCCAATGTGCCGAACGTGATCGAAGTGAACCCGAAGTTCCCTGCAAAGAACTTCAAGGAATTCCTCAAGGTTCTGGAAGATAACCCGGGCAAGTATTCCTATGGCAGCTCCGGCACTTGCGGTGTGCTTCACCTTTTCGGCGAAGCCTTCCGCATGGCCACGGGCGCCGATATTGTGCACGTCCCCTACAAGGGTTCCGGTCCCGCCGTCACCGACGCCGTGGGCGGACAGATCGAAATTCTCTTCGATAATCTGCCGTCCTCCATGGCCCAGATCCAGGCTGGCAATCTGCGCGCATTGGCCATCGCATGGCCGGAGCGGCTGGAAAGCCTGAAAGACGTTCCCACGCTGGCGGAAGAAGGCTATCCGCAGTTGAATCAGCCGGCCTGGTATGGTCTGCTTGCGCCCGCCGGCACCCCCCAGGATGTCATCGATACGCTGCACAAGGCCGCTGCCGAAGCGCTGAAGAAGCCGCAGGTCATCGAAGCGCTGGAAAAGCAGGGCGCGGCGCCGTCGGGCAACACGCCTGAAGAATTCGGCAAGGAAATCAAGGAGCAGTACGACTGGGCGCACGATGTTGTGAAGAAAGGCAATATCTCGCTCAAGTAAGTACGAAGGCTGCTTCGTCCCATTCAGGAGAGGCAACTCCGGTATGAAAAAAACGCCGGCGGGAGCCGGCGTTTTTCATGCGCTCTTTCAAGCGGCTATCAGCGCTATAATTTCCGGCTTCGCTGCGTCTCCGTAGTTAAATGGATATAACTTTCCCCTCCTAAGGGAAGATTGCAGGTTCGATTCCTGCCGGAGACGCCACCCCTTCTCCTCTGCGCGCTTTCCAGCGCCGCTCAGCCTTTCTCGATCCCCACTTCTACGCGGCGCGCGCCGAGCACGTCCACCAGCGTTTGGGGATCGAGTCCGATCAGGTAACCGCGTCGGCCGCCGTTCAAGTAGATTTTCGGAAACGCAAGCAAGCCGGCCTCGATCCAGACGGGCATCTTCCTGCGCGTGCCGAAGGGCGAGGTGCCGCCCACCATATAACCCGAGTGCCGCTGGGCGACTTCGGGCTTGCAGGGCTCGACCTTCTTTGCCCCGGTCTGACGTGCCAGGTTCTTGGTCGATACCTCACGGTCTCCATGCATGACCACGACCAGCGGCCTGGCTTGCTCGTCTTCCATGATCAAGGTCTTGGCGACTTGGTGAAGGTCGACGCCCAGCTGGCGGGCCGACTCGCGGGCCCCGCCATGCTCCACGTAGTCGTAAGGGTGCTCGGTATAGGCAATGCCCATTTTCTTGAGCAACTGCGTCGCGGGCGTTTCCGAAATATGTTTTTCTTTGGCCATGATTTCAGGCATGTATTGTGATGGATGAAGGGCGCTGTGATCGACAGCCGCTCGTGCTGTTTCAGGCGCGCGGGTGATGGCGGGCATGGAGCTGCCGCAGGCGTTCCCGCGCCACATGGGTGTAGATCTGTGTGGTGGATATATCAGCGTGGCCCAGCAGCATCTGGACGACGCGCAGGTCGGCCCCATGATTCAGAAGGTGGGTGGCGAAGGCGTGGCGCAACACGTGCGGCGAGAGCGGGGCGTGGATGCCGCCCTTGATCGCGTACTTGCGCACGAGTTGCCAGAAGGCCTGGCGCGTCATCGGGCCGCCTCGGCCGGTCACGAACAAGGCATCCGAACGGTACGGCTGAAGGATGCCGGCCCGGGCTTCGCGTAGATAGCGCTCCACCCAATGCTGGGCTTCCGCGCCCATGGGAACCAGGCGATCTTTCCCGCCTTTGCCCATGGTTACACGGGCCACGCCATCCGCAAGGTTCATGTCCAGTACGCCCAATTTGACGAGCTCGCTTACGCGCAGGCCAGTGGCGTACAGGGTTTCCAGCATGGCGCGGTCGCGCAAGCCGAGCGGGGTCTCCGGGTCGGGCGCCTGAAGCAGAGCCTCCACTTGCGATTCGCTAAGTGTTTTCGGAAAACGCGGGGCTTGCCGGGATGCTTGCAGTTTCAGGCAAGGGTCGTGTTCCACCAGGCCTTGGCGGCGGGCCCACAGATAAAAGCGTCGTAGCGTGGCCAGTCGACGATTGGCCGTCGACGCGCGCGAGCCGGCATGCATGGCGGCGAACCACGCCTGGATGTCCGCTTCTTCCGCAGCGGGGAGGCCCTTCTTCCGGTGCTGAGCCAGCCAGAATTCGAACGCTTCCAGATCGCTTCGGTATGCGGTAAGCGTATTGGGCGACAGGCCATCTTCCAGCCATAGGGCGTCGATGAACGGGTCGATGCTGTCGGTCGGAGCGTCGGCCATAGAAAGGGCGTTGTCCTCATTGAAGGGGCGTGGCGATGATGCGCCGTTACGCCGTAACGGCGCAAGCCATTCTACGCCGCCGGCGGGCAGCCGTGGACAGCGCGGGGGACCGGGGCTGGAGCGCTTCCTGCGCGAAGGCCCTGGCCGCCTGCGGCGCCTTCTCGCGCTTCCTGTTAAACTTCTCGACGGCGGGCCCCTTCGCATGGTTCGGCGGCGAACCTGGTCAGGTCGGGAACGAAGCAGCCATAGTCGTGCAGAATCAGTGCCGAAGTCAGGCTCGCCATCCAGCAACTCCCCATCAGGCCCCCGGGCCCTGTCGAATGCGGGTACACTTTTCCCTTCCATTTCGACAGTCATCTGCCTGCACACCCCCATGACCTATCTGGTACTGGCACGCAAGTGGCGGCCGCGTTCGTTCGATACCCTCGTCGGTCAGGACCATGTGGTTCGTGCGCTCACCCACGCTCTGGAGACCCAGCGCCTGCATCATGCGTGGTTGTTCACCGGCACACGCGGCGTCGGAAAGACGACGCTCTCGCGCATTCTCGCCAAGTCGCTGAACTGCGAGAAGGGCATCACGGCCCACCCTTGCGGTCAGTGCCGCGCCTGCACCGAGATCGATGCCGGCCGGTATGTCGACTATGTCGAGCTCGATGCCGCATCCAATCGCGGGGTCGACGAAATGACCCAGCTGCTTGAACAGGCGGTGTACGCGCCCAGCAGCGCACGGTTCAAGGTCTACATGATCGACGAAGTGCACATGCTCACGGGGCATGCCTTCAACGCCATGCTCAAGACGCTGGAAGAGCCGCCCCCCCACGTCAAGTTCATCCTGGCCACCACCGATCCGCAGAAGATTCCGGTGACGGTGTTGTCCCGCTGCCTGCAGTTCAATCTGAAGCACATGACGGTCGACGCCATCGTCGCCCACCTGCAGTCCGTGCTGAGAGAAGAGGGGCTCAACTGCGAAGCGCCTGCCCTGCGGCTGCTCGGCCAGGCGGCCGGCGGCTCCATGCGCGACGCGCTGTCCCTCACCGACCAAGCCATTGCGTATAGCGCGGGCAACCTGACGCTGGATGCCGTGCAAGGCATGCTCGGCACCATCGATCAAAGGCATCTGCTGCGGCTGCTGCAAGCACTCGCCGCGTGCGACGCCCACGGAGTGCTCGCCGTTGCCGACGAGCTGGCATCCCGGGGTCTGTCGTACGCCGGGGCGCTTGCGGACCTGGCCGTGCAGCTGTCGCATATTGCGGTCCATCAGCGGGTGCCCGGCGCCTTGCCGGCGGACAATCCCATGGCGGCTGAAGTGCAAGCATTGGCCGATCTGCTGCATCCCGATCTGGTGCAGCTCTATTATTCGGTGGCGGTGCATAGCCGCAGCGAACTGGCGCTCGCGCCCGATGAGTACGCCGGATTCGTGATGGCCTGCCTGCGCATGCTGTCGCTCACGCCTGCGGCGGAACACATGCCCGTCCCTCCGCCGCCCCGCGGCACCGTCGGCGAAGCTTCTTCGCC
>JAEWFK010000051.1 GCA_023388835.1 Pseudomonadota bacterium | reverse complement strand
TAGCCAAGCTGCTGGCGGCGCGCAATGCGCCCATGACGGCTTACACGGCTTCCGCGCCCACCACGCTGGGTCAGGCAGCCAAGACCATACTCGCTCTGTTGCAACAGTTCCCTGACGCCCGGCCCGCAGTCCCAGGTCGTGCGCCTCTGTTTGCGCAGTCGCCCGGCCAAGGGGCAGCGGCGGGGGGCCCGGGCGGCGCTCCGCTCTCTCCCTCCGCTTCCACAACACCCGGCGCTACACCCGGCGCGGCTGCGACCACCACGGGAACAACAGGCACCGGCCTGCCTCTGCCCTTGCCCACCGGCATGGCGGGCCAGTTGATGATGGCCTTGTCTCAGGCCATGCAAGGCAGCGGGCTCTTCTACGAATCGCATCTTAAAGATTTTGCCTTCGGGCAGCGCTCACTGCTGCAGTTGCTGAGCGAACCTCAGGCACAGGCAAGCCAGGAAGCGGCGCGCAATCCCGGCGCCGAATCCGGTCAGCCACGGGGAGCCGGCGATGCCGGTTCCAGCTCAGCCGCCGGACAGGCGGCCCCCGCTTCGCAGGCGGCGCACTCTTCCCAGGCCGCCCACGCCGGTCAAACCGCCCAGTCCGCCGGCGCTCACTTGGCAGGCGCCCTGCTCGGCCTTGATCCTTCCACCCATGTGCTCGTGCGCCAACAGCTGGAAACCCTGGCAAACCAGAACTTCGCCTGGCACGGCGAGGCCTGGCCGGGGTCGGACATGGAATGGGAAGTGCAGCGTCGTGAGCCGCAAGGCGGCGATGGCCAGGAAGCGGAAAACTGGGCAACCCGCCTGAAACTCAATTTGCCGGGGTTGGGTGAAGTCCAGGCGCGGCTATCGCTGGCCGGAAGCCAACTGGTGATGCACCTGGTGTCGCCTGAAGGAGCTGAAGTGATGGCCGACCATACCGAACTGCTACGCCAGCGTCTGACGCTCCAGGGCATGCAGCTCAGTCAATTGACGATTTCGCGCGATGAGGAAGGCGTCAACCATGGGGAACCCGCATGACCCCCACAGACCGGACCTCAGCGGTCGCCGTTCGCTACGACCAGAAAGAGGCCGCGCCGCGCATCGTCGCCAAGGGCTATGGCAACATCGCGGACACCATCATCCGAACCGCGAAAGACAACGGCCTTTATGTGCATGAATCGCCGGAGCTGGTGAACCTGCTGATGCAAGTGAACCTGGACGCACAAATTCCACCCCAGCTATACGTCGCGATCGCCGAGCTGCTGGCCTGGATTTACGCCCTGGAAGAAAAGACACTCGTGCAAGAGTAAAAATCCCGGTTAGGAAAATCGGGGCCCCACCCCGATTTTTATACCGGCATGCTCGCGATTTCCTGATACGCCTGTATGAGGCGGTTGCGGATCTGCATGGTGGCTTGGAAGGCGACGCCGGCTTTCTGCATGTCTATCATGACGTCGTTCAGCGATACGCCCGGAATGCCGGCCTGGAAGGACTGGGCCTGGGCGGTGGCCGTGTTCTGCATTTCAGATACACGCGACAGCGAGCGCGCCAGCTCGGCGGCAAAGCCGCCTTCGGGCGCCGCGGCGGCGTCGGCACGCACAGGCATGTTGCCGGCGGCTTGCGCGATCTGCCGCATTTGCGACAGCATGTTCTCGATAGCCGTAAGGTTCTGAATCGCCATGGTTTTGAAAGCGCTGCTGTAGATGGACAGGCGCCATAAAGACACCAACAGATATCAATATAACAAAGCGAAGCATCTTGCAACGCGCCTATAAGCAGCCAAAATCCGCGCTTCTTCTCTTATTGCGCGGCAAGGTCATAGCGGACATGCAGATAGTGCGCTGAATCGCGTCCGGACTGGTGTATAGTGCGCCGCAACCCCACCCCGAAGCTTTTGCAAAACGTTTCATACGTTATAAAAGACGCCGAAAACGCGTGTTTTTCACGCGATGAGCTTGCATGCATGCGGGCCATAATGCAGCCTCACATCCCTCTGTTTCGCAGCATGTACACTTTGCCGATCAACTGTCGACAGCCGGCCGCGCAGCGCCCCGCTTCCCTACCCAGAGGCCGTAAATGAGCCGCATGGCTGAACTGACGGCGCGCTTCCCGGTACTTCAGAACGTCAGCAAGGTGTCGCGCTCCGTGCAACTGGGCGCCCTTGCGGCCGCCATTGCTCTGCTGGCCATTGTGGCTCTGTGGTTCCGCGGCCCGGACTACAAGGTACTGTTCTCCAACTTGCAAGACCGCGATGGCGGCGCCATCATCAGCGCCCTGGCGCAGATGAACGTGCCCTATCAGCTCACCGAGAACGGTTCCGCCATCCTTGTACCCGCTGAATCGGTACACGAAACCCGTTTGCAGCTGGCCCAGCAGGGCCTGCCCCGCAGCGGCGAAGCCGGCTTCGAGCTCATCGACCAAGCACGCTTCGGCGCCAGCCAGTTCACCGAGCAGATCAATTTCCAGCGTGCGCTGGAAGGGGAGCTGGCCAGCTCCATCCAGGCCCTGAACGCGGTGCAGCATGCTCGTGTCCACCTGGCCCTGCCCCGCGAAACCCTGTTCGTGCGCGACCGGCAACCGCCTTCCGCATCGGTGCTGCTCACGCTCTATCCGGGCCGCATGCTGAGTGAATCTCAGGTGGCGGCGATCTCCTGGCTGGTGTCTTCCAGCGTGCCCAACCTGGCCGCTGATAACGTTTCCGTGGTGGATCAGAACGGCCGTCTGCTGACCGCGCCGGCCGGCTCGGGCAATGGCGATTCGGCACGCCGAGATCTGGTCACTGAAATCGAGACCCGCACAGTCCAGCGCATCCTCACCTTGCTGAACCCCATCGTGGGCACGGGCAACGTACGGGCTCAGGTCAGTGCCGACGTCGACTTCTCGCAGCGCGAACAGACCTCTGAAGTCTACCGGCCCAACCAGGTACCGGGCCAAGCCGCTGTCCGCAGCCAACAAACCAGCGCATCCATACAGAACGGCATGCAGCCGGCCGAAGGGATTCCCGGCGCACTCACCAATCAACCCCCTCCCGACCCCGTCGCGCCTATCAATCAACCGGCAGCGGGAGCTCCTGGCTTGGGGCCTGACGGTCAGCCGCTGAATGCCGCAGCGGTCGATGGCGCAGTACCGCCTCCCGGCGCCGCTGCAGCGGCCGGCCAGGGCGCACCCGCCGCACCCGGCACCTTATTGGGCACCGGCGGCCAAACCGCCGTGGGCCCACAGGGCAACGCTCGCAACGACGCGACCATCAACTACGAAGTGGACCGCACCATCAGTCACATCAAGGACCCGATCGGCCAGCTGCGCCGGCTGTCGGTGGCCGTGGTGGTTAACTACCGCGACGTGGAAGGCGAGGCGCAGCCCCTGCCGGAAGAAGATATCCAGAAGATCGATGCGCTCGTCAAGCAGGCCATGGGCTTCGCGCCTGACCGCGGCGACTCGGTCAGCGTGATCAACAGCCACTTCAGTGAAGACGGTCCTCCGCAACCGCGCTTCTGGGAGAACCCGGCTTACATCGAGCACGCCATCCAGCTGCTGAAGTACTTGATGATCGCGGCGGCCGCCATTCTGCTGTGGCGCGGCCTGGGCCGACCCATCGTCGAGAATATGGCCGAGGCCAAGGAAAAGCTCGAACTGGAAGCGCAGGAAGTCGAAGAGAACCGTGCGGCGATCGAGGCGGCCGAAAGGCGTGCGAACGAGATGAGCCGCTACCAGGAAAACCTCGCCACCGCGCGCACCATGGCAACCAAGGATCCGCGCGCCGTCGCCATGGTGCTGCGTTCCTGGATGGAGAAGAAAAATGGTGGCTAATACCAATTCCGAGGCGCTGGACCGCTGCGCCATCCTGATCATGTCCCTGGGCGAAGACGCCGCGGCGGAGGTTTTCAAGTTCCTGTCCGCACGCGAAGTCCAGCAAATCGGCATGGCCATGGCCGGTCTCAAACAGATCACCCGCGGCGATGTGGATCAGGTGCTGGAGGAATTCCGACAGGAAGCCGACCAGTTCATGGCCATCACTCTGGGTTCCGACGACTACATCCGTTCGGTGCTGAACAAGGCGCTGGGCACGGACCGCGCCGCCGGCCTGATCGAAGACATTCTGGAAGGCAGCGACAACGCGAGCGGCATCGATGCACTGAACTGGCTCGACGCCCAAAACGTGGCCGAACTGATCATGGACGAGCATCCCCAGATCATCGCCACGATCCTGGTTCACCTGGAACGCGACCGCGCTTCCGACGTGCTCGCGCTGCTGCCCGAACGGCTGCGCAACGACGTCATGCTGCGCATCGCCACCTTCGGGGGCGTGCAGCCGCAGGCCCTGCAGGAACTGACCGAGGTCCTGAACAACGTGCTGTCCGGCCAGGGCGCCAAGCGCAGCAAGATGGGCGGCGTACGCGCGGCGGCCGAGATCCTGAACTACATGAGTTCGGTGGAAGAGGAATCCGTGGTCGCCAGCCTGCGCGATCTGGACGGCGACCTGGCCCAGCGCATCGTCGACGAAATGTTCGTCTTCGACAACCTGGTCGATGTCGAGGACACCGCCATCCAGCTTATCCTTAAGGAAATCGACACGCCGCAGCTCACCATCGCCCTCAAGGGCGCGGCCGAAGAGCTGCGCGACAAGTTCTTCCGCAATATGTCCAAGCGGGCCGCCGACATGCTGCGCGACGATCTGGAGGCACAGGGGCCGGTGCGCATGTCGCGTGTGGAAGAAGAACAGAAGAATATCCTGGGCGCGGCGCGCAAGCTCGCCGAAGCCGGCCAGCTGACGCTCACGCGTTCAGGCAACGACGAATATGTCTGACGAACACAATTCCCTTTACGATGCCGGCGGCCGCTGGCGCCGCTGGGAAATGGAGTCTTTCGACCCGGCGCCCACGGCACCGTCCGCCGCGTCGGTGTCGGATCAAGCTTCCGATGCCGCTTCGGCCTTGCCCGACCCGGCCGAGGTCCTGGCCGAGATCGAGCGTCTGCGCGAGACGGCACGCACGCGCGGCCATGCCGAAGGCTATGCCGCCGGCCATGCGCAAGGACATGAGGCCGGCCGCACGGAAGGTCTTGAACAGGGGCTGAGCGAGGGCCGGGAAACCGGCTACGCCGAAGGCCATGCCGAAGGACTGGAACTCGCTCGCCAGGAAGCCGAGCGGCTCAAGCAGCTGGCACAAGCCGCCGCCGACTCCATCGACAAGATGGAAGCCACCACGGGCGACGCCCTGCTTTCGCTGGCGCTCAGCGTGGCCGAACAAGTGTTGCGCAGTACCTTGTCCGCCGAACCCGAGCGCATACTCGATCTGATACGCGACGTCGTCCAGGTCGACGGCAGTCAGCAAGGCCTGCTCAAGCTGCGCCTGAATCCGGACGACCTGGATCTGGTCGATCAGTATCTACAGCGGGACGCGACCATTACGCAATGGCGGCTGCAAGCCGATCCGTCCATCGAACGGGGCGGCTGCATCGTGGAAACCGCCCTGGGCAACATCGATGCCACTCTGCAGACCCGGTGGCAGCGCGTCGTGTCCACCTTGGGCACCCGCTCCTGAATTCAAGCGCCATGCCGGACCGTCCCCAACTACTTGAAACCGCCGGCGAACGCTGGTCCGCCCTGCTGGAAGCCGCCGAACGGCGCGTCTCCGCGGTCGAGTCCTGGCACGTGAGCGGACGCATCACTCGGGCCACCGGCCTGGTACTGGAAGCCACCGGCCTGCGCCTGGCGGTGGGCGCCGCCTGCAAGATAGAGATCGCGTCCGGCGGGCGCCACTGGGCTGACGCGGAAGTCGTCGGCTTCCATGGGAACACGCTTTACCTCATGCCACAGGCCGATATTTCCGGTCTGCCGCCAGGCGCCCGCGTGGTGCCGATCGAACCCTCCATTCAAAGCCGCCTGTCCCTTCCGCGTCAGCGCATCGACGACCCAGGCCCGCCGCCTGTACTGTCGCGCCACCTTCCCGTGGGCAATGGCCTGCTGGGACGCGTACTGGACGGCGCGGGCCGCCCTCTCGATGACCTGGGCCTTTTCGAAGACGTGCAGCCGGCTTCATTGGGCGCCCAGCACATCAATCCGCTGGCACGCGCCCCGGTCGACACCGTGCTGGACGTCGGCGTGCGCGCGATCAACGCCTTGCTGACGGTGGGCCGCGGCCAGCGCATGGGGCTCTTCGCGGGATCCGGCGTGGGCAAGAGCGTGCTGCTGGGCATGATGGCGCGCTATACGTCGGCCGATGTGATCGTGGTGGGCCTGATCGGCGAACGCGGACGCGAAGTCAAGGAATTCATCGAGCACAACCTGGGGCCCGAAGGCTTGCGCCGCGCCGTGGTGGTGGCGGCGCCGGCTGATGTCTCCCCGCTGCTTCGCCTGCAGGCATCGGTATACGCCACGCGGCTGGCCGAACACTTCCGCGATGAAGGCAAGAATGTGCTGCTCATCATGGATTCACTGACCCGATACGCCATGGCGCAACGGGAGATCGCCCTGGCCATCGGCGAGCCGCCGGCGACCAAGGGCTATCCCCCATCGGTCTTCGCCAAGCTGCCGGCACTGGTCGAGCGGGCGGGGAATGGTGCGCCCGTGGGCGATCGGCCGGCAGGTTCAATCACGGCCTTCTATACCGTGCTGACCGAAGGCGACGATCAGCAGGACCCGATTGCCGATTCGGCGCGCGCCATCCTGGACGGCCACATCGTGCTGTCGCGCAGTCTCGCGGAATCGGGCCACTATCCAGCCATCGATATCGAAGCCTCTATTTCGCGGGTCATGTCCGCCATCGTTCCGACTGAACAGATCTCGCTGGTACACCGCTTCAAGCAGATGGTGTCGCGCTATGAGCGCAACCGCGACCTGATCGCCGTCGGAGCCTACACCGCCGGCAACGATCCCCAGATCGACGAGGCCATTGCCCGATACCCGCAACTGGAAGCCTTCCTGCAGCAAGGCATGAACGACCGTGTCGATTACGAACAGGCGGTCGCCCACCTTGAAACCCTGTTCCGCCCCCCGCTGGAGCGCAATGCCGTCCATGGCCGTCAGGTCGTCGGACGATAGACAGATAGACCATGGCGAAAACACCTGCACTCAACGTATTGATCGACGTCACCAACGAAGCCGTGGACGTTGCAGCCAAATCGATGCAGCGCGCCGCCGCCGATCGCGACAAGGCCCAGGAGCAGCTCGAGATGCTGCATTCGTACCGGCTGGACTATGCCCAGCGTCTGCAGGACAGTGCGGAAGGCGGTGTAACCGCCTCGAACTACCTCAATTTTCGGCGTTTCCTCAACACATTGGACGACGCCATTTCGCAGCAGAATGGCATAGTCGCCCAATCCGAGTCCAGATTGGAAACCGGGCGCCAGCAGTGGGTTGCGGAGAAACGCCGGCTCAGCGCCTTCGAAGCGCTGCATACGCGCCAGCGGCAACAGCAAGCCCTGCTGGAAGCCCGCCGCGAACAACGCGCCAGCGACGAGATCGCCGCGAATCTTTTCCGCCGAAGCCATAGCCAACACTGACAGGCCCAGCATGAACACGCCCAAGCTCAACAGCATTCTTTCCAGCAGCATCAGCCGTCTCGATCCGGCTCGCGCCGGCAAGACGGCCGATTCGGTACAAGCTCTGGATTTCTCGCAACTGCTGGGCGAAAGGCGTAGCCAGATGGCGACGCCCACGCCGGGGTATTCCGCCGGATCGGCCGGCAATCCTGCCGCGCGCGCCATGGAAAAATCCGGCGCAGAAGACCGTAATGCGCAAGTCCGTTCCGAATCCGCGCAGGCGCGCAAGGAATCGTCGAGCGGCAGCGCAAGCAGCCGTGCCGGCCGGTCCAGCGGCTCGATTTCATCATCTACTGAAGCGGGCTCTGCCACGCGCGAAGGCCGCGACACGCCTACCCAACGCACATCAAACGGTAATCCGTCTGTCAACACGGCGGCCAATGGATCGGACAAGGCGGGCGGCACCCCGGTCGCCCCTGCCGATGGGAGCCACACCCCCGGTGCAACCGCCGGCGAATCCGCCCGGGTATCCGCGACAGCAATTGAAGGCGGCGCGCAGTCCGATGCCGAACTGGCCCAGCAGGCCGCAGAAGCCGGTCTCTTGGGACCGACGGGTGTCCAGCTGGTCGACCCAGCCCTTGCCCCCGCCGCGCCATCAGGCGCAGGCGCAGCGTTGCAGGGCATCGCGGGAGCGCCATCCGGGGTCGCTGGCACGCAAGCGCTTACGGCGGCTTCAATAGAGAACGGCCCTATAGCCGGCCTACCGAGCGGCGTCCCAACCGTCGGCCAGCACCAGGCCGCAGAACAAGCCGGCTTGCCGACCCCTTTTGCCGAACTCGGGGCGGAAGGCGAGCTCAATGCCGCCAAAGCCCTATTAGCTGCCGCGGGTGGGCGCGGAGCCTTCAATCAAGCCGCTGCAGCACCATCAACGGTTACGCCCGCAGCAGGCGACGCCGCCACGCACACCCAGGCCGCAGCCGCGGCCGCGCTCGCTGACGGCATTGCCGCAGACACGCCGGCGCCTGCCCCGCTTACCGGCCACCTGGCTATCCAGGCTTTCGCAGACCCTTCAGCGACCGCCGCTGCCCGCTCCCTGCAAGACTTCACCGCCATGGTTGAAGCAGCCCGCGCGACCTCCGGTACGTCGTTATCGGCGGTCTCAGGCCTCCCGCCAAGCGGGGCTTCCATCGGTCCAGCCTCGGGCCTGATGCCCTTTGGCCTGCCAGTGGGGCAACCATTGGGCGCGCCCGCGCCGGCTGCGGGGTATATCTCCGCGCCGCTAGGCAGCGCCCAGTGGCCCACCGAACTCGGCCGCCAATTCGTAAGCATGACTCAAGGTGCCAATGGTGTGGGCCAAGTCGCGGAATTGCGGCTGGATCCGCCGGAGCTCGGCCCCTTGCGCATCACCATCAATTTGAACGACGGTATTGCACAGGCCGTGTTCAGTTCCCCGCATGCCGCCGTGCGCCAGACTGTGGAAAACGCCCTGCCCCAGCTGCAGCAGATGCTGGAGCAAGCAGGCATTTCGCTGGGCCAAGCCGATGTAAACGATCAACACCAGGCTGGCAGCTCTCAGACCGACGGCCGGCAAGGCCATCAGCAAGCCGGCATGAACGGCTCTTCCGGCGCGGGTTCATCCACTACCGGGGGAATGGACACGCACCGTGCGCAACGGCCTTCCGACCCGAACGCGCTGGTAGACACTTTCGCCTGAGCTGATCTCCATGATGTCGCACAAATCGGGGAGCTACCGAGAAATCCTGCGGCTGTTCCCAGGGAATTTCGCTGCGACTTCATGCACAATGTGATACTTGCGAAAAATTTGTTTACTTCTGCGCTCTAAACTTCAGCATTCACGATGGCAACCGCAACCAAACGAACCCCGACCTCCTCATCCAGCAGTCCGGGTTCCGGCCGCTTCGGCAAACTCATGCTGGGGTTGCTGGTGGTCCTTCTGATCATCGGCGCAAGCGTGGCCGCGACTTACTTTTTCTTCCAGAAGTCGGGCGTGATGATCGGCAACGCCGAAGCAGAAAGCCTGACGTCTGAACGGCCCGCCGTTCCGCTGCCCGCTCCTATCTTCGCGCCCCTCGAGCCTTTCACGGTTACGCTGCGCGACGAACGCACTACGCGTATCCTGTATGTTGCCGTTACGCTGCGTCTGGTGGACGAGGGTTCGCGCAATGTGATTAACGAATACATGCCTGAAGTCCGAGACCGTGCGCTGCGCCTGCTTTCCGTGCAGAACCCCGCTTATGTACAGACGCCCGATGGTCGTGCAAAATTGGTGAATGAACTCACCGAACTGTTGCAGCGGCCCTACCAGCCGCAGCCGCGCGGTCCTGAAATTTCGGCCGTATTGTTCACAGCCTTCGTGGTGCAGTAATGTCCTACCAGAGCCTGCTCTCGCAAGATGAAGTCGACGCCCTGCTGGCCGGCGTCACGGGCGAGACCGATCAGCCCGACAAGGCGTCGGAAGACGCCTCCGGTGTGCGTGCTTATGACTTGAGTTCGCCCGACCGGGTGGTTCGCCACCGCATGCAGACGCTCGAACTGATCAACGAGCGTTTCGCCCGGCGCCTGCGCGCCGCCATGTTGAGTTTCATGCGGCGCAACGCGGACATCACGGTCGGCAATCTGCGCATCCTGAAATATTCGGATTTCGAGCGCAACCTGCCGGTACCCAGCAACCTGAACATGGTGGCGCTCAAGCCCCTGCGCGGGGCGTCGCTGTTCACCTTCGACCCGAACCTGGTGTTTCTGGTGATCGACAGCATGTTCGGCGGCCACGGCCGCTACAACACGCGGGTGGAAGGACGTGACTTCACGACCACCGAACAGCGTATCATCGGCCGTCTGCTGGAGCTCACGCTGGAAAGCTACCGTTCCGCATGGGAGAACGTCTACCCCATCGAAACGGAGTACATCCGTTCCGAAATGCACACCAAGTTCGCCAGCGTGAGCAGCGGCAACGAGATCGTGGTGGTGTCGACCTTCCAGATCGAGCTTGGCGCCGCCGGCGGCAAGCTGAACATCTGCGTGCCCTATTCGATGATCGAACCCCTGCGCGATCTGCTCACGCGACCCCTGCAGGAAGGCGGCGCGAATGAGATCGACCAGCGCTGGACCCACCAGCTCTCGCGTGAAGTGCGCGCCGCCCAAGTCGAACTGGTGACGGAATTCGCCCACATCGACATGACGGTCGGCGACCTGATGCGGCTACAGGTGAACGATTTCCTTCCTGTCGAGATTCCAGAAAAGATCACTGCCCACGTTGGCGGCGTGCCTGTGCTCGAAGGCAACTATGGCACCTACAACGGCAAGATGGCCCTGCGGGTTCAGAAGATGCTGACCCTGTCTCAAACCCATACGAATGTCCTGACTGAAAAATGACTGATCCCACCCAAGACCCTTCCAAGGACGACGCTTCCACCGACGAAATCGACTGGGCGGCGGCGATGGCCGAACAGGCGGCGGGCACTCAGTCGAACCAGGCCGAAGGCCTGGCCGAAGCCGCCGACGACTGGGCGGCCGCCCTGGCGGAACAGACCGCCGCCGAGAATACGCAGAAAGCAGTCGCGGAAGCCGCGCCCGTTCCGCCTCCCCATGCGACCGTGCCGGCCGGCACCCCGGCTGCCACCGAACAGCTGTTTCGGCCGCTGGTCGATACCCCCAGCGATGCGCACAGCGACATCGACATGATCATGGATATCCCGGTCCAGCTCACCGTTGAGCTGGGCCGCACGCGCCTGACCATACGCAATATCCTGCAGCTGGGGCAAGGCTCTGTGGTGGAACTGGACGGCCTGGCGGGCGAGCCGATGGACATCTTCGTCAACGGCTACCTGATCGCCCAGGGCGAAGTGGTGGTGGTGGACGAAAAATACGGTATTCGCGTCACCGACATCATCACCCCCGCCGACCGCATCAACCGGTTGCGCGGCCGCCGCTGATCCATGAACGAAGCCGACGTACTGCGTGTCATCGTCGCCCTGATCTTCATATTGATGGTGATCCTGGCCGGTGCTTGGGCAGTGCGTCGTAGCGGGCTGGGCGCAAGCGGCAATGCCCGGGCCTTGCGGGTGGTCGCCTCGCAGAATCTGGGGAACCGCGCATCGGTCACCATCGTCGAAGTCGAAGACGCCAGACTGGTTCTCGGGGTCACCGCCCAGCAGATCAATCTGCTGCATACCCTCCCCCCCGCGGCGCCGTCGGAAGCCGACGCCTCCGGCCGCCCGCCCCCAGACGCTCCTGACACTCCCCGCTTCACCGCTGCGCTCTCGCGTGCCCTGAAACGGCGCTGAACCACACATGAAACGCCTGAACCTGTTTTCCGGTTTGCTGCTGGCGCTCCTGCTCGTCCTGCCCGGACTGGCGGCCGCCCAGGCAACCGTTCCCGCTTTGACATCGACCCCCGGCCCCGGCGGCAGCCAGACCTGGTCGTTCAATATCGAGACGCTGGTCCTGATGACCATGCTGTCCTTTCTGCCGGCCATGCTGCTGATGATGACGGGCTTCACACGGATCATCATCGTACTGAGCCTGCTGCGCACGGCCATGGGCACGAATACTTCGCCGCCGAACTCGGTATTGATCGGGCTGGCGCTCTTCCTGACTTTTTATGCCATGTCGCCCGTATTCGATCAGGTTTATGAACAGGCCTACCAGCCGCTGAGCGCGGGCGCCATCGGCTTTCAACAAGCGGTGGAACTGGGAAGCGGCCCCTTGCGCACCTTCATGCTGGAACAGACGCGCGAGGCGGATCTGCTGATGTTCGCGAACATGGCAGAATTGGCCGAGATGCAGTCGCCCGACCAGGTTCCCATGCGCGTGCTGATCCCCGCCTTCGTCACCAGTGAACTCAAGACAGCGTTCCAGATCGGTTTCACCATTTTCATCCCCTTCCTCATCATCGACCTGGTCGTCGCCAGCGTACTGATGTCGCTGGGTATGATGATGGTGCCGCCAGTGACCATTTCCCTGCCTTTCAAGCTCATGCTGTTCGTGCTGGCTGACGGCTGGCACTTGCTGCTGGGCTCGCTGGCACGCAGCTTCTACCTGTAGGAAATCCGCCATGAATTCGATGACCGTCATGTCGCTGACCTACCAGGCCATGCTGGTAGCGCTCAAGATGGCTGCGCCCTTGCTGCTGGTGGTGCTCATCGTGGGGCTGGTGATCAGTATTTTCCAGGCCGCCACTCAGGTGAACGAAATGACGCTGGCCTTCGTTCCCAAGCTGCTGGCCGCCGGCGCCGCCCTGGTGATCCTGGGCCCCTGGCTCATCACCACGATGGTGGACTATATCCAGACCCTCATCGGCATGATCCCCCAGCTGGTCCAGTAAGTGATTTCCGTCACGATCGAACAGCTTTACGCGTGGATCAACGCGTTCATCTGGCCGTTCATGCGTATTGCGGCCATGGTGGGCGCCGCTCCGCTGCTGAGCGAATCGGCCATACCGATCCGGGTGAAGGTGGGACTGTCAGCCATGCTGGCGCTGATTGTGGTGCCCACGCTGGGCCCCATGCCGGACCTGGCCACCGCGTCCTGGGGCGCGCTGTGGATCATGGGTCAGCAGCTCATCATTGGCATTGCGCTTGGCCTGACCATGCGCATCATCTTCGCTGCCGTGCAAACGGCCGGCGAATTCGTCGGCCTGCAGATGGGCCTGTCCTTCGCCTCTTTCTTCGACCCTTCGACGGGCAGCAATACCGCCGTGCTTGCGCGTCTGCTCAACACTATCACCCTGCTCGTCTTCATTGCCATGAACGGCCACCTGCTGATGATAGGCGGCTTGGTGCGCACCTTCGAGGTACTGCCCATTGGCAGCGGCGCGCTGGATGTGAACGGCTGGGGAGTCTTGCTGGAATGGAGCGAGCAGATCGTGGTGTCCGGACTGCTGCTCGCCTTGCCCGTCATGATCGTGCTGCTGACGATCAATCTTTCGCTGGGAATTCTGAACCGTACCGCTCAGCAGCTATCGGTCTTTGCCGTGGGCTTTCCCATCAGCCTGACCGTGGGGCTCACCATTCTGGCGGTGGTGCTGCCGCAGATCACGCCATTCCTGGAACGACTGTTCCAGGATGGCTATGACATGATGGGCAGCGTGGTGCAGGGGCTGCGGGGCGGTTAGCCGGCCTGCAGCGCCATGCTGTGACGCCCCTGAACCCGCAAGGGATCCGGCTGCGCGTCGATCACTTCAGAAGCATTGATCTTGAACACTGCCACGGCCTCGGCCAAACGGCTCGCTTGTTCCTGCAGCGAACCGGCAGCCGCTGCGGCCTGCTCAACCAGCGAAGCATTCTGCTGCGTCACGCCGTCCATTTCCGCCACGGCGCGGTTCACCTGTTCGATACCATCCGACTGCTCATGAGATGCCGAGGAGATCTCGCCCATGATGGTGGTGACGCCTTCCACTGAGCCGACGACTTCCTGCATGACCTCGCCGGCCTGGCGGGCCTGACGGGCACCGGCTTCCACCTTGGCCAGCGACTGGTCGATCAGCTGCTTGATTTCCTTCGCGGCCTGCGCACTGCGCTGGGCCAAGGAACGCACCTCGCCGGCCACCACCGCGAAGCCCTTGCCTTGTTCGCCCGCACGCGCTGCTTCGACGGCGGCATTCAAGGCGAGAATATTGGTCTGAAAGGCGATGCCGTCGATCACGCTCACGATGTCGGCCATCTGACGGGAGCTGTCAGACAGTTCATTCATGGTGCCGACCACGGCCGACACGGCTTCGCCACCGCGGACGGCCACTGTGGAAGCGCCCTTGGCAAGGCGATCGGCTTCGGTCGCGTTCTCTGTATTCTGACGCACCGTGCTGGCGAGCTCTTCCATGCTGGCGGCGGTTTCCTGAAGCGCGGCGGCTTGCTGCTCGGTGCGGCTGCTCAAATCGGTATTGCCGGCATAGATTTCGCGCGAACCAATGTTGATTTCCTCCACCCCTTCGCGCACGGTGCTGACTGTGCGAGTCAGGCTGTCCTGCATGCGGCGTACGGCGGCATACAGCACACCGATCTCATTGCGGGAATTCACTTGAATACGCGAAGTCAGGTCGCCATTGGCAATGCGGTCGAAATGGCGGCCGGCTTCCACCAGCGGACGAACGACCGTGCGGCCGAAGATGATGCGGATGCCCACCATCAGTATGAAGCCCACCAGAATCGCAATGCCCATGGCCGTGAGCGCCCGATAGAGAGCCGCTTCCGCACCCGCGAAGAATGCGGCGCGAATCTCGGACTGCTTGTCATTGAAACCGTCGACCGCTTTCTGGAAGGTCTCGGCGCGGCTGACGCCGAATTCGTTGTTCACGAAATAGAAGGTGACGTAGTCAGAACTTTCCAGGGCTTGCACCATGGGGTCCACGCTATCGTCGATATAGGGCTGATAAGCCCCGATGATGCGGGTGGCTTCCCGGCGCTCTTCGCCCATATCGGACAAGGTCTTGCGGAATTCCGCGAAGTCGCTGCGTATCCCTTCCAGGGTCTGCTTGCCTTCGGCAAGCGCGGCGCGTGCACGCTGGCGCATCGCGCTGTCACCGGATTCGGCCTCTTGCTCATAGCGGGCAGCCGTCAGGAGACTGACGCGGGCCGACATCATGTCGGAGCCGATACGAGTGGCAAGCTGGGAACGATGATCCTGCTTTTCGAGTTCCTGGATAGTAGCCATGTTCTGCCACAGGAAGAATCCACCCAGAGCGCCGAGAGAAATCAGCAGGACCATGAACAGCGCCAGGACCCAGAGCAGCAGTGTGCCGACCTTGACGTCGACCATACGAAATTTTTGCTTGGGCTTCTTGGCTTTCTTGCCCTTGGCACTATTCTGGGGACTGCGGGGCATGTCCGGTTCGGACGAATGCAGGGCGTAATCTGACATGGCTGAACTCTGTTGAAGGATATAACGGAAAGCGTTGCCCTACTGCCCCAGGGGATAGCTGACGGCGGTATTGGGAAGGGGATGGATGGAAGGGGCTGTATCAGGCGGCGCAGAGACCGTGGCGTTCGGCGCTGTGGCCGGGGTCAGCGGCGGCTGAGGAAGCGGGACATCGACGCGCCGGCCATCCTGATACAGATTGGCGTGCGGCACGTTATTGCTTTTCACGATGCGCTGGAATCGACCCCAGGAATCGAAAGCCAGCCACAATTCCTGATTGAAATAAACGGCATCCGTCGCCAGCGTAGCGGTATGCGCCCACCGCGCCGTGGCCGAGCCGTCGACTGCGCGATAGACGTTCACCGGTTCGCCTTGCAAAAGCGCGGTCGCTTCTTGCAGGGTGGTTTCGCCCGGCACCAGAAAGCGCAGATCGGCGGTGTCGAAGCGGTTGCCGACGGTGCTGCAGCCCGCCAGCACAAGCGACCCTGCAAACAGGACTGCGCGGAAGAGACGGAATGCACGGGAGGAAAGCATCGAAGGACTCACTAGACCCAACACGGGAGGAAAACGATGCAGAGGTGCGCCGGCACGGACTGCAGCGTGTCGCCCCCTTGAAACACGCTTACTACATATGGCGGGCACATTACACGGACATGCCGACTATGCATAATACAGCTCAATAGTATACGAATATTGTCAGAAAGTTAATAAAGGTTAACCCCTCGTCCAAAAAAACGGCCGCGGTCAATGCGGCCGTTGGTCGTGCGAGGAGCGCCGGCTCAGCCGCCGCCCATATTGAACAGACTGGTATTCTGGATTTTTTGGAACGCCTGTGCCGCCGCCTCCAGAGCCGTGGTCCGCAAAGTCAGTTGCGTGATGGCGGTGTAGTAGTCCAGGTCTTCCAACTGGGAAAGCTGGTTCTTGTATTCCATGATGCGCGTGCTGCCGTTCTGCTGCAGGGCATCGATTTCATTCATCCGGGTGCCGGAAGACGCGCGCACTGACAGCACGTTGTTGTAGACGGCATCCACGCGCTGCATGGCGGAATTCAAGGAATTGCGCAGGTTCGTCGCTGAAGCCGCGCCCGTATCCGGCGCACGCAGGGCGCTGATCATGTCGTCGAGCGCGGCGAACAGGTTGAGTTCTTCGCGGCTTTGCGAGCCAGCGCCGGGAGCGATGGTAAAGGTGTCACCATTGGCGGGAACCCCTTCAAATACTGTCTCCATTCCGTTCACATCGACAGTCAGGCGCGGGGGGGTGGTCGATGTATCCACCGTCGCAGCGTGCGTGTTGCCGGCTGCGTCAGTGAAAACCGGCGGGACGACCGAACTGTCGTATGTCAGCGTGAGAGACTGCCCCTCATACCCGGACACCGAGCGAATGGCCGGGCCGCTCGCAGGCCCTTCGACGCTGTAGCTGGAAGTATGCAGCGGCACCAGTTCGAAGGCGTCTCCGGCTTGTGGCGTACCGGTCAGGGTCACGGATACACCCAGGTCCTGATCGACCAGCTTGAATTCGCCGTTCGCGGAAGCGGCCGGGAGATCCCGCGTATAGCTCAGGGGCGCACCGCCTTCAGTAGGGATGGTCACGGTGTATTGAGCGACACCGGCGTTATCCGAGAAACTGATTTCTACAGGACGACCGTTAGCCAGCCCGCTGCTGTTGGTCATGGAATAACCCGACACCGCAGCCGTGCCGCTGTTGTTTCCCGGTATCGTCACATACCCTGCCGTGCCGGGCGCTGCGCGCGAGAAGATGCTCGAACCAATATCAGCGCTGTCGATCTGACGCGTCTGATCCACCTGAATAAGGCGGGCGTGATCGCTCCCTTGGTAAACACCCTCTTCTGTGAACGCCGCTGTCCGGCCCTTCGCACCTGAAAACAGGTACTGCCCATTACCATCTGTGCTGTTGGCAAGATTCAACAGCCCCGCGCGGGCGGTTTCCAGAACATCGGCCATGGTGGCGCGATCGTTGGCCGACCACGTGCCATTACCGGCTTCGACAAGGCGAGTCTTGATATCCTGCAGCTGCAGCGTGACGGAGCCAAGGACGTTGTCCTGCATACCCAGATTGCGGTTGGCCACTTGGCGATTGGCGGCATAGCGCTCGCTCATGGCCAGCGTCTGGCTGACGTTGATGGCCTGTGCCGCCGCAAGCGGATCATCGGAGGGCGACACCATACGCTTACCACTGCCCACCTGTTTGTAGAGGTGAACGAGGTCCGACTGCTGCGCATTGATGGAGTTCAGGCCGGTCTTGAAGAAAAGGTTGGAGCTGATACGCATGGATAGGTTCCTGGCTGTCTCGATGGCTCGATACGCTTAGCGCATGCCGAGCAGCGTATCGAACATGTTCCCGCTGACTTCGACAAGCTTGGACGCCGCACGGAACTGTTCCAGATACTGCTGGATATTGACGTATTCTTCGTTCAGGTTGACGCCTGAAATTTCCTGATGCGCGGCATAGGTCTGCTGAATGAGGGATTCCTGCGCCTTACCCGCAGTAAGGTTCTGCTGGCTCATTACGCCGACCCGGTTGACGATCTGGCCGAAGGCTTCGGTGATGCTCATCGAACCGCCGCCCAGCGTCTTGCCGTACTGCAACTGCGCAAGCTTCAAGGCCACATCGCCGTTGGACTCGCCTTTGGAGGCGGATGGTGTGCCGCCATCCCCGCCGGCGGCTGCAATCTTGGCGGGATCGGTGATCTCGACCTTCAGGCTCGCGGCTGCCTGGCGGGTCGGCTGAACCAGCCATGTATCCGTAGCACCCGGAGTACGCGCGGCGTCGAAGGAGAACTCGATACCGTCGACGACGTGGGTAGCGGCTCCTTGAGCAACGTTGACCTCGGCTTTGGTGGTGAGATTGGTGATCGTGTAGCCTTCGAACGCGCCGGTCGCGTCGCGCCGTACCGTGACCCGATAATCGTCGGCCGTCAGCGCTTTGGCATCGGTGATGGTTGTAGTGACGGCCAGTGCGTTGGCGGGATCCGCCGTGGACGGAATAGGCTTGGGCTGAGTGAACGAGAAGAAATCTTGCGCAGCGTCGCCAAGCTGATCGAAGCCTTCAGAATGCACTTGATTGAAAGCCTCTGCCAGGCCCACCGCCATCCGCCCAAGATTGTTCTGCACATCGTCCAGCACTTCCTGGCGATACTGAATGAGTCCGCCGAGCTTGCCGCCCCGGATATAGCTTTCATCAAGCTCGATACCGACGTTCTCGCCGGATGCATTCTTCGTAGTGAAAGCCACCACAGTCCGTTGCGGGTCGTCCGCACTCGGCTGCGCTCGCAATGGGTAAACCGTATCACCGCCGAGCAGCATCTGCCCGTTGCCGATTGCAAGATTGAAGCGACCATCCTGTTCAAATACAGTGACCCCCACGAGCTCGTTCAACTCGTTCAGCAGCTGATCGCGCTGATCGAGCAAGTCGTTCGGTTCATGCTGCGAAGCGCTGGCGCGGGCCTTCACAATCTGGTTGTTCGCATCGCGAATGCGTTCAACATAGCTGTTGATCTGCTCGACGACCGTCGTGACTTGCGTGTTGATGTTGCCGCGCTGGTTGGTCAGATATTCGTTCGTGCCGCGAATCTGTGAAGCCAGGTTATTCGCCTGCCCGAGCATTTCTTCACGGGCGGCGGGGTCGGCCGGCGCCGAAGCGACAGCGTTCACGCTCTTGAAGAAGTTCTCGATCGCAGGCGAGATGCCGACCGTACGATCGGCGAACAGCGTGTCGAGCTGCTTGATCTCGTTGGAAAAGGAAGCCAGTGCGGCGCCCTGCCCTTTTGCCGCGACCAGTTGCCGGAAAATGAAGTTGTCATAGGCACGGTCGACCGTCACGGTTTCCACGCCCCGGCCTACATAGCCCCCACCAGTAGCCTGTGCACCGGCCGACTGAGTCAGCACGGTCTGGCGGTTATAGCCTTCGACTGCTGCATTATTGATGTTGTGCGCCGACGTCTTCAGCTTGTACTGTGCTGCGTTCAGTGCGCCGAGACCCAATTTTGCAAGATTCATTTCTATTCCGCTATGTGGCGGGCGGCCTCAGCCACCCGGATGCCAGGACATGTACGTGTTTACGGTGTGCAAGGCGGGTTCTTTAGGGACCGGATGATCGCTCAACTACGCAGCTTGCGGCCCGTGTCGAAGTAGCTCATCACCGAAATGAGCTTATCCGCGTAAGCGGGGTCCGTGGCGTATCCGGCCTTCTGGATCCGGCGGGCGGCAATTTCAGCACTTGGAGCTTCGACGACTTCTGCGTAACGCTTGTTGGTCCCGACCAGCCGCGCATAATCCGTGAAGGCTTCCTCGTAGGAGCCATAGGCACGGAACGGTTCCTTTACTTTATGGGCCACGCCGTTTTCGTATTCCGTGGTCATGACATGCGCGACATCGCCCTTCCAGCTCTTGCCCGCCTTGATACCGAACACGTTGTAGCTCGGGCTGCCGTCTTCACGCAGGATTTCGCGCTTGCCCCAGCCCGACTCCAGCGCAGCCTGACCCAGAATCAGCTTGGCATGCACGCCGCTTTGCTCAGACGCCACCTTGGCCGCTGAAGACATGCGTGAGACGAAATCGCGGATATGACCGGGCGCGCCCTCGATGGCCGACTGCACTTTCTCGGCGCTGCGGCGCACTGTTCCGAGCATGTTGATCAGGTCTTCCACCGAACCGGCCACTTCCCGCCGGTTCTCTCCCAGTGTGGATCGCAGCTGCGGCAAGCGCGAGCTGGACACCTGCTCCGGCAAGGGCGCCGCCGCCAATGGATCAGGGTTGCCGCGCTGACTGCGGATCATGTCCAGTATTTTCCCGGCCATGCCCAGACCAGGGTTTGCCAATTCCAGCGAAGCCTGCTGATCCGCAAGACTTTGAACGAACTTGCTGCTTTCGGATTGGAAGAGGTCCGACAACGGCGAGCGGCGCGACTGCTTCAGCACCTGCTGAATGAACAGGGACTCGAATTGCTGAGCGACTTCGCGCTCGGCATCGGTGACGCCGTCCTTGAGTTGAGAAGCATCCGGCTGCTTGCCGTCGGCCACCGTGCTCACGTTGCGCTTCAAGCGCTGCAGTGAATCGAAATCAAAGGCCGAAACCCGTTCGGAGCTGCCGGGGCGGGGGGTGTACTGTATGAAGGACATGCCGAGCCTCAGATGATCTCAAGATCGGCACGCAGGGCGCCGGCACTCTTGAGATTCTGCAGTATGGACAGTAGATCCTGCGGCGTGGCGCCCAAGGCATTCAATGCGCGGACCACATCCGACAAGTTCGCACTGGTATTGATACGTTGCAGGCTGCCCTGATCGGAGCGCAATTCGATATCAGTTGTCGGCGTCACTACCGTCTGGCCGCCGCCGAATGGCGTATCAGGCTGATTGACGTCCATGCCCCGGCTGATCACTACCGACAGATTGCCATAGGCGATGGCGGCCTCTTCGATGGTGACCGTACGATTCATGACCACGGTGCCCGTACGGGCATTGATCACCACCTTGGCACGCGCCGGCGGCAAACGCACATCAAGGTTCTCCACCTGCGAAAGGAAGGCGGCCTGAGCGGAGGGGTCGAGCGGAGCTCGCAATTGAACGACGCGGCCGTCGGTTGCCATGGCGGTGCCTCCGCCAAAGCGCTTGTTGAGCGCGGCCACCACGCTCTGCGTTGCGCCGAAATCCGTGTTGCCGAGCTCCAGCCGTATGACGCCATCACGCGCATAGGACGTCGGGACCGAGCGTTCCACAATCGCGCCATTGGAAATGATGCCGCCATTGAGCTGGTTGACCTGCACGCTGGAGCCGCCCGCTTCGGCGCCGGCCCCTCCGACGAGAATATTGCCTTGCGCAATCGCATACACCTGACCGTTGGCTCCCTTCAAGGGGGTCATCAACAGCGTGCCGCCGCGCAGGCTCTTGGCATTGCCCATGGAAGACACCACGACATCGACCGTCTGGCCCGGCTGCGCAAAGGCGGGCAAGGTCGCGGTCACCATGGCGGCCGCCACGTTCTTGACCTGCATATTGGTGCCTTGCGGCACCGTGACACCGAGCTGAGACAGCATGTTGGTCAGGCTCTGCTGGGTGAAGGGCGTCTGTCGTACCTGGTCGCCAGTGCCATCCAGCCCCACCACCAGGCCGTAGCCCACAAGCTGGTTATCGCGCACGCCCTGTATGGACGCGAGATCCTTGATGCGTTCCGCTTGCGCTGGCGCGGCCAAGCCGACGCACAGGAATGCCGCCGCCAGTCCACGCAGCAGCCGCGGCCACTGGTAATGGGAATTGGGTGTCATGTGCATGCCTGTCAGAACGGAGAAATATTGAGGAAGAAACGCTGCAACCAGCCCATGGTCTGGACTTCGTCCATCACACCTTTGCTGCGGAATTCAATCTTGGCGTCTGCCACCTGCGTCGACGAGACGGTGTTGTTACCTGTAATCGAACGCGGGTCCACCACGCCGGAGAAACGCAGGTATTCGCTCCCGCGATTGATCGCGATCTGCTTGTCGCCGGCGATCTGCAGGTTCCCGTTGGGAAGCACCCCCACAACCGTGGTGGTCAGGGTGCCGGTAAAGGTGTTGTCGGCGCGCGTCGAACCCTGGCCTTCCATCGTGTTTTCACCGCCCACGTTGAAGTCTTGATTCGGGCTTACGCTGCCGGGCAATATGGACGGAACGGCGCCCCAGCCCAGTGATGCATCGCTGGTTCTCTCGGTGGATGTCGCCACCCGCTTCTGAGCGTTCGTCTTCTCCTGGATGACGATGGTGACGATGTCGCCGATATTGCGCGGACGACGATCCTCGAATAGCGGATAGTTGCCGTAAGCAGTGGGCTGGTAGATGGACCCGTTGGGTTCGGCCGCCGGCATCGCGTAGGGCGAAGGCGGCTCGGCCGTGAGCGGGCCGGTCACAATGGGTTCGGGCGGAATCATGGCGCAACCACCCAAGGAGGCGGCGAACACCATGATTGCGACGCGATGAAACGCGGAAGACATTAGAGCTGAGTCAGTCGGTTCAGCATCGCATCGGAAGTCTCGATGGATTTGCTGTTCATTTCATAGGCCCGCTGGGTCACGATCATGTTCACCAGTTCTTCAGCCACGTTGACGTTCGAGGTCTCGACATATTCCTGCAGAATCGTGCCGGCTCCATCCAGACCGGGCTGAACAAAGTTGGCAGGGCCGGACGAATCCGTTTCCAGATACAGGTTTTCACCCATGCTTTGCAGACCGGTGGGATTGATGAAGGTGGCAAGCTGAAGCTGGCCGATCTCCACACTGGTTCCCGGCGCCCCCGCCTGCGTCACAGAGACCGTGCCATCGCGGCCGATCGAAACCGTAAGCGCATTGTCGGGAATATTGACGGGCGGCTGGATCGGATAGCCGCCGGCGGTGACGATCTGGCCGTCCTGATCGACCTGCAGGCTGCCGTCGCGCGTATAGCCAAAGGTGCCGTCCGGCAGCTCGATTTGCAGAAAGCCCTTGCCCTGAATGGCGATGTCCAGGCTGTTGCCAGTATTTTGCAGATTGCCTTGCGTATGGATGCGTTCCGTGGCGACCGTCCGCACGCCGGTACCGACTTGCAGGCCTGAAGGCAACTGATTGGCGGCGCCCACCTGCGCGCCCGGCTGCCGGATGTTCTGGTACATCAGGTCTTCAAAGACGGCGCGCGTGCGCTTGAAGCCCGATGTGCTGACGTTGGCAAGGTTGTTCGAGATGACGTCGAGGTTTGTCTGTTGCGTTTCCAGGCCGGTTTTGCCAATCCAGAGCGAGCGTATCATTTGTGTTCCTGTCGGCCCTGCGGGCCGTTTTACTGTATTCGGTTACTGGGTGGACAGAATGCCGTTGGCGCGTTCAGCGTTGCTGCTGGCTTCCTGTATGACCTGCATCTGCATTTCAAAGAGACGGGCGTTGGCGATCATGCTCACCATGGCTTCGGCCGGATTCACGTTGCTGCGCTCCACAAAGCCGGACACCATGCGCACCATCGGGTCCGCCGGCGCCGCATCTCCGTTGGCAAGACGAAAAAGCCCGTTTTCTCCACGCGCCAAGTCTTGGGCCGGCGGGTTCACCAGCTTTACCTGACCGATGTTCTGGATATCGTTGGGGTTGTCGCCCGCACCCAGCACCGTGATCTGCCCGTCATCGGAGAAGGTGAGGGTCCCGCGTTCCGGGACCTCGATGGGCATGCCGTCGGCGGACATCACCGGCATTCCTGACTGCGTGACCAACAGGTTCTCGACATTGACGCCGAACTCGCCTGCACGCGTGTAGGCTTCGCCATCCGGCGTCTGCACGGCGAACCAGCCGTCGCCGCGAATGGCCAGATCGAGCGCGTGGCCCGTCTCGGCCATAGCGCCTTGTTGGAAACTGCTGGCCGTGCTGGCGGTCGCCGAACTGACGCGCGTGGGCAGGCTGTTGTGCCCTTGCAGCGGCACGGCCCGATAGACGGCCAGTTCCTCGCGGAAGCCCGCCGTGCTGGCGTTCGCCATATTGTTGCTGACGATGCCCTGGTGCTCGAGCACCCGGGCGGCGCCCCCGGCTGCCGTGTAGACGATGCGGTCCATTCAGGGGCCTAGCGCATGTTGATCAGGGTCTGCATGATTTCGTTCTGAGTCGAAATCGTCTGTGCATTCGCCTGATAGGTACGCTGAGTGATGATCATGTTCACCAGCTCGGTGCCCATGTCCACGTTGGATTCTTCAACGGCCTGGCCTTTCAGCAGAGCCATGCCGTTCGTCCCGGGTGTGCCCAGAATGGGCTGACCGGATTCGGATGTTTCGCGCCAGGCATTGCCGCCTACGGGCTGCAGGCCTTGAAGGTTATTGAAGTTGGCCAGAACCAGAAAACCCATCTGCTTGACTTCGCCATTGGTGTAATTGGCCATGATGGATCCATCCGAGCCGATCGACATGCTGGAATAGTCGCCGGTGGGATAGCCGTTCTGGTCGAAGGTGTAGGAAAAATCCCCGGCGAACTGGGTGGAGCCGGTGTAATTAACCGTCATCACCAGGTCGTCGGTAGGCGCCGTCGTGTCGTCTAGTTCCAACGTGAGCGAGATCGCTGCCGGATCCGTCGAGTCTACCAATCCCTTGCTATTGAACGTGATCGTCGCGTTGTCTGGGCTGACGCCGAGGGGAGCATTGGAGGTGTCGCGCGTGTCCACTTGGTAATGAACTTTCCATTCTCCGGCGGCTGCGCCATCTTCCTTTACGAAGTATTGAGTGACTTGGTGCGGGTTGCCTAACTGATCATAAACAGTCAACGGCAAAGTGTGGTGGTAAGTAGCCGGGTCGTCAGCGTCGAAAGTCGCGGCAATCGGCTTGACGTTCGCATCTACGTTCACCTGCGATGTAATGGTCGTCGTCGCCTGCGGTGCGATATTTCCCGAGGGAACTTGAATAGGTGTAGGCGCTGTCGAGCCCAAGGGATATCCCGTCAGCTTGTACCCCTGAGCATTGACGATATTGCCGCTTTTGTCGGCCTTGAACTCGCCATTGCGGGTATACAGAATATTCCCGTTCGAATCCTGCACACGGAACAGGCCGGTGCCGCCATCAATCGCCATGTCGAACTGGTTGCCCGTATTTGAAATGGTGCCGACAGTGAAATTCTGATTCACGCTCGCCACTTGCGTTCCCAGACCCACGCGCGAGCTGGCGTAGACGTCCGCGAACGACACGGTAGAAGACTTGAAGCCGACCGTGCCGGCGTTGGCGATGTTGTTGCCGATGACGTCCAGCTTCTGGGCGGCACCCTTGAGACCGCTGAGTCCTTGTCCGAAACCCATGATTCAACCTCGTATCTAGTAGATGTTTGTTCGTAAAGCCGCCCGTGCCTCTGTATAGCCGGGCGGCAAATGCATTACATGATCTTGCGCACGTCCGACAGCAGGAAGGAACCCGCCAGGCCGAGATCCAGCTTGACCCCATTGGTCGACGAAGCCACGCTGGATACCTTGCCCGAGGTCAGGCCTCCCACAGCGACCGGCATTTCAGCCGCATCGAAGGCGCTGACCTGCACGGAATAGGCGCCGTCGGGCACGGTGGCCCCGACATCGTCCTTGCCGTCCCACTGCAGGGAATGCACTCCGGCGGAATGGCTGTCCAGCTCCATGCTGCGTACAACCTTGCCGGCGTTATCCAGAATGGAGACCTTCACCCCCGCAGCGGGTGAGAGCAGCTCCATGCCGAAGGAGGTCACCTGAGTGCCCTGCTCTCCGGTGCCCACCGAGATCTTCGAACCCGGCACCAGGATCTCCTTCCCGATCAGGTTGGCCGCCTGCATGGACTGCGACACATCCAGCTGGCCGGAAAGAGCGAGCAATGTTTCGTTCAGCTGATTGATGCCGGTCACCGTGGACAACTGAGCCACTTGCGAAGTGATCTGGTCGTTGTCCATCGGGCTGAGCGGATCCTGGTTCTGAAGCTGCGTGATGAGCAGCGTCAGGAATCGCTCCTGCGTGTCGGCCAGCAGGTCTTTGGTGCCGGCGATATTCTGCGCGGCGGCTGCGGTTGCACTGGTGACGGTAGTCATGAATAGTCCGTTCTAAAGTGAGGGCGGCCGCCGTTACTGGCCGATGGTGAGTGTGCGATTCATCAGCGACTTGGCCGTGTTGATCACTTCCACGTTGGCCTGGTATGAGCGCGATGCTGAGATCATGTTGACGGTTTCGGCCACGACGTCGACGTTGGGCTTGACGACATAGCCGTTCTCGTTGGCCATGGGGTGGCCGGGGTTGTACTCCAGGCGATGCGGGGCGTTGCTTTCCACGACCTCGTTCACCTTGACGCCGCCCACGGCGGGAGCATGGGCCTGGCCGGCCACCGGCTGCATCTGGAAGATGACCTGGCGCGCCTTGTAAGGCTGGCCGTCCGGGCCCGCCACACTTTCTGCGTTCGCCAGATTGCTGGCCGAGACGTTCATGCGTTGCGACTGCGCCGTGAGCGCGGATCCGGCAATGGAGAAAATCGTGAAGTTGGACATATCTTTCGGCGTTTACTGCTCGAAGACCGAACGCAGGGACTTGAGGCGTGCGGAGATGATGGAAAGGTCGGCCTGGTAACGAGCCGTGTTGTCGGCGAACTGGACGCGTTCGACATCCATGTCCACGGTGTTGCCGTCCAGGCTGGGCTGAAAGGGCTGGCGGTATAGCAGTTCCGCCGTGCCGCGGGCATCGGCCTTGCCGGGAATATGACGCGCGGAGGTCAGATTCAGCTCGGTAGAGGGCAGGCTGAGGTTTCCGCCTCCGCCCATGGCATCTTGCAGAGCCTTGTTAAAATCGAAGTCGCGCGCCTTGTAGTGCGGTGTGTCGGCGTTCGCGATGTTCGCGGCCAGGACTTCCTGGCGCTGCTGACGCAACGAAAGCGCAGTCTGGTTGAAATCGAAGTTTTCGCCGATCCGATCGAACATGAGCCTTACCTGGGTTGCCGTCCTGGCCGATGCGGCCGGACTCTGCGGCTTTTATCCGCATACGGTCAGGATAGTAACCTTCGGTACAGTCTGACAAAGTTGGAAATAGACTGCCATTTTTCATCCAATTCCCTCCTTGTCAGATCGTCCCTGTTTATAGAATGCTTGCATGCGCAATTCGAATTCACTGGCTGCCCTTCTAACGGTCGCCGCCCTGCTATCCGGCGCGCCCGTCGGAGCAACCGCCCAAACGGGCCTGCAGGACGCCGATGCCGTCACGGCCGAAGTCGAGGCATTCTTGCTGAGCCACGCTCAGTCCCTTCCCGGGGTTCCCAATGTCGTGGTCACGCCGCCGCGAATCAGCCGTCAGCACACGGCCTGCGAACAGCTCGATGTCTATCTTTCGAACCCGCAAATGCGCTCGCGCATGAGCGTGGGCGTGCGGTGCCTGGCGCCCCACCCCTGGTCGATGTATGTTCAGGCAGCGGTCACGGTCGACGGCTCTTACTATGTCGCGAACCGGACCGTCAATGTCGGCGAGACCCTCGCGCCTGACGATGTCGTGGCCCGCGACGGCGACCTGCTTCGACTGGCGCGCGGCGTGGTGGTGGACCCGGCATTGGCCATCGGCTACATTGCCCAGCAGCGGATTCCGGCCGGTACATCGATCAAGTCCAGTGCATTGCGCGATCCGGATTCCATCATGCGAGGTCAGCCGGTCAAGACGGAAGCCCGCGGAATGGGCTTTGTAGCAACCGGAGAAGGCGTGGCACTGGAAAGCGGCGCCCCTGGCGCGCTTATCCAGGTGCGGACCAGCTCCGGCCAGGTGGTCAGCGGGACCGTCGTGAACAACACGACCGTCCGCGTGATGATGTAACGGTAAACCAAATGTAATAACCCTAAAGGCGGTGGGCATGCGGCCGTTAACAGAAGTACAGTAAGCATCAAGACAGCAGCACACACACCGGAGAGTGCCTTGAAAATCACATCGAACACCCTCAAGAGCCAACTTGCAGGAAGCATCGCGGCAACGCGCAATGCGCGTCCTGCAACGGGCGCGGCGACGGCAAGCGGTGGCGGTGGCAAGGCGGCTGCGGTAGATCTCAGCTCGGCGGCACGCCATTTGGCCAGCCTGCAGAATGGCGACAACGATATTGATGTCGCCAAGGTGCAGCAACTGCGCGACGCCATCGCTTCCGGCAGCCTCAAGATCGACACCAGCCGCATCGCCGACAGTCTGATCGCCAGCGCGCGCGAACTCCTCAAGTAAAGCGTGGGCGGCCGCCGGCTGATGCCGCCCGCCTCGCCAGAACCGGCAGCCGTACAAAAACGCGCTGCAATCGTACCCGACCATCGTTATTCCTCGTCATGACCGCCTCCGTCGCCGCATTGCAAGCCTGCCTTGAACAGGAAGTTCGCCTTATGAACGAGTTTCTGGTGATTCTTGCAGACGAAGCCAAGGTACTCGAAGAAGGCGCTACTGAGTCCGCGCTGGCCGAAACGACTGCCCGCAAGAACACCACCGCAGATGGCCTGGCCACAGTCGCACAGGATCGCAACGCTCTGCTCCAGGGGCTGGGCCATGAAACGGACGGTCCCGGACTAAAGGCGGCCGCTGAAGCACACCCCGCCATCGCCGAGATCCGCCGCAATCTGCTGGACATCACGGAACGGGCACGCACGCTCAACGAAGCGAACGGCCGTATCATCGACGTTTTCCTGGATCACAATCAGCGCACCCTGGATACCTTGCGGCGCCTGACCGGCGTGGGCGACATCTACGACGCCAGCGGCAAGGCTCGCAGCGGCAATAAGGGTTCAGGCCGGAACATCAAGGCCTGAGCATCAAGATCCAAACGTCAGGGCCCGAGCATCAGAGCTTGAACCGCGCTGCGCGGGGGCTCCGCGAAAGCACTGTTGCGCGCCTTGACGCGGGCCTCAGCTTCCCATCATTTCTTTCAGCGCGAACAGCTTGAACAAGCCGCCGGAACCAGCCGCGGGCGCAAGCGCGGGCTTGCCCAGCATTGCGGCCGCCGCCTGGCGGGCTCGCGCGGCCAGCGGGCTCTTGCGCAGTTGCCAGGCAGCGAGCCCGGCCTGAGCCGACACCAATGCCTTGTGTTGAAGCGCACCCGGCCCGCCCTGCGTGGTGAGCAAGGCCCATGATGCAGCGGCATGGCGCATGGCCTCACGGGATTCCGCCTTCACGACCAGCCAAGCGGCCAGTTTGTCAGCAGAAATTTCCAGCGAGGGATGCAGGCCGATGATGCTCTTCACTACTTCGCCGCTGGAACGGTCCACGAGGCGGGCCGACACCATCTGCAGGGCCAGCGGCTCGCTTCCCCGGACTGCTATCTCGACCGCACTGGCGGCCGCCCAAAGACTGCGCTCGACAGCGGGCGCGCCGGCGACTTCGCTCAGGGCGAACATGTAATCGGGATCGGCGACCGGGTGATGCGGCAGTGTCTTGGCCAATGCCTGCACTGTGGTGGCTCCGTCTTCCATATGAACACGCGTAATGGCAGGGACATGAGCCAGCCACCGTAATGAACTCGCGCTGAGCTCCTTCCAGAGTCCGGGATTGCCGCCTTCAAACAATTGCACCATCGGCAGCTCGGATGCCTGCTCCTGCAGCCAGTTCATCTGGTGCAGAAGCGCCGTTCGGACGCTGGGCGCCTGCGCCTGGGATTCCCCGCAGGAAGAGAGCCAGCCCGTAGGCATTGAAATCTGCTGCATTGGCGACGAAAGCGGCGAGCCCTGCTCGTCGAGAACGAGGGTGGCCCGCAGCTGGGCGGGTGATTCACCCGCCACCCGCAGATTCACCTGGTCATGTACCGCAAGAAGATGTTTGCGGCTGGAGTCCGTCCATTCGTTGTGAACGACGCGCAGCATGTGGCGCACGAGTGATTCGAGCGCGGCATATTCGTCGCCGCCAGCCAACTGGTCGCGCCATAGACGATAGGCTTCCGAAGCGCACCCCAGTTCGTCGACGAACTCGCAGCCGTCGCGCAAGTCGTCGGACGTCAACCGGCCGGCCGCCCCGCCCGCCATGGACAGCAAACGCGGCAAGGCATGCAGCTGCTGGCGGCGACTGTCAGCGGCGGCCGCGGCCGCACCGTCGGCATCCTGCGGACGCGACATGGACAGGAGCGCGGCGAAGTCGGCTTCTGTCGGGGCGTACAGCGTGCGTGCCGATGGCAGGTGTGTCAGCGCCCGGTCCACCAGCTCCCTCGCGGGAAGAAAGACCAGATGCTCAGGCACCTTTTGTCCGATTGACACATAGTGTATGGGCAAGCGGTAGCGCAGCGCCGTATCCAGCGCCGCGCCCAGCCGGATGGCTTCGTCCACCTTGGTAATGATGCAGCCTTTCAGCGGCGTGCCGCCGTCCGCGGCGTAGCTGCGGGCGACCTCGTCCAGTGTTTCGCCGTGGCTGGCAGCGTTCAGCACCAGCAATCGCGTGATGTCGCGCCCTGCGGCTGCCAGCATGGCGGCCTGTTCGCCGATATAGCGGTCGCGCTGGCTGATACCGACGTTGTCGATCAATATGATCTGGTCGGAACGAATCTGTTGAACGACTTCTCGCAGCTCATTCCCGTTACGCACCACGTGCACGGGAACGCGCAGCATCTGCCCGTAGATCTTGAGCTGCTCATGCGCCCCGATGCGGTAGGTGTCCGTCGTGATCAGCACGAG
>JAEWFK010000174.1 GCA_023388835.1 Pseudomonadota bacterium | reverse complement strand
ACTGCGAGCGACATTCGGAGACGCCGAGCCGCAGGCATCGGACAGAGGAAAAGGCCGCTGCTGTCCGAGCCCCGCAGGGGCGAGTTCAGCGGCCGCTCTGTCCAATGCTGGAGGTGAGGGCAGCCCGCAGGGCCGGCTCCGTGCGCCGCTGTGCCCATGCTCCGTCCGCGACCTCAAGAGCCCTTACCAGCAATAGCAACACCACATCCTCAAGACGGCAGCTTTCGCATTTCGCGAAAGCCCCGTTGCGCGATTGACGATTCCCCACGGCGATCACCGGCAGTAGCCTAGCCACATTACGGAAATATGAAAGGAGCGGGCATGTCCAGCCAGATCCTCGCGGGAATACGGGTCATCGAACTCGGCCAACTGATCGCGGGCCCATTTGCCGCCAAGACATTGGCTGACTTCGGCGCCGAAGTCATCAAGATCGAGCCCCCTGGCGTGGGCGACCCCCTGCGCAAGTGGCGCCTGCTGCACGAAGGCACATCCGTCTGGTGGGAAGCCCAATCTCGCAGCAAGAAGTCGGTCTGCGTCGATCTGCGGCAGAGCGAAGGCCAGGAGGTGGTGCGCAAACTGGCGCAGGAAGCCGACGTTCTCATAGAAAACTTCCGACCTGGCACCATGGAAAAATGGGGCCTTTCCTGGGAAACCCTGCACGAGCTGAACCCACGCCTCATCATGCTGCGTGTTTCGGGTTATGGGCAAAGCGGCCCCCGCGCGCAGGAACCCGGCTTCGCGGCCGTAGGCGAAGCCTTCGCCGGTCTGCGTTACCTGAACGGCGAACCCGGCCGCGCACCCGTACGCGCAGGACTGTCTTTAGGCGACACCATTGCCGGCTTGCACGGTGCATTGGGCGTGCTGCTCGCGCTATATCAGCGCGATGCCCGTGGCGGCAAGGGCCAGATGATTGATGCCGCCCTGTACGAAAGCCTGTTCAACCTGACAGAAAGCCTGCTTCCCGAATTTTCAGTGTTCGGTGCCGTACGCGAGCCGGCCGGCGCCGCGCTGCCCGGTATTGCCCCGTCCAATGCCTACCGCTGCCACGACGGCAGCTACATCCTGATTGCGGGAAACGGCGACGCCATCTTCCAACGGCTGATGCAATGCATCGGACGCGAAGACCTCGGCAATGACCCGGGACTTGCACACAACGATGGACGCGCCCGCCGGGTGGCGGAGCTGGATGCCGCCATCGAAGCCTGGACTCTCGCGCAGACCGACGTCACCGCCATGCTGGCCGCACTGAAAGCGGCCGGAGTGCCGTCCGGCCGTATCTATTCCATTGATGAAATCGCCGAAGACCCGCACTACCGTGAACGCGGTGCCATCACCCAGCTGCGTGCCGCCAGCGGCATCGATGTCGAGATGCCGGCGGTCTTCCCCCTGCTGTCCGCCAATCCCGGCGGAATCGGGGGTCGGGCTCCCACGCTGGGCGAACATACCGATGACATTCTGGCCCGGGCCGGCTTTGATGCCACCACGCTGGCCGACCTTCGGGCAAGAGGAGTTCTCGCATGAAACAAGGTATGCCCCGCATAGAAATCAACGAAGTCGGGCCGCGCGATGGTCTTCAGATTGAGCGCGCTCAGGTTCCCACCCAGGACAAGATCGCCCTCGTGGACGCGCTGTCCGCCTGCGGCTTCGCCCGCATCGAGGTGACCAGCTTCACCTCGCCCAAGGCCATCCCCGCGCTGGCCGACGCCCAGGAGGTCATGCACGGAATAAAGCGGCAGCCGGGCGTGATCTACACGGCTCTGGTGCCCAATATTCGCGGGCTGGAACGCGCGCGGGAATGCGGCATGGACGAGATCAACCTGGTCATGTCTTCCAGCGAGACGCACAACCGCGCCAACTTGCGCATGACGCGTGAGCAGTCGGCTGCGGAACTACTGGGCATCCTGAAGGCTGCCCAGGCCGCCACCCTGCCCTGCAACGTGTCGCTCTCCACGGTCTTCGGCTGCCCCTTCGAAGGCGATGTCGATCCTGCGGAGGTCATCCGTCTCGCGCGCGGCATGGTCGATGCCGGCGCGATGGGCATCACGCTGTGCGACACCACCGGCATGGCCTACCCGACCCAGGTCGCTGAGCTATGCGAACGGGTACAGGCCGCCGTGCCGGACACCCCCCTCACCATCCACCTGCACAACACCCGGGGCATGGCTTTGGCCAATGCGGTTGCCGCCTGGCAAACCGGCGTCACCCGCTTTGATGCGGCGGCAGGCGGACTGGGCGGCTGTCCTTTTGCACCGGGCGCCAGCGGAAACGTCAGTACCGAAGAGTTGGTGCACATGTTCCAATGCATGGGCGTGGAGACGTCGGTCGATCTTCAAGCGCTGCTGGACGTGGTCCGCGGGCTGCCTCAACTGGTTCAGCGCGATTTCAATCTTCCCTTGCTCGCAGCGGGCCACCGCCTGCACACCCACCCCGCTCCAGCCTGGCTGGCGGAGCGCTTTCCGTCGGCCTGACACGGCGCCGACGACTACAATAATCAGGAGATACAAAATGTCTACCCAACGTTTCAGCGCAATGCGTCGCAGCGCGCTCATGCTTGCCGGCGCAGGCATGCTGTACGCCGCCATGGGCCCCGCCCTGGCTTCCGACTACCCCAACCGCCCTATTAGCCTGATCGTCTCCGCCGCGCCGGGCGGGACCACGGACATTGCGGCGCGCATGATCGCCGAGCCATTGGGCAAAGCCCTGAATCAGACCGTGGTCGTCGACAACAAGCCGGGCGCGGCCGGCACGATTGCCGCGCAGTCCGTGCTGCGTTCCAGCGCCGACGGCTATACGCTGCTGCTGCAGTATTCGGGCTATCAGGTCATTACTCCTCACGTTCAATCCAACGTCGATTTCGACCCGGTCAATGATTTCTACCCGGTGGCCAACGTGCTCTCCGCACCCCAGGTCATCGTCGTGCGGCCCGGCCTGCCGATCAACAGCCTGAAGGAACTCGTGTCCTACGCCAAGGCGAATCCGGGCAAGCTCAACTATGCATCCTCGGGCAACGGCTCCCTGCAGCATATGGCGACGGAGCTTCTGAACCAGATGGCGGAGATCGACACCGTGCACATTCCCTACAAGGGTACCGGCCCGGCGCTCACCGACCTGCTGGGCGGCAGCGTGGACATGACCATCACCACACCGCCTCCCTTGCTGCCCCATATCCAGGCCGGCAAGCTGCGAGCACTGGCGGTCACGGGCGACAAACGCCTGGAGTCCCTGCCCGACGTTCCCACCGTCGCAGAAGCGGGCTTCCCTGACCTGGTGATTTCATCGTGGTTCGCCATGTATGCTCCCAAGGACACGCCCAAGCCCGCCGTGGAGAAATTGGCTGGAGAGATCGAGAAAATCATGAAGACCGACGCCTATCGCGAGAAGGCGTCGAGCCTGGGCGCGGAAGCGGACTTCAAGGGCCCGGACGCGTTGCGCGCCTACACCCAGGAAGAACTGGACCGCTGGGGCAAGGTAGTGAAGTCGGCGAACATCACGGCTCAGTAAGTCACGCGCAACACGCGCGCTGTGCGGTCCGCCGGCGCCTTTTTCCACCGGCTGTCCATACAGAAAGGCCCTGCTCCAAGTCACCAGACTTGTGAAAAGCAGGGCCTTTTTCATGGCCCTGACCGGCCATGTTTCGGTACGATGCTTGCTGTGGCTGCTGCAGCCGCTGCTGAGCGGCAGTACGAAACACGACCCAATGGAGTCCCTTATGACCGAACCCCGCGTCGCCGTCCGCCCCGGCCGGCATCAACACGCCCTTTTCCTACGCCTATTCGCCTGCCTGCTGCTTCTGACCGCGTTTGCGATGGCACCTTTTGCCCAGGCCGCCACGGCAAGCCCGGGTGGCGAAGCCGATCAGCCCATCGTGCACCGATTGCTGGATGCCATGGGCCAAGGTAACTACCAGGCTTTCGTGGGCCAGGGCACCCCGGAGTTCGCGGCGCTGGGCGAAGCGCAGTTCACCCAGGTGGCCAATGCCATCGGCCCGCGCCTGCAGAAAG
>JAEWFK010000172.1 GCA_023388835.1 Pseudomonadota bacterium | reverse complement strand
TGCCGACCAGGTTCGCAGACCGGATGGCCGAACGCGGGACCAACGCAAGGCCGCTGCCGGCTTCGACCAGCGTCAAGACGGTCGGCATGCGGCTTTGCTGTACGAAATGGGGAACGATGCCGTAATGTGCGTAGGTATCACGCACCCGCCTATTGAGGTACGGCGCATCGACCGGGCTGTAGTCGATCAACGGTACATCAGCGAGATCGCGGGCGGCCACCTGCTTCAGTTTTCCCAGTGGGTGGTCGCGCCGGACGGCCAAGCAGATTTCTTCCTCCAGCATGCCGACTCTGGTGATGTCGGCTTCCGGCGGGCCAGGGCGCATGACGCCGATGTCGATGGCGCCGCGCCGCAGCGCGGCGGCGGTCTCAAGAGAGCCGACTTCGGACAATTCCAATGATACGTCGGGATGCGCGGTCCGATAGTCATGCAGAAGCTCGACCACAGGAGAGGTACACGCGGCGGGCGTCAAGCCCACGCTCAGTGTCCCTGCCTGGCCTTCCGCCGCGCGCTGAGTCTCTTTGATCATGCGATCCATGGCGTTCAGCAGCCCCTCCAGATTCGCATGAAAAACGCGGCCCGCCGGCGTGAGGGCAACGCTGCGGGTGGTCCGGGCGAAGAGCTGGGCCCCGACCACTTCTTCCAGCCGCTTGATCTGCAGGCTCAGAGGAGGCTGGCTGATGAAGAGCCGAGAAGCGGCACGCCCAAAATGCAACTCTTCCGCGACCGCACGGAACGCGGCAAGAAGGCGGCTATCGAGCTCGATTAATTTACTATCCAGCATAATCGATAAGGAATTAAGTATTGGTCAAATAATAATCATCTTCCTAGAATGAGGGCAATGATTAACCGAACTCGTTCATGACTCGCTCCATCTACCTCTCGCCGATGTCCGGTGAATCCCCTTGCTCAAGCCTGCAGCCTCCTTCGCTGCACGACCGTCTCGCGCAGGTCTCGAGCGAAGACTCGACCCTGCACGCATGGGCGCATCTTCCTAACAGTGTCGAACCCGGCGCGCCCGCCCCTGCAGCTCCGCGTGCGCTTGAGGGCATGCCTTTCGGGGTGAAGGACGTGCTGGATGTGCTTGGCATGCCGACGCGCTGCGGCTCGGACCATGTCGACGACACACCGGCCGCCCGCGATGCCGGCTGCGTCGCTCTGCTGCGCGAGGCGGGCGCCGTACCGCTGGGCAAGACCCACACGGCGGAATTTGCCTATCGGCGCCCCCCGTTGACGCGCAACCCCGTGGCTCCGGGGCACACGCCGGGAGGCTCCTCGAGCGGTTCGGCAGCGGCCGTTGCAGCGCAGATGGTGCCTTTTGCGTTGAGCACGCAGACCGGTGGCTCCATCATCCGCCCTGCCGCCTACTGCGGTACGGTGGGCTTCAAACCATCGTTTGGAGCCGTCGCGCGCAGCGGGCTGGGGCCCGGCTGCGAATCGCTGGACACCATCGGCTGGCATGCCGCGGACCTGAACACCGCTCACCGGGTCGCCTGTGTGTTGCTGGACAACGAACCCCGATTCCCGACTGTCAAACCGCGTTCGGTCGAAGGCCTCAGAGTGCTTCATATCAGCGCGCCGGGCGAAGAACTGCCCGAAGCCGAGGTCGCGGACAATCTCGGCCGCGCATGCGAAGCTCTGGGTGCTCGCGGCGCCGTGCTGTTGCGGCAAAGGCCGCAGCACAGCAGCCGGCTGGACCGCCTGCTGGCCGCCCATAAGATCGTCATGCACTATGAACTGAGCAGGAGTCTGCGGCCCATCGTATTGCGGCATCCCGCCGTGAGCGCGCCGGTGCAACAGCTCTTGCAGACCGGGCGCTCCATTTCACGCTCGGACTATACGGAGGCGCTCGCCTTTCAGGCGCGTGAACGCCTGTCCTGGGAAGCCTTCACGGAAGGCGCCGACATCATCCTGTCGCCCAGCGCACCCACCGCGGCCGGCGTGGGGCTGGAGAACAGCGGCTCTTCCGCCTATTGCCGCGCATGGACATTTCTGGGATGGCCATGCCTGCACGTTCCGATTGGCCATACCGGCGCGGGCCTGCCGCTGGGCTTTCAGATCATCACGCCATGGCAGCGCGATTTCGATGCTTTTGAAGCCGCTGAAGCGATCTACCGGGTGTGCGGCGGCAAAGACACTCGACCACTCTCTGATAACGACCATGATTAAAAGGGGTATTACCTTGAAGAGCAACATCAAGGCGCTGCTTTGCGCCGCGCTTCTGTCCACGCCCATGTTCGCCATGAACGCTCAGGCGGACACCTATCCTTCCCGCCCCATCACCGTCACGACGCCCACGGCCGCGGGCGGCGGCACCGACATCGTCGCCCGTATCGTGGCGGAAAAAATTGCCCCGATTCTCGGCCAGCCGATCGTGATCAACAACAAGCCGGGCGCGGGCGGCGTGATCGGAAACCAGATGATGAAGCGCGAGGCCAATGACGGCTACAGCCTTTTTCTGACGGCAAACAGCAATCAGCTGATCGCACCGTGGGTCTACAAGAACGTGAACTTCGACCCCATCAACGATTATGAGCCCGTGGCGACAGTCGGCTTTGTGCCGCACGTTCTGGTGGTGCACCCCTCGTTCCCCGCACACACCTTCGGCGAGTTCGTTGAGGAAATCAAGAAGAACCCCGGCAAGTACTATTACAGCTCCGGCGGCAATGGCACGATCAACCACCTCATGGCGGAAATGGTGGCGCAGCGCGTCGGCACGAAGCTCGAACACATCCCCTATAAGGCGATCTCGGCCGCTCTCACGGACGTCATGTCCGGCGAAGTGCCGATGATCTTCACAACGGTGAACTCGGCCATCGAATACATCAAGAGCGGGAAGCTTCGTCCACTGGTGGCCGGCAGTTCCGAGAGACTCACCGCTCTGCCCGACGTGCCGACCATCAAGGAAACGTATCCCGATTTCTTCGACACCGACATGTGGGTCGCCGTGTACGCGCCCAAGGGCACGCCGCGTGACCGTATTGACGTCGTCTATCAGGCGATTGACAAGGCCCTGGCCGATCCGGACCTGCAAGACCGCTTCAAGACGCTTGGCGTACGCCCTGGCGCGGACGGCCCTGATGAGCTTGCAAAGCGCCAGGAATATGACTATGCCCAGTGGGAGAAGATCGTCAAGTCCACGGGAGCAAACGCGAACTAAGTGATAAGGTATACCCCGCGGCGCGGGGTAATGCGCGCGCCGGAACTTCGCCGCAGGGCCCGTCTTCCGCGGGCCTACAACGCTTATACCTATCATCATGACGACGAATCATTCTTCCGGGGTGTCCGGCCCCCAATCCGACCATGCAGACAGGCAGGCGCTGGGCCGCCCCGACTTTCCCCCCGTGCTTCAAGTCGGCCCCTTCCCTGCCGCCCTACAGGCGCAACTGCAGTCCCTGTTCAATCTCGTGGACGAAGAGGCGCTGGCGAGCGACCCTTCCAAGGCGGCCTCGATCGTCGGCATCATCACGCGATCAAACTGCAGGGTGCCAGCCGAGCTCATCGACCGCCTGCCTCAGCTGCGCATCATCAGCACCAATGGGGTGGGCTACGACGGCATACCCGTCGCCCATGCGGCACAGAAAGGTATTGTCGTCACGAACACGCCCGACGTCCTGAACAAGGCGGTGGCGGAGACGACCATAGGCCTGCTTCTCGCACTGCTTCGCCGCATACCGGCGGCCGACGAGTTCGTGCGCAGCGGTGCATGGGAAGCGGCCTCCTTTCCGCTGGGAGTGAACCTGGCCGGCAAGAAAGTCGGCATTGCCGGCCTGGGGCGTATCGGCAAGGAAATCGTCAGGCGCCTGGAGGCATTCGATGTAGAGATAAGCTACTTCGGGCGGCGCAGCCAGCCGGTGCCGTGGCGGCATTTCAATTCCATCACGGCCTTGGCGAACCATTCCGATGTGCTGATCGTTTCATGCCCGGGTGGCGCGGACACCCATCACCTGATTGATGCCGCCGTATTGAAGGCGCTCGGGTCCAGCGGCGTCATCGTCAACATCGCGCGCGGCTCGGTGATCAATGAAGCCGACCTGTGCCGGGCTCTCGCCGACGGCACCATCGCAGGCGCCGCGCTCGACGTCTTCGAAACCGAACCGCTGGGAGAGAGCCCGCTGCGCAGCCTCTCCAACGTCGTGCTCACTCCCCATATCGGCAGCGCCACGGATGAGACCCGCCGACAGATGGCCGACCTCGCGATCCGGAACCTGGTGTCCTTCTTCACTACCGGCAAAGCCGTCACACCGGTCTCGCTGTAAAGGAATCGGGAAAATGCTTCGCCGCCCTGCGCTTACGTATGCAAGGCGGCGCAAGACTGACGGCACACCAGGTCCACCGGCAACATGACGTGCTGGGCGGGACGCGGGCCGGGCTCATGAATTTGCTCTAAAAGCATTTGAGCTGAGAAAGCTCCCCATTTGACGAGATCCCATCGGATAGCGGTAATGGAAGGCGAGGTAAGAGCGGCCAGGTCCGAATCGCAACCCGCAATGACGGATATATCTTTGCCAATGTCCAGACCTTGCGCCTGGATGGCTTGCAACACTCCCGGCAATAGCGTCATACCGCCGGAAATGAGCGCCGTGGGCCGATCGACTCCAGCTAACAGCCCTGATGCCACGATAAAGGCGGCTTCGGGCTCGTTGCAGCCGTCAAACACCACTGCCTCTGATGTCTGGCCGAAATACGTTTGCACCGCATCGCGAAATCCTTGAATGCGGGCAGCACCCGGTCGAATCTTGTTCGAACCAGTAATGAGAGCGATCCGCTTATGGCCCAGCGCATGAAGGTGACCGATCGCCATGCGCATACCGGTCTCGTGCGCGATGCTGATGGTGTCGATCGCGTGAGTGGGTTCTCGGTCAACCACGACTGCCGGAAGGGAGAGCCGTGAAATGACTTGGTTGATCTCTTCAGTATGATCGGGGGCGCCGCTAAAGATAAGGCCATCAAACCCGTCTCCCGATAGCCGCGTGAGCGTTTCGCGTTGACTCAGCGCATCTTCCTCCACTCCCATCAACACTAGGCGATAGCCCGCCTCGCGCACGGTCTGCTCCACACCGCGTAGAAATGGCGACATGGCAGGACTCAAAAGCCCACGGATCGCACACACAATGGTCTGCGTGGAGCGCGTCTTCAGCGAACGAGCAGCCAGATTGGGAGAGTAGCCAGAAGCCATAATGACCGACTCAACCCGTTGACGGGTGGTCTTTTTAACCGGCAAACCGTGAATCACACGGGAAACGGTAGAGGCGCTGACTCCAGCCTCCTGAGCCACATCCTTAAGCGTGCGCCTGGCAACCATAGTGTGCGGTAACTCCATTCAAAAAAAGATCCGGGCAGGATGTCACCCGCCCGGAGGGTCGTTTCGGCTTATTTGTCGACCCAAGGTGTTTCCTTCCAGATTTGCTCAAAGTCACCTTCCAGCGCCTGTAGTCGACGGCCAAATTCATCCGGGGAATTGTAGTTAATCGGCTGCAGAAGCTGGTTGCGCGCTTTCTCAAGGAACTCCGGGTCGGCAGCCGCTTTCTGAATTGCTCCCACGAGCCTTTCGCTGACCTCTGCGGGCAATCCCTTGGGCGCTGCCATGCCGCGCATGGCGCTCAGTTCCATATCGACGCCCAACTCCTTAAAGGTTGGCACATCCGGCGCCATGTCGCCTCGGGTGGACGCGCCTTGGGCCAACGCAATGATCGGCGTGCCCCCTTTTAGAAGGCTGACCGTTTCGCTGATGTTGATGGCGGCCACATCGATTACGCCACCTCGAAGCGCCGTGATGATATCTGCTGAACCCTTAAAAGGCACATGCATGATGGGTGTGCCTGTCTGGCGCTGGAACACCATTGCAAGGAAATGGTCATCTGACCCCACACCAGTAGTGCCAACCGAGATGCCTCCCGGCTTGCGCTTACCCAGTTCAATGAGGTCTTGCAGCGATTTGATGCCGCTCTCTTTTGATACGGCAAAACTGACCGGATCATCGACTACGTTAGCCAGGAGATCAAAACTCTTCCAGGTCCAGCCGGTGTCTCGCTCAATCGGTACGCTCAAAACGGGCGGCATCGTCACCAAGCCGAAGGTGTAACCGTCCGGCTTTGCATTCGCGAGCGCGCGGGTGCCTATGGAGCCGGCCGCACCTGGCTGATTATTGACCACGATCGTGACGTCATCTCCGAGATTCTTGGCGATGTACGGCATCAAGGTGCGGGACAGGTTATCGGTGGCGCCCCCTGGCGGATACGGCACGATGAAGTGAATTGGACGGTCGGGATACTGTGCGACGGCAGCCGAGGCGCACAACAGTCCTGCCATCAAGCCAAGAGCCCATCTGCGTGAAGATATCTGAATGCTCATTGTGGAGCTTCCTCATAGTGGATGAAAACCTGAACGTTTCTGCAAACGTTTGCAGTAGAGTTTATATATAGTACAGTGTGACGTAATGAAATCGGTAGCAAACGTTGCCAAAACTGAGGATAACCATGAGACAGACCACCCGACTGCTTGAACTTCTTAAGTCCCCCAAACTGCTCGTGATGGGTGGGGCGTATGACGCCATCTCGGCGCGGCTCTCCGAAGAAGCAGGCTTTGAGGCCATCCAGGTCAGCGGCATGGGGTTGGCCGCCGCAAGCGGCTACCCGGACGTGAGTATCTTTTCGATGCGCGAAGTTGTAGAGCGCACACAAGCCATCATTCGGTCTGTGACCATTCCCGTGATGGGTGACGCTGATACCGGCTACGGCAACGCCGTCAACACCTGGTACACAGTGCGCGAGTTTGAGTTGGCGGGAGCAGCAGGTATCAATCTGGAGGATCAAGTGCTGCCGAAGCGATGCGGCCGACTACATGGCAAAGAAGTAGTGTCGATCGGAGAAATGACAGGGAAAATTCAAGCGGCAGTGGATGCACGCCGTGATCCGGACTTCGTGATCAATGCTCGCACAGATGCACTCAGTCTCAATGGGCTGGAGGATGTTGCAGCTCGCGGCAATGCGTGGCTGAAGGCCGGCGCCACCATGTTCTTTGTTGAAGGCGTGCGTACACGGGATGAAATTGCGTACCTCGCCGCCAATATCGATGGCCTGCTTGCTATCAACCTCATCGAAGACGAAGTGGGCAAGGGATTGCAGGACATCACCTTCGACGAAATAGAAAAAATGGGTGTGGCGCGAGTCAGCGTGCCGCTATCTCCGCTCCTAGGGGCGGTACACGGCATGCGTAAGGCTCTGGCCAAGATCAGGGAGTGGAACGGTGCGCGATTCGATCCCGAGGTGCATGTACCGTTCTCCGATATCCATGATCTGGCCGGTATGAGCCATGCGATCCAGATTGGTGATCGGTTCAACCGGGAAGTCTAAGTACCTGGTACTGACTCCCAAAAAGTGGCGGTAGCCGGGCGACTATGGTTCGCTGTCTAACATTCGGCAGGCACTGTCGAATATTCTTTGTCGGCACTCGCCCAGGCGACCACGGCTAATGCCAGGGTGGCAGAATGAAATTTCGGATGTCGATATACCGCTACGATCCAAAGGCATGGATCGAATAATCGGGATCGGACCCCTGTGCATGATCCCGACTCCATTATTCTTTCAAAGCACCTCGAAGATTGCGTCCACTTCTACGGCGACGCCCCGCGGCAGCGACCCTACGCCAACCGCAGCACGCGCGTGCTTGCCCTTGTCACCCAGCACTTGCACCATCAGATCGGATGCGCCGTTGACGACTTGCGGCTGCTGAGTGAAACCCGGAACCGCATTGACGAAGCCGCCCAAACGGACACAGCGCACCACACGAGACAGATCGTCTTCCACTGCGGCGGCGAGATGGGCCAGGATGTTCAACGCACACAGCTGTGCTGCCTGCTGTCCGGTTTCCACGTCGACATCGTCCCCCAGCTTGCCAATATAGGCGGCTTTCCCGTCCCGCAAAGGCACCTGTCCAGACACATGGACGAGGTTGCCGCTGCGAACCCAAGGAACATAGTTCGCGGCGGGAGTGGAAGGGTTGGGAAGAACGTGGCCCAGTTCGGCCACACGTGCGGAAATCGTTTCGGACATGAGGTCCCCATGAGATTGGAAAGGTTCGGGAAACGCCGCGCGTAGGCGGCACCTGCCACCTTATCAGGAAAAATCGGAGTCGGTTCGCTCACCCCGATTTACGCTCACCGCGCAATATCCGCCACATCCAGCTCCCGCCACTCCCCCGGCTTCAACCCGTCCAGCGTCCAGGGTCCTATCCGGACCCGGACCAGGCGTAACGTGGGGAGGCCCACGGCCGCGGTCATGCGCCGTACTTGCCGGTTGCGGCCTTCCTGTATGGTCAGCTCCAGCCAGCTCGTGGGAATCGTTTTTCGGAATCGCACGGGCGGCATGCGTGGCCAGATCTCCGGCGCTTCCATCACTTGCACCTGCGCCGGCAATGTCGGACCGTCGTTCAGCAATATGCCTTCACGCAAGCGTTCCAACAGATGGGGTTCGGGCTCACCCTCGACCTGTGCCCAATAGGTCTTGACCATTTTGTGCCGCGGGTCCGCAATACGCGCCTGAAGGGAACCGTCATTAGTGAGCAGCAGCAGGCCTTCGCTGTCCCGGTCCAGGCGCCCGGCGGGATACACGCCGGGGACATCGACAAAATCTTTGAGGGTGGCCCGGCCTCGGTCGTCGCTGAACTGTGTCAGGACGTCGAACGGTTTGTTCAGCATCAAGAGGCGGGGCCGGCCGCTCGGCGAGCGGCCACGGGCTCGCGGCGGGAAGGGGTTCTGTGTGCGCATCGCCCCATTCTCTCGCGAAAATCGTCGTCCGGCCCCGATATTCATTACATGCGCTGGGGAAGCGATGCTTCGATGGCGACTGCCATCTCAAGGAGTTTTCTATCGGTATCGGGAGCGCCCATCAGCTGATACCCGATGGGCAGGCCCTCGACCGGCAGCGGCAAGGACACCGCGCATAGTCCGAGGTAATTGGATGGTTGGGTGTTCTGAGTCATGCCCAATGCCAGCTTCATGCCTTTCTCAGGGTCTTCGAGGTCGCTTACCAGAGGCGGAAAATCTGCCGTCGTCGGGCTGACCCAGGCGTCGAAGCCAATGAATCTTTCGGCGACCTTCTTTCTGCTGGCCGTGCGCTTATCCTCCAGAGCAAGAAACTCGTAAGCCTTGATCTCGAGGCCGGACTCTACACGTTTGGCAATGACGGGGTCCATCACGCCCTTCTGGGCAAGAAAGTTCTCCGTGCCCAATATGGACAACAGCGCCGAAGGCATGGAAACCGGGAAGTAGCCAGCGCGCTCAGGCGCTTCCGGCACAGTCAAGGTCTCAAGCAAGCATCCTTTTTCCTTCAAGTGCTTGTTTGCCGCCTGAAACGCTTCGCCGATTTTCGGATTCAAATTATCGCCGAAGTGATTCTCCGGCACACCCAGGCATAGGCGATCCAGACGCGCACCGGAAGGACGCGACTCGTACTGGCATCCAAATAAAATCGATGAAATGGTATCGAACGCCAGCAAGGCGTCCTTGGCGGAATTTGTCAGCAAGCCGATCGAATCAACGCGGGGGTCGAGCGGGAACGCTCCGTCGGTCGGCCAGAGCCCGGCCGTCGTCTTCAAGCCGAAGATGCCATTGAACGCCGCGGGAACTCGAACCGAACCGCCGGAGTCCGAGCCAATGGCGAGCGCGCAGAGTCCAGCGGCCATGGCCACGCCGGAGCCCGAGCTGGACCCCCCGGGCGCACGGTGATTCTCCATGTCGGAGGGATTCCACGGGGTGCCTCTGGGGGATGAATGGCCCGTGATGCCCAGGCAAAGTTCCACCGCCTTGGTCTGCCCCAGGAAGACACAACCGGCCTTTCGCAGGGCTTGAATGAAAGTGGCCTCTTCAGACCCGATAATGTCCGGAAGCTCGATATTCGAACCCACTTTAGGCCCCGGCATGCCCGAGATCACGAATATGTCTTTGATCGCGACTGGGACACCCATCAGCGGCCCCAGATCAGTGCCCGACTGAATCAGGATGTCCATCGCTTTGGCGGTCGCCAGCGCGCTTTCTTCGGCCACCGACTCGTACGCGCCCAGCTTCGAATCCAGCTTCCGGATACGCTCCAGATAGATGCGGGTGACTTCTTCAGAGGTCACTTTCCCTGAGCGGAAGTCTTTGGCAAATCCTTCGAGGCCGCTCTCTGCGAACGGGTCCAACGGCAAGTCGTTCATTAAATACTTCTCCAAAAAGAGATCGAATCGATTCAAATGACGAGCGATCTACAGACCCAGATATGCCTTGCGTATCAAGGGATGGCCTTCCAGTTCCGGCGAGGGTCCTTCCAGAACCAGCTTGCCGTTCTCCAGGACATAGGTTCTATGGCTGAACTGAAGCACTTGCTTGATGTTCTGCTCCACCAGCAATACGGGAAACCCGAGATCGGCGACCTGGCGAATCGCCTGCATGACCTGCTTCACATAGAGCGGCGACAAGCCGAGGCTGGGCTCGTCCATAATCAATAGATCAGGTTCGAGCATCAAGGCGCGGCCGATGGCCACCATCTGCTGCTGGCCGCCCGACAAGGCGCCCGCTTCAGTATTGGCGAACTTCTTGATGTCAGGAAAGAGCGAAAACACCCGTTCCAGGTTGCGTTCGCGGCTTGCCCGCAGGCGGGGAAGATATCCCCCCAGAAGGATATTATCTTTGACGCTCAGGTTGGGAAAAAGCTGGCGCCCCATCGGTACATGCGCCAGGCCTCTTTCAGCCATCTGATGCGGTTCGAGCCCCGAGATGTTTTCCCCCTTGAAGAGAATGCTTCCCTTCCAGGGCGAGATCATGCCCGAGACCGCGCGCAATATGGTCGATTTTCCGCTGCCGTTGCCGCCGACCAGGCCGACCAGTTCCTTCTTTCGGACTTCCAGCGTAACGCCAAAGACCACCTGTAGCGTGCCATACCCCAGATCGGCGCCTTCGACCTTCAATACGACTTCATCAGTATTATTCATATGCATCAGTCCGTCCCCAGATAGGCTTCAATGACTTTTTCATCATTGATCACATCGGTGGCGGACCCTTCCGCTATCATGTTTCCGCTTGCCAGGACAATAACGTGGTCGGCGAGCTGAATGATCGCCTCCATAATATGCTCCACCATGACGATCGATATCCCCGTCGCCGTCAAGGTCCGCAGGAACTCGATCATCTCCTTCAGCGCCGGCGGGTTCAGCCCCGCCATGATCTCATCCAGAAACAGGACTTCCGGCTCCAGCGCCAGGGCTTTCGCCAATTCCAGCCGCCGCAGCCGCGCCAGGTTCAGATCGGACGACAATTGATTCGCACGATCGAGCAGGCCGACTTTATCGAGCGCGGATAAGGCAACCTTTTCGGCGTCCTTGCGTTTGGGATTCTTCAGGAACGCGGCCACCAGAACATTCTCGAGCACCGTCAGGTCTTCGTAGGGCCGCTCCGTCTGGAAGGTGCGCCCCATCCCGACCTTGGTCCGGGCATAGGGGGGCAGCCGGGTCACATCCTGGTCCAGAAACGTGATCGTTCCGGATCCGATGGGCGCAAATCCCGTGATTGCATTGAACAAGGTGGATTTGCCGGCGCCATTAGGCCCGATCAATCCCAGGACTTGTCCCTTGGCGAGCGAGAGCGAGACATTATTCACGGCGACCAAGCCACCGTACTGAACCTTTATGCCCTCAGCCCTGAGTACGGTTTGCATACTTCTTCCTTATGAGTTTATGCACATACTCGCCGACAATACCGCGAGGCATCACGAGAATCACGACCAATATCAACACGCCGTAAAGCAGCATATTGGCTTGTGCGAAAGTGGTTCTGAAGACTTCTCCGGAAATCACCAGCAAGGCGGCTCCGACAGCCGGGCCCCATATTGTTCCGCGTCCTCCAATGATCACGGTGAGGGCGATCTGTATGGAAAACAGCAGGTTGAATATGATGTGCGGTTCAATGAAAGACAGGAAAATCCCGTAAATTCCGCCGCCGAGTGCAGTGAGCATTCCAGACAGCACAAAGGCCTTCATCTTGATGACGGTGGGGTTGATGCCCGCCGCCATAGCCGCTTCTTCGTTGTCCCTGACGGCCTTGAGTTGATAGCCGAATCGGCGCGTGGAAATGAATATCGTGACCGCAATGGTGATCGCCGCGTAGAACAGAGCGAGATAGTACTGGGTCGTCTTGTCGAACAGGTCCACGCCGAATGGCTCAGGCAGGGTGTCGATGAATACGCCTGACGCGCCACCGGTCAGCCAGCCTTCGTTGATCGCGATCAGTCTCAGGATCTCGGCAATGGCAATGGTTGAGAGACTGAAATAGGGGCCGCGCAAACCGAATGTCAGCTTGCCCCATATATAGGCCATGACCACGGCGACTGCCATGGCCAGCAGCAACGACCACCATGGGGCCAGACCAAACTGCGATGAACCGATCGCCACGAAATAGGCACCCAGGCCCACAAAGCTGGCATGCCCCAGGCTCAACTGGCCCGCCCACCCGCCCAGCAGGTTCCAGGAAGTCGCCCACCCGGTAAAAAGCAGGACCGAAATCCCGACCGTAATATAGGCGGACGACGTAATCGGATAAAGCGCGCCTGCAACAAGCAGGCCCAAAAGCAGCAGTAGATTCTTGCTCATACTCTTTTCACCGATTTACCAAACAGACCTTCGGGTTTGACCAACAGCACGACGACGAACACCAAAAGCCCATATGCATCGCGGTACGCTGAATCCAGATACGAGGCGCCCAGGACTTCGACCACTCCAAGAAGCACGCCCCCGATGATTGCCGCGCCGATATTGCCCAGCCCGCCCAATACAGTGACAACAAATGCCTTGAGCGTGAACAGTGCCCCAGTGGTCACGGGAGACGCAAAAAGCAAGGGAATCAGAGAGACCCCGGCGGTGACGGCCAGGGCCATTCCCAACCCAAAGACGATGGCTTGAATTCTCTTCGTATTAATGCCAACTAATTCCGCCCCCAGGCGGTTCTCGGCCGTGGCCTTGATTGCCCTTCCCACTTCCGTTTTATTCAGCAAGAGATAGAGCGCAACAATGACGGCAAGCGTCGCAATCCCGGCAAACAGCAGAACCAGAGAAATTCTGATTTCGCCCAGTGCCAGCGTGCTGGACGCATACGAAACGTTGATCGACTTCGGCTCACCGCCAAAGGTCAGCAACAGAAGATTGGAGATCACAAGCGAGACGCCCAGCGTGGCCAGCATCATGGTCTCGGGCTTGGCATCGATCACACGGGTCAACACGACCTTCTGGATCAGGGCGCCCACGATGAATCCCAATGGAATGGCAAAGACCAGACTCAAATAAGGATCCCAACCGAATGCGCCGTTCAGTACCACGGCGAAGTACATGCCGAGGACAACAAAGTCGCCATGAGCGAAGTTGATCGTTCGCATCACGCCGAAAACAAGGGTCAGGCCTACGCCTATCAATGCGTAGACCGCCCCTATCAGAATCCCGTTCGAGAGATTCTGAAAGAAAGAAATGTAGTCGATCATGGAAGGCCTTTGGCCGATCTGGAAGAACCAGCAGATTTTATGAAGCGAAAGCGTGCAGCAAGGAAGCACCGCATACCGGCGGGCGCCGGCATGCGGAAGCATCCTTTATGGTTTGAATCAGTTGGAGAACTTCGCCTTCTGCGATGCGAGGTTCTCTGGGTAGACGGTCACGTGCTTGCCGTCCTGGATCTGAATGATCACGCTCTTGATGGGGTTCTGGCCCTTGAAGCCATCATAGTTTTCGAACGTGACATCAGTCACCGGCGTCTTCAGATCCGTCTTTGCGAGCGCGTCGCGGACCTTTTCACGGTCTGCGGATTCGGCCCGGCGCAGCGCGTCTGCGGCCACTGACAATGCCAGGTATCCCTCGGCCTCATAGAACGACGGCTCTTCCTTCGCCTTCTCCTTCAAGCGCTGATAAAGCTCGGGCGTGCCCTCGTACTTGACGTCAGGGCTCCAGCTGACGGCAGAAACGATGTTCTCGGATTGACCGCCGACCTGTTCAATGAAACTGATCATGGAAGATGCCGTGTCGATCGCCACGACTTTCGCGTTCAGGCCGACTTCCTTGATCTGACGGGCGATGGCGATACCGTCATCCGCGTAGGAACTCGTCAGGAGAATGTCGGGGTTTTCGGAACGGAACTTGTTCAGAATGGGCCGGAAATCGGTCGTGCCCTGGTCGTACGCCTGCTTGCCAACGAGCTGGTAGCCGCGCTTTTCCGCCTGACGGATGCCCTCTTCACTGACGGAAGTCGGCCAGGCGCCGTTGCCATACATGACCGCGATTTTCTTCAGCTCGGGATTCGTCTTTCTAAGATTGTCGAAGTAATCGAAGTAGACATTCGCCACGATGGTGGAATTGTGCTTTGCACGAAACACCCAGTCCGTACCCGGCTTGGTGATCGAATCATCCGCGCTGCCCAGCACAATGAACGGAAGCTTCTGACGGGTGGCGACCTTGGATACCGGCCCGGTAATGCCGGAGGCGTAAGAACCGATAACCAGTGGAACACCTTGCTTATTCAAGGACTCGAGCGCCGCCAGCGCACTTTGCGCATCAGAGCGATCATCCTGCGTGATCAGCTCGAGTTTTTGCCCGTTAATGCCGCCGGCAGCATTGATTTCTTCCAGTGCAACCTGCATTCCGGTGTTGTAGCGCTCACCGAAGGCGGCGAAGTTACCCGACAAGCTGTTGATGACACCGACCTTGACTTGCGCCGCTGCCGGCAAGGAAAAGGCCGATGCACAAAGCGCAGCCAATAAGCCCGCCTTCAGAAACTGTTTTTTCACATTCGTCTCCGTTATTTATAAAGGAACCACTGCACAGTTGATCTTCGCGATTTGATTCTTTTTCCCGCCATTACCGTGCCGCGAACAAAACCGCCGCGAACAGGAAAACCGCAACGGCGGTTAATACCGATGCGTCGGGTCAGTTCTATTTCGTGTAGCATATCGGCAATTCCGTTCCATTAAAAGAGCAAAAGACGAGGGTTATTCCGCATGACGGAACATAAGGCTGATCCTGCGTCGCCCAACGTGGCGGCGCTTGCTCGTGGGCTCGAGATCCTCAGATGTTTTTCCGCCCGCGAACCCCGGCTCTCACACAGAGAGCTCGCCGCGTATACCGGCCTGCCCAAATCGACGGTCTCCCGGCTGACCAAGACCTTGGTGGAACTCGGCTATCTGCGTCACGACAAGAAGGAGCGGCAGTATTTCGTGGGGCCCTCTGTTTTGGCACTGGGATACTCCGCCTTGTCCAACTTGCGCGTTGCGGACATTGCGCGCCCCTCCATGCAGGCGCTCGCGGACGCCACCGGCGCGCTCGTCTCACTGGCCACGAGAGATCGCCTCTCCATGCTGTATCTGGAAGCGTGCTCGAGCGACGCCACGATGACGCTGAGAATGGGCCGCGGCGTTCGCATGCCCATCTTGACCACGTCGATCGGAAGGGCGTTCCTGGCGGCC
>JAEWFK010000137.1 GCA_023388835.1 Pseudomonadota bacterium | reverse complement strand
TGCCGGCCGACAAGGAAATGGTTCTGCCGGGCGACAACGTCTCGATGGAAGTCACCCTGATCGCTCCGATCGCCATGGAAGAAGGCCTGCGCTTCGCTATCCGCGAAGGCGGCCGTACCGTCGGCGCCGGCGTGGTGGCCAGCATCATCAAGTAATATATTGCTTGCTCTGACCGGGGCGGGTCCCGCCCCGGTTTTTTCGTTCTTTAGGAATTCCCATGAAAAACCAGAAGATCCGCATCCGCCTGAAAGCGTTCGACTACAAGCTCATTGATCAGTCGGCCGCTGAAATCGTGGATACCGCCAAGCGCACTGGCGCAGTCGTGCGTGGCCCGGTTCCCCTGCCTACGCGGATTCGCCGCTACGACGTCCTGCGTTCGCCTCACGTCAACAAGACGTCGCGCGACCAGTTCGAGATGCGCACTCACCAGCGGCTCATGGACATCGTCGATCCCACCGACAAGACCGTAGACGCGCTCATGCGTCTCGATCTGCCCGCCGGTGTCGACGTCGAGATCGCACTGCAATAAAAGAGACGCCCCTTTAGCGGCATCGCTTTAATCGGGCATCTTTATCGGGGCCAGACCACGTCTCTCACTCTGTGAAAGACGTGGTCTGGCCCCGAGTCGTTTATCCGTTATATCCAGCAGAGCGTTTTTCGTTTAAGGTGGAACACTGCCGAGAGAAAGGGGAGTCGTTCGATGCCGCCACGGCCAGTTCTGCGTGTACCTGCAACGTTCCGTCTCGGGGCTTTTCTTTCCGCGCTGCTGTTCGCACTCTTCTGCTTCATCCTGTTCTCCTCACCGCCCGCTCAGGCGGCGGCGCCCTCGGGTCAGGCAGCCGGCTGCAACGGCGGTCAGCCGGTCCGGTTCGCAGACCAGAACTGGGAAAGCGCTTCCTTCACTACACATGTCCTCGTCCGCATCCTGCAGGATGCTTTCGGATGCGACACCGAGATCGTGCCTGGCACACCGGCTGCCGCCGAAGCGGCGCTCGCCCAGGACGACCTTCAAATCATTTCCGAAATCTGGTCCGGGCGCTCGGCCATCATCGAAGACGCCATCAAGGCCGGTCGCGTGAGGGTGGTCGGCGACACACTGGAAGGCGGGGCGGAGCAGGGCTGGTACGTGCCCGAATTCGTCATCAAAGGCGACCCCGCGCGGGGTATTGAACCCATGGCCCCGGGATTGGAATCATGGTCGGACCTGCCGCGTTATAAAGAATTGTTCCGCGATCCTGAACACCCCGACAAAGGCCGCTTTCTCAACTGCCCCACCGGCTGGGTCTGCGAGAACACCAATTCCAGGCTGCTTTCGCTTTACGGACTGGACGAGCACTACACCAACTTCCGCGCAGGCACGGGCGCAGCGCTCGATGCCGCGATCAGTTCCGCGCACGAACGCGGGCAGCCCTTGCTGTTCTATTACTGGTCTCCCGCCGGGCTCATGGCGAAGTATCGCTTGCACCGCATCGAGCTCCCGCCCTTCGACGCAGCGTGTTGGGAAACCATTGTCAGTGGCGAAGGAACGCCATGCCCAACCGACTTCCTTCGCGCGCGACTGGCCGTGGCGGTCTCAACGCCCTTTGCCGAGGCGAATCCGGATGTCGTCGCCTTTTTGGAGCGCGTGAGCTTCGAGCCCGCGCGCCTGAACCAGGCCATTCTGGAAATGACTGAAGGCCGTGTGGCCGGCGAGATCATGGCGGACCGTTTCCTTAAGAGCGATCCGCAACTGTGGGCGCGCTGGCTAAACGCGGCACAGGCCTCGCGGTTGGAAACGGCGCTAGGTACGGAGGCGCCGCGGCTCAGCGGCGATATCTTCCCGCATTGGTCCGGGGCCGAGTTCGTAAACCGTCACCTCGCGAAAGCGGTGAAGGCATGGGGGGAAAGCTTTCGCCAAGCCGGCGACTTTCTGCTGACCACGGTATTGCTGCCGGTGGAATCCTTCTTCATGGCGGCACCGGCCTGGCTGTTGCTCCTGCTGGTCGCGGCGTTGTCCTGGCATGCTACCCGCAAGCCTGTCGCCACGGTGTTATACGTGTTGGGGCTCTACCTCATCGGCGTGGTGGGGCTGTGGGACAAACTGATTCAGACCTTCGCGCTGGTCTTGGTTTCCACTTTGCTGTCCATTCTTATCGGCATCCCCGTCGGTATTCTCGCGGCCGGCAGTCGCGGCCTGCGGCGTATCCTGGTGCCGGTGATGGACATCATGCAGACACTGCCCAGTTTCGTGTACCTGATTCCCGTACTGATGCTGTTCGGACTGGGCAAGGTGCCGGCGCTTTTTGCCACCGTGATCTACGCCGTGCCGCCGCTGATTCGGCTGACCGTCCTGGGCTTGCAGCAGGTCGACCCCGCCGCGCGCGAGGCGGCGCAGTCCTTCGGCGTGACACGCTGGCAGATGCTCACGCGCGTGACCTTGCCGCTGGCCCGGCCCAGCATCATGGCGGGCATCAACCAGACAACGATGATGGCGCTTTCCATGGTGGTCGTGGCGTCGATGATCGGGGCGCGCGGCCTTGGCGAAGACGTGCTCGCGGGCATTCAGACGCTCGATATTGGGCGCGGGCTGCAGGCGGGTATCGCTATCGTGATACTGGCGATCGTGATTGACCGTATCACGCAATCGTACGGCCGTCCGCGGCGTCATCGCCATGCCAGGAATCGGGAGAATGCACCATGAATCGGGACGATACCGGGGCGTCGGCACACATCGCTGACAAGTTGCCTGCGGAAGCCGGCATCAAGATCCAGGTGCGCGATGTGTTCAAGGTGTTTGGCCGTCGCGAAGCCGATGCCGTTCGTATGCTGCGTGAAGGGGCGGACAAGCTTGCCGTACAGGCGGCGACAGGTGCGAACGTCGGCCTGGCCGGCGTAGATGTCGACATCCCGTCGAGCCGCATCACATGCATCATGGGCTTGTCGGGTTCCGGCAAATCAACATTGGTGCGCCACTTGAACCGCCTGATCGACCCATCGGCCGGGCAGATTCTGATCGATGGCGAAGACATCCTGACCCTGAGCATGCCGCAGCTTCGCCAACTTCGGCGCCATCGCATCAGCATGGTGTTCCAGAGTTTCGGTCTGCTTCCCCATGTCACGGTGCTCGATAATGTCGCGTTTGGCCTGACCGTCCGCGGGGAAAAGCGCGCCAAGGCGCGCGATGTCGCTGGGGCCTGGCTGGAACGTGTCGGCTTGGCTGAATACGGGCGCAGCTATCCTGATGAACTGTCCGGCGGCATGCGTCAGCGCGTCGGCCTGGCGCGCGCGCTCGCGACCGATGCCGATATCTTGCTCATGGACGAAGCATTCTCTGCCCTGGACCCTCTCATTCGTTACGACCTGCAGGATCAGCTGCTCAGCCTGCAGCAGCGCCTGCAGAAGACCATCGTGTTCATCACCCACGACATTGATGAAGCGCTGCGCCTGGGCACCCATATCGTCATCCTGCGCGATGGCAAGGTCGAACAGGTCGGCGCGCCACAGGATATCCGCGAGCACCCCGCGAACGAATATGTCGAACGCTTCGTGCGCCGCCGC
>JAEWFK010000112.1 GCA_023388835.1 Pseudomonadota bacterium | reverse complement strand
TACGCGGGCGCATTTCGGCGCTCGCGGCAAGCGCCGACCCCGTCGCCTACGACGCAGTGGCGCATGCCTATCTGCATGGCGCCGACTACGAACGCCTATCGGGCTGGCTGGGCCGCAACAGTGCGGCGCTACGGCAAGCGACCCGCAAAGGTCTGAAGGAAACCGCAGCATGAGGCAGCAGTGGTCTTCGACAGCAGGCAGTGATATGTCCGTGCAGCTGGCTGAATATGTATGCGGTCTGCTTAAACCCGAGGAACATGCGCAGGTACACATGCTCCTCGGCCGCGACGATGGCGCGCTCGCCGAGGCACTGGCCTGGGAAGAAAGAATGCTTGCTCTGGTGGATGCTTTGCCGCGGGTCCAGCCGAGCCCGTCAGTGCGCGAGCGCCTGCAGCGCACGCTGGGCATTGGTCCGCCTCCCGCCATGCAGCCGCCGCCGCAACCTCAATTGCTGCGCCGCCAGTCCGTCAGTCCAGCGGTGCTCCCGCCGGCAGCCCCGCCGTCGCAGCCGTCCCCTGCCGAAGCAAAGCCTCAACCGGGGCCGGCGCCGCATGCCGCCACGGAGGCCGGGACCACCACCGGGAGCCCGGCTGAGGCCGTCGTCCCACAGAGTACGGGACCTGATCGGAGCCATGACCCAGCACGGCACCGCCGCCTGCTGCGCAAACTGTGGCTCTGGCGCCTGATCAGCCTGTGCGCTGTCTCGGCGGCGATCGTGGGTTTCATGCTCCCTGGCGAACCGCCCCCGCCTCCTATACAAGTCGTCAAGGTCGCGCCTACGCGCGCCGCCATCCTGCAAGCGCCCGGATCAAGCAGCACGCCGGGCTGGACTGCCACCCTGGACCCTCACGGGAATCTGATGATGCGCCCCCTCGTCCAAACTGAAGTGCCGATGGGCAGCCAGGTCCTGCTCTGGACGCGTAGTGGCGCCATACCTGAATCACGGCTGCTCGGACGCATCGACCCGAATCGGCCGGTGCAAGTGCCCAGCGCACAGCTGGGTGCGCTGGCAGAGGATCAGCTCCTGGAAATCACGCTGGAAACCGACGAGGACGCCTCCAGCGGCACGCCGCAAGGCCCCATATTATTCATCGGACAGATGACGGTGTTCGGGTCGGAAGGCTCTGTCGCGACCGGCTCAGGCGGCGAGGAGAATGCCGGTAAAAATGCGGCGGGGGGCTCCGTCACAGGCGCCCCTGGCCGGTGACATAGATTCTTAAGGGGCGAGCGTGAAGTCGCCCTGCTGCGCCGCGGCGGCGTCGGTCTCGCTCAGTGTGGCGGCGAGACGGTCGCGAACGGCAATGAGATCGGCCCGCAGTGCCTGCAGTTCGGCCGCGCTGAAGCGCACGGCTGCTTCGCGATCAAAAGCGGCGCGATCGGCCGCGTCGCCCAGGCGGTTGCGCGCGCCGCTGATGGTGAACCCTTCTTCATACAGCAGATGGCGGATACGCCGGATCAGCAGCACTTCGTGGTGCTGGTAGTAACGGCGATTTCCCCGCCGCTTGAGCGGCTTGAGTTGCGTGAACTCTTGTTCCCAATAGCGCAGTACATGCGGCTTGACGCAACATAGTTCGCTGACTTCACCGATGGTGAAGTAGCGTTTCGCGGGAATGGGAGGCAGGTTGACGGAAGTTTCGCTCGTGCTCATGGACGGTTCTGGGGCCATTGGTATTTTATGCGTCGATCAGGTTTTGGCGACCGGCTGGCCGGCCTGTTCGACGACACTCTTCAGCTTCTGGCTGGCATGAAACGTTACCACGCGACGCGCGGCAATGGGAATCACTTCACCTGTCTTGGGATTGCGCCCGGGGCGCGGCGGTTTATCGCGCACCTGGAAGTTGCCGAAGCCGGACAGTTTGACTTCCGTGCCGCGGGCCAGTGCTTCCCGGATTTCCTCGAAGAAGGTGTCCACGATGTCCTTGGCTTCGCGCTTGTTCAGGCCGACACGCTCGAACAGCAATTCAGCGAGCTCGGCCTTGGTCAGAGTACGCTCTAAGTTCATGGAAAACATTCCTTCTGCGGGTCTCAAGCGCGCTGACGCGCACCGTGATGTTGCACGAGGGCCTGCAGCAGGCTGGCCATGCATTCATCGACCGTGGCGTCGTCGAGCGTGGCATCGGGGTTCTGCAGCCAGAAGCGGAATGCGAGGCTTTTCTCGTTGCTCGCGGCGGACTTGTCGCGCCATACGTCAAAGAGCCGAATGTCTCGCACGACGCTTAGGTTAGCATCAGAGCCCACCGTCCGGGTAAGCGTTTTCAACAAATCCTGATAGGACACTGCGCTATCCACCCACACGGCCAGATCCCGGATGGCGACTGGTTGGCGCGACAGGTCGGCAAGCTGCGGCATCGAACCTACGGAGATCATATCGACATCGATCTCGAACAGCATGGGTGCGTGACCCAGCTCGGATTCCTGCACCCAACGGGGGTGCAATTCGCCGATCCATCCTACTACTGCACCGTCCAGTTCCACGCGGGCGCTGCGTCCGGGGTGTAGGGCGGGATGCGCGGCAGGCACGTACTGCAGGTCATCCGCCCGATCTCCGGCGAGTGCGGTCAAGTCGCTTTTTACATCATAAAAATCCACTGGACGTGCGGGTGCGCCCCACTGCTCTTCCAGTGCCGACCCCCACGCTGCCGCAGCGAGGCGGGTAGGCTGATCGACCCCGGCGACGCTTAAGTCACCGTTGCCCCGCTCCAAATTGCGCATGAACACGCGACCCAGCTCAAAGACGCGCACACGGGATTGGCGATGGCGCATATTGTGAGCGATGTTCGCCACCAAGCCGCCCATCAGGGTAGTACGCATGACCGCGAGCTGGCTCGCGATCGGGTTCAGCAGGCGGATGGGATTGTGCTCGCCGGCGTAGTCGCGTTCCCAGGCTTCTTCAACGAAGGAGAAGTTGATGACTTCCTGGTAGTCGAGCGCCGCCATTCGCGCGCGCAGCTCGTGGGGACCCCGCAGCGTCTCGGGAGTGATGCGCATTTCGGCCCTGGCGCGGGGCGGCAGGTCGGGAATCCGCTCGAAGCCATAGATCCGCGCGACCTCTTCAATGAGGTCTTCCTCGATCACGATGTCGAAGCGGTAGCTCGGAGGCTCGACGATGAAGACATCGTCCTCGATGGAGAAGTTCAAACCCAGGCGCGAGAAGATGCGCTCGACCTCTGCCCGATCAACGGGCAGCCCCAACACCCGCCGGCAGCGATCCAGCCGCATGCGTACGGGAGCGCGTTCCGGCAAGGCGATCACCTGGTCGTCCAGGGGCCCGGCTGCGCCGCCGCAGATATCGACGATCAGGCGCGTGACGTACTCAAGATCGTCCGCAACGTTCGCGAAATCGACCCCGCGTTCGAATCTATGGCTGGCATCGGAACTGAATTTGTAGCGTCGTGCCCGGCCCATGATGGCCTCAGGCCACCAGAAAGCCCCCTCGAGATAGATATCGGTGGTGTCCAGCGTGACAGCCGATGCCTCGCCGCCCATGATGCCGGCCAAGCTTTCGACCGCGTCGCCGGCGGCGATCACCCCGACATCCGGCTGCAGCTCGACGATCTGGCCATTGAGCAACTCCAGCTTTTCGCCTTCTCGCGCCCAGCGCACCGTCAGGCCGCCATGAATGCGGGTGATATCAAAGACGTGGGTGGGCCGGCCCAGCTCCAGCATCACGTAATTGGAAATGTCTACCAGTGCAGAAATCGAGCGCTGGCCGGCACGTTCGAGCCGGGTCTTCATCCAGGAAGGTGTCTCGGCACGAGCGTTCACGCCGCGCAGGATGCGCCCGGCAAAACGGCCGCAAAGATCCGGCGCTTCCACCTTGACCGGAAGACGGTCCGCAATGGATGGCGCGACCGCTTCGACCGTGCGGGGCCGGACGTCGGCGCCGGTGAGCGCAGCGACTTCACGCGCCACACCCCGAATGGACAGGCAGTCGGCACGATTGGGAGTCAGCTTGAGTGTGAAGACGGTGTCGTCGAGATCGAGATATGTTCGCAGGTCTTCACCGACGGGCGCGTCGGCTTCGAGTTCCAGCAGACCGGCGTGATCCTGGGACAAACCCAGCTCGCGTGCCGAACAGAGCATGCCGGCAGACTCGACGCCGCGCATCTTCACGGGCCCGATTTTCATGCCGCCCGGGAGTTCCGCTCCCACACGCGCCAGCGGTACCTTCAGGCCTGCGGCGGCGTTGGGGGCGCCGCACACGATCTGCAGAAGCGAACCGCTACCGTCGTCGACGCGGCAGACACGCAGGCGATCGGCGTTCGGGTGCGGTTCGACCTCGAGGACATGTGCCACGACGATGCCCGAAAATTCCGGCGCCACGCCGTCGGTTTCTTCGACTTCCAGTCCGGCCATGGTCAGCTGGTGCGAGAGTGCCTCGGTGTCGAGATCGGGATTGACGTAGGAACGAAGCCAGGATTCTGGAAATAGCATGATGTTCTCGGGTAATTCGGAGCGGTCGAGGGAGGGTCAGCGGTTGAACTGGCGCAGGAAGCGCAGATCGCCTTCGAAGAACAGGCGCAGATCATTGACGCCGTAACGCAGCATGGCCAAGCGCTCGAGGCCGGAGCCGAACGCAAAGCCGATATAGCGTTCGGGATCAAGGCCGTAGTTGCGCACCACCTGGGGATGGACTTGGCCGGAGCCGGAGATCTCAAGCCAGCGGCCCTGATTGGGACCCGAGGTGAACATCATGTCGATCTCAGCAGAGGGTTCCGTGAACGGAAAGAACGACGGGCGGAATCGCACGGACAGGTCGTCCGTTTCGAAGAAGGCCCTGAGAAAGTCGGTGTAAACGCCCTTGAGGTCGGCAAAAGAGATGTCCTCGGCGATCCACAGGCCCTCGACCTGATGGAACATGGGCGAATGGGTGGCGTCGCTGTCGACGCGATAGGTGCGGCCCGGGGCGATGACCTTGATAGGCGGCTTGTGCATGCGGGCGTAGCGCACCTGCATGGGACTGGTATGCGTGCGCAGCAACAGAGGAAGACCGTTTTCGTCGTTGATGTCGACGTAAAAGGTGTCCTGCATGGAGCGCGCCGGGTGATTTTCCGGGTTGTTCAGCGCCGTGAAATTGGTCCAGTCGTTCTCGATCTCCGGGCCGTCGGCCACATCGAAACCGATGGAACGGAAGATAGCTTCGACGCGCTGCCAGGCTTGAATGACGGGGTGGATGCCGCCGAAACCGCGGCCGCGGCCGGGCAGAGTCACGTCGATGGTCTCGGCCGCCAGGCGACGGTCGAGTTCAGCTTGTTGCAGTTCGGCGCGGCGTGCATTGAGCAGCCCTTCGACCTGATGCTTAAGCTGATTGATGCGGGCGCCCTCTTCGCGTTTGCGTTCGGGATCCAGTGCTGCCAGCCCCTTGAGCATGGCGGTCAGTGCGCCCTGCTTGCCCAGGAAACGGGCTTTAGCGTTCTCCAGAGCAGCGGCATCGCGCGCCTGTGCGAACTGTTCTTGTGCCTGAACGATCAGATCATCGACCTGGGTTGTCATTTTGTGCCCTTCCAAATGCAAACGGAGCCCCATGGAGCCCCGTTCTCAGATATAACAGTATCCCGGCTGATCAGGATGCCAATGCCGCCTTGGCCTGATTGACCACTGCAGCAAAGCCAGCCTTGTCATGAACGGCCATATCGGCAAGAACCTTGCGGTCGAGCTCGATCTGGGCCTTCTTGGTTCCGGCGATAAAGGCGCTGTAGGTCACGCCAAGTTCGCGGCAAGCCGCATTGATACGGGTGATCCAGAGGGCACGGAAAGTACGCTTCTTGTTGCGACGGTCGCGGTAGGCATACTGCCCTGCCTTCATGACCGCCTGTTTGGCGACCCGGAATACATTACCGCGGCGACCGCGATAACCCTTGGCAGCCTTGAGGACCTTCTTGTGACGTGCGCGGGCGGTAACGCCGCGTTTTACGCGTGGCATATATGAACTCCTTTAATCAAGCGAAAGGCATCATTGCCTTGACAGAAGCGACGTCGGCATCGTGCACCGCCGTGGAACCGCGCAGTTGGCGCTTGTTCTTTGTCGTCTTCTTGGTGAGGATGTGGCGCTTGAACGCCTGTCCACGCTTGATGGAGCCGCTACCGCGAACCTTAAAGCGCTTGGAGGCGCTTTTCTTGGTCTTCATCTTGGGCATGATGGTCGAACTCTTGTTAGCTGCACATGCAGGTGGCAATCAAACCAGACTGACTGCACTTTTCAAAACCTGGCATCTGCTTAGTGAATAGCCCCCGTTT
>JAEWFK010000096.1 GCA_023388835.1 Pseudomonadota bacterium | reverse complement strand
GCACCAATGCCCCCGCGCCACGGCGGGACCTTCATCCGGCGGCTTCAGGCTGCCTGATATTGCAGTGCGCGCTTGCGTACGACTTCCATCACCCCTTCGCAGGCGTCTTCCAGATAGTCGAGCACCTTTGCAAAGCCTTCGGGACCCCCATAGTAAGGGTCCGGCACGGTGGCTTCTTCGAACTCGTTCGAGAAGCGCATCAGCAACATGAGTTTGTGCTGATACACCTTCGGGCACATCTGCTGAAGCGCCGCGAGGTTTTCCCAATCCATGGCCAGAATCATGTCGTATTCGCGGAAATCTTCCGCACAGACCTGACGCGCTACACAGTTGGAAAGCTCATAGCCCCGCTTGCGCGCAGCCGCCTGGGAACGCGGGTCCGGGGCTTCTCCCACGTGATAGGCATGCGTGCCGGCGGAGTCCGTACCGATCACTTCGGCCAGACCCGCATCGTCCACCATGCGGCGGAACACGCCTTCTGCGCTGGGTGAGCGGCAAATATTCCCCGAGCAAACAAACAGTACCTTAGTCATCTTTAGGGCTGAAAATGAGTAGTGGGCTCTCGGTGCCATGCTGCACTGCATCGAGAAGAATGGTTAATGGTAAACCCTAGCACCCAGTATGGGCAATAGCTGCTCACCGGTAACAGATGAAAGATATTGCGGCCGGATGAAACGCGTAGCGGCTTGTTGCAAAATACCAACGCGCTTCAGCTTAGTAGCGCTTTTTCTTTCAGACGATTCAGGGTGTCGCGTGTCGCAGCGGCCTGCTCGAACTCCAAATTGCGAGCGTGATCCAGCATTTGCTTCTCAAGGCGCCGGATTTCGCGGGCCAGCGCCTTGTCGTCCCGAAGCAATTCGGGTGCCACATCGGCTTCGATCGCTGCCGCAGCAGCGGTCGAGGCGGCCGTCGACATGACGCCGTCTATCATTTCACGCACCGCCTTGCTCACACTGCGGGCCGTGATCTGATGCTCGGCGTTGAATGCCAGTTGCCGCACCCGACGCCTCTCGGTTTCATCGATGGCGCGGCGCATCGAATCGGTGATCCGGTCCGCGTACAGGATGGCACGGCCATTCAGGTGACGCGCCGCCCGGCCTATGGTCTGGATCAGGCTGCGCTCAGAGCGAAGAAAGCCTTCCTTGTCGGCGTCGAGAATGGCCACGAGCGAGACCTCCGGCATGTCCAGGCCTTCACGCAGGAGGTTGATTCCCACCAGCACATCGAACACGCCCAGGCGCAGATCCCGGATGATCTCGACGCGCTCGACGGTATCAATATCGGAATGCAGGTAGCGCACCTTCAACCCGTTCTCGATCATATAGTCGGTCAGGTCCTCGGCCATCCGCTTGGTGAGCGTCGTGACGAGCACACGTTCGTCCAGGGCGATGGTGCGATGTATTTCCCCAAGCAGGTCATCGACCTGGCTCGTGGCCGGACGCACTTCCACGAGTGGGTCGACCAAGCCGGTCGGGCGTACGACCTGCTCAATGACTTGGTCGGAATGCTCGGCTTCATAAGGGCCCGGCGTCGCCGACACGAAGACGGTCTGACGCATGCGCTGCTCGAACTCTTCGAGCTTGAGCGGTCGGTTATCGATCGCTGAAGGCAGGCGAAAGCCGAACTGCACCAGGGTCGACTTGCGCGAGCGGTCCCCCAAGTACATGCCTCCCAGCTGCCCCATGGTCACGTGGCTCTCGTCAATGAACATCAGCGCGTCGGAAGGCAGATAGTCGATCAGCGTGGGCGGCGGTTCGCCGGGCGCGGCACCGGACAAATGGCGTGAGTAGTTCTCGATGCCCTTGCAAAACCCGAGTTCCTGCAGCATTTCGAGATCGAAGCGCGTGCGCTGCTCCAGGCGCTGCGCCTCGACCAGTTTTCCACCCGCCACCAGTTCCGCCAGTCGTTCGCGCAACTCGAGCTTGATGGTTTCTATGGCCCGCAACACGGTGTCCCGCGGCGTCACGTAGTGCGAACTTGGAAAGACAGTGAAACGCGGCACCTTCTGCTGCACCTTGCCGGTGAGCGGGTCGAACATCTCCAAGGTCTCGACCTCGTCGTCGAACAAGGTGATGCGCAATGCCAGTTCCGCGTGCTCCGCCGGGAAGACGTCTATCGTTTCGCCCCGCGCCCGGAAGTGTCCACGCGCGAACTCAACGTCGTTACGCTCGTATTGCATGGCGACCAGGCGGGCGAGCAGCTCCTGTCGGGGAATGCGGTCCCCGGCACGCAGTGTGAGCACCATCGCATGGTAGTCACCCGGATTCCCTATGCCGTATATGCACGAGACCGTGCCGACGATGATGGTGTCGCGCCGTTCCAGCAGGCTTTTTGTCGCCGACAAGCGCATCTGTTCAATGTGCTCGTTGATGGATGAGTCTTTTTCAATGAACAGATCGCGCGACGGCACATAGGCTTCGGGCTGATAGTAGTCGTAGTAGGAAACGAAATACTCGACCGCGTTCTTGGGAAAGAATTCGCGCATCTCGGCGTAGAGCTGCGCGGCAAGCGTCTTGTTATGCGCGAGCACGAGCGCCGGTCGGCCGGTACGGGCAATCACGTTAGCCATGGTGTAGGTCTTGCCAGAACCGGTCACGCCCAGCAGGGTCTGGTACATGAGCCCGTCATCGATTCCCTGCACAAGTGAATCGATGGCGGCGGGCTGGTCGCCGGCGGGCGGATACGGCTGGTAAAGCCGAAATGGGCTGCCCGCGAATTCCACAAAACCTGCCGCTTTGGTCATACTGGACACACCTAAGGGAAACCCCGTATTATCACATTCTTACGTATCAATAGGGAAGCTTCGGACGAGCCGATCGGTAAGCAGGTGCTGCGGCGACTCCTTCATAGTTTCCTTGAACCGCCCTCACTTCGAGCTTGCCCACATCCATGAACTCGCTTTTCGAATCCGTCGAACTCGCTCCTCGCGACCCGATTCTGGGTCTGAACGAACAATATAATGCCGACACCCGTCCGGGGAAGGTGAACCTGGGTGTCGGCGTCTATTACGACGACGAAGGCCGGATTCCTCTGCTGAAAGCCGTGCACAAGGCCGAAGTGGCCCGCGTGGAAGCCGCCGCACCGCGCGGCTACCTGCCGATCGAAGGCATCGGGGCCTACAACAAGGGCGCTCAACAGCTCCTGCTGGGTGCCGGAAACTCCCTGCTGGACTCCGGTCGCGTGCTGACCGCGCAAGCGCTTGGCGGCACCGGGGCGCTGAAGATCGGCGCCGATTTCCTGAAATGGCTCAAGCCCGGCGCCAAGGTCGTCATCAGCGACCCCAGTTGGGAAAACCACCGCGCGCTGTTCGAGCGTGCCGGCTTCCCGGTGGAGACCTATCCCTACTACGACGCCGCCACCCATGGCTTGAACTTCCAAGGCATGCTCGACGCCTTCAATACGTTCCCCGCCGGCACCGTCGTCATTCTGCATGCCTGCTGCCATAATCCCACTGGCGTCGATCTCAGCTTTGACCAATGGAAGCAGATCGCCGACGTCGTCAAACAGCGCGAACTCGTGCCCTTCCTCGACATCGCCTACCAGGGATTCGGTGACGGCCTGGAAGAGGACGCCGCCGTCGTGCGCCACTTTGCCGCACAAGACATCACCATGCTGGTGAGCTCCTCATTCTCGAAATCCTTCTCGCTTTACGGCGAGCGCGTCGGCGCCCTCACGCTCATCTGCTCTTCATCCGAAGAAAGCCAGCGCGTGCTCAGCCAGCTCAAGCGCGTCATCCGCACCAACTACTCCAACCCGCCCACACACGGCGGCACGGTTGTTTCCATGGTGCTGAACACGCCGGAACTTTATCAACTCTGGACCGACGAACTGGCAGAAATGCGCGACCGCATCCGCGACATGCGCCGTCAGCTGGTTGAAAAGCTGAAGGCCCATGGCGTCAGCCAGGACTTCAGCTTCGTGCTGTCGCAGCGCGGCATGTTCTCGTATTCGGGTCTGACCGAAGAACAAGTCGACCGCCTGCGCGACGAGCACGGCGTATACGCGGTCTCCAGCGGGCGCATCTGCGTAGCAGCGCTTAATAGCCGTAATATTGATTACGTGGCCAAGGCCATCGCCGCGGTCATCAACCCATAAAATCGCCGCCCCATTTGCGGGCGGCGTCTTTTGCATGACCGTCGCTTGAAACCCACCCCAAAGACTCGACAATCCTGTCCCGCCTTTGGGGTGTTTTTCATGCGCTGAGGGCTTCCGCGTGGACTTTGCTCGGAGTCTTCAAGCTGCGCAGGTCGCTCAGGTAGCGAACACGCCAGCCTTCAATATCCGATGCGCACAGCACGGCCCACATCCGGCGGTAGCGGGCCCGCCGCTCCTCCAGCGGCATGGATAGCGCCTGCCGCATGGCGTCGGCCATCTCGCCCGGATCATGGGGATTCACCAGAAGCGCGCCGTCCAACTGGCAGGCGGCACCCGCAAAACGCGACAGCACAAGCACGCCCGGATCAGCCGGGTCCTGAGCAGCGACGTACTCCTTGGCCACGAGGTTCATGCCGTCTCGCAAAGGCGTCACCAATCCGACCCGGGCCTGGCGATACAAAGGCATGAGCGTCGCACGGTCATGCTGGCGTTCGACATAGATCAGCGGTTGCCAGTCAAGATCGCCATATCGACCGAGTATTTCTCCCGTGAGCGCGGTCAGATCATGGCGCAGGTCGACATAAGCGGGTACGTCCGTGCGCGACGGCGGGGCAATCTGAACCAGCTGCACTTCCCCATGCAGCTCGGGATGCTCTTCCAGCAATAAAGCATAGGCCTTGAACCGTTCCGGTAAACCCTTGGTGTAGTCGAGGCGATCTACACTCAGGATGCCCTGGATATGGGACCTTTCCGGCCAAAGTTCGACAACGGGCTTTGCCTGGGCCTCGCGCTGCAGCGCGTAGGGGTCGACCCCGATCGGGTAGACGCCCGTCGTAGGGACCGGTATGTCGGGCCGGCGCTCTCGGCACAAGCTCACGAAGGCGGCCCGATCGTCTTCGGTCTGGAAACCGAGCAAGTCGTATGCGCACATGGCATCCAGCAATTCATCGATACGCGGAATCGCCTGCGCCACACTGGGCACTGGGAAAGGGATATGAAGGAAGAACCCCATGCGTTGCCGTATACCCATCTTCCGGCACTTTCCGGCAAAAGGAAGCAGATGGTAATCATGCACCCAGATCAGGTCACGCTCCTTGAGCAAGGGGCGCAGCTGCGCAGCCATGAGCTGGTTGACACCTAAATAGCCGGCGTAATCGTCCTCGCTGAAGCACATGAGATCCAGTCGATGGTGAAACGCGGGCCAGAGCACGCCATTGGCAAACCCGTTGTAGTACCGGTTGTGCTCCTCAGGCGTCAAAGGAATGGCCGCCACGGTAAGGTGGCCCCGACTATGCAGCTGGACGGTGGTATTGCCGTCGTCCTCGCGCAGTTCTCCGCTCCACCCGAACCAAAGGCTGCGCTCTTTCTTCAAGGCGTCGAGCAGGCCGGAGGCTAATCCCCCGGCCGACTTCGCCCCTGGTGTCCGATTCGCCACTATCACCACACGTTCCTGCTTTTCCATTTCCCTTTCCTTCCGGTTACATTTACTTGACCGTTTGAAGTTGGGCACGCAGCCAGCCCGCGAGCGCCGCGACATTCGGCAGACACCATGGCGCCACTGTGGCAGCAGGAGCGCCTATCCGTATCGCTCCACCCCCTAGCGCCAAAGCTGCTACAAAAGCATCTTCGTCGGTGCGATCGTCGCCGATCGCCAGCGGCCACCGGCCTGCAAATTCAGGCCTGCGCATCAGCCGCCTCAAGGCGACACCCTTGTCCCGCCCCCCTGGCCGCAACTCGTGGACGAAATGCCCACGAATCAATTGCCAGCCCGGTGCGAGCTCGAGGGCATGTCGAGCCAGTGCCGTCACATCCTCCCCGTAATCGGGCGCCTGGCGCCAGTGCAGGGCAAGCGTTGCCGGCTTTCTTTCCAGCCACACTCCCGGAAGATTCTTGGCGCCCTCTTCCAGTAGATCGACCAAGCCTTTAGGCAAGCGCCCCCCCGTGCGGATGCTGCGACCTGCCTGCAAGCGTAGCTGTGCGCCATGAGACCCGCCCGCCGGAATGTCGATGGGAAGAAGCAATCGACGTACCTGAGCCAGCGGCCGGCCGCTGAGGGCGGCAATGGCGACCCCTGAATCCTGTAAAGCCCGTAGCGTTCGACGGGTGTCGAGGGGCACGCGCGTGAACTCCGGGCGCGCCGTGATAGGCGCCAGGGTTCCATCGATGTCGAGAAAGAGTGCAAGTCGTTGCGGCGATTGCTTAAGCCGCGGAGGCACCGTGAACGCGGTCTCCGGCCTATGGAAAGGAAGCCGGCATTTGGACGCTTGGTCATCACTCATGTTTTTCATGATACACCGCGCTGTCGAGCGTCGACAGCCGCGCCTCATACCGCTTCCGGCTTGATCTTCGTGCCCAAACACGGCAAAATCGGGACTGTATAGAAAACCAGTGGAAGTCATGGCCGCCAAGCTCACCGCCCGTCAGCAGGAAATCCTGGATCTCATCCGCAATGAAATCCACCGTACCGGCTTTCCCCCGACTCGGGCGGAAATCGCCCAGGCGCTCGGCTTCCGTTCGCCCAACGCCGCGGAAGACCACATCAAGGCGCTTGCCCGCAAGGGTGCAATTGTCCTGACAGCGGGCGCCTCGCGCGGCATCCGCCTGGCCGACTCTCCTGCGCAGCCCGATCCGGCCACCGCCACAGCTATGGGGGTGACAGACCCCCGCTCGCTGCTGCTGCCTCTCGTGGGGCGCGTGGCGGCCGGCAGCCCCATTCTTGCCGCCGAACACATCGAACGCGAAATAGGCGTCGAACCTTCGCTCTTCAGCACGGTTCCCGACTATCTGCTGCGCGTACGTGGCCTCAGCATGCGCGACGCCGGCATCCTCGACGGCGATCTACTGGCCGTCCGCAAAGCGCCCGAAGCGCGCAACGGTCAAATCATCGTCGCCCGCCTGGGCGACGAGGTCACCGTCAAGCGCCTGCAGCGCCAGGGCAGCCTGCTGCAGTTGCTGCCTGAAAACCCCGATTTCGCGCCCATCGTCGTGCGTCCCAGTGAAGAATTCGCAATCGAAGGTATTGCAGTCGGCCTGATTCGCGCCACGCCGTTGCAGTAAGCTTTGCCACGCTGCACGGGGCCGTTTCGACCGGCTCCGTATTTCATAGGTAAAAAAAAGGCCCCGGTCCGAAAACCGAGGCCTTTTTCCATTCAGGGCGACACAATCAGTGTTTCACGATATCGCCCGCGGTGTCGTCCACCTTCTTGGCCGCCGCCAGCGATTCCGCTGCAAGGCGCGCGACCTCTTCATCCGACAACGGCTCAGGCAGGTTTTGCAGAGCCACTTCCAGCACTCGGTCTATCCACCGGACCGGAATGATTTCCAGGTGGTTCTTGACGTTGGCCGGAATGTCGGCGAGGTCCTTCACGTTTTCTTCGGGAATCAGCACCGTCTTGATGCCACCACGGTGCGCCGCAAGCAGCTTTTCCTTCAAGCCACCGATGGCAAGAACTTCGCCGCGCAGCGTGATCTCACCGGTCATGGCGACGTCGGCACGAACCGGAATCCCGGTCAGGGCCGACACCATGGCCGTGGTGATCGCGATACCCGCCGAGGGGCCGTCCTTGGGAGTGGCGCCTTCGGGGAAGTGCACATGCAGGTCTCGCTTCTCGAACGAGGTGTTCGGGATGCCCCACTTCTGCGCGCGCGCCCGCACCACCGTACGTGCCGCTTCGACCGATTCCTTCATGACGTCGCCAATCGAGCCGGTGCGCAGCACCACGCCCTTGCCCGGCATATCGGCTACTTCGATCGTGAGCAGATCGCCCCCGACTTCCGTCCAGGCCAGGCCGGTGACCTGACCGACCTTGTTTTCCTTCTCGGCCATGCCAAAGGTATGGCGGCGTACGCCAAGGAAATCGGAAAGGTTTTCAGCGGTGACATGGACCGGCTCGGTTGGCGCGGCCTGCGCCTTGCGCCGACCCCCTGTGGCCGAGGCGTCTTCGTCGCCCGCTGCCGGTTTGGCGCCCGCCTGTATCAAGAGCTTCTTGACGACCTTGCGGCAAATCTTGCCGATCTCGCGTTCCAATGCCCGCACCCCGGCTTCCCGGGTGTAGTAACGGACGATGTCGCGCACGGCGTCTTCATCGATCAGCAGTTCGCCGTCCTTCACGCCGTTGTTCTTCATCAGCTTGGGAAGCAGATGGTCGAAGGCAATGTGGACCTTCTCGTCCTCGGTGTAGCCGGACAGACGGATGACTTCCATACGATCGAGCAACGCAGGCGGAATATTCAGCGTATTGCTGGTCGCCACGAACATGACGTCCGACAGGTCGAAGTCGACCTCGACGTAGTGGTCCTGAAAGGTATGGTTCTGTTCCGGATCGAGCACTTCAAGCAGAGCTGAGGAAGGATCGCCGCGGAAGTCCGCACCCATCTTGTCGATTTCATCGAGCAGGAAAAGCGGGTTGCGCACCGACACCTTGGACATGTTCTGGAGGATTTTTCCAGGCATGGAGCCAATATAGGTGCGGCGGTGTCCGCGGATCTCCGCTTCGTCGCGCACGCCGCCCAGGGCCATGCGCACGAACTTGCGATTCGTTGCACGAGCGATGGACTGCCCCAGCGACGTCTTGCCCACCCCGGGAGGCCCAACCAGACACAGGATGGGCGCCTTCAGCTTGTCCACGCGCTGCTGCACCGCGAGATACTCGATGATGCGTTCCTTCACCTTCTCGAGGCCGTAGTGATCGGCGTCGAGCACATCCTGCGCGTTGTTGATCGAGTTGTTGATGCGGCTTTTCTTGCGCCACGGCAGGCCAAGCAGCGTATCGATATAGTTGCGCACCACGGTGGCTTCCGCCGACATGGGCGACATGAGCTTGAGCTTCTTGAGCTCGGCGTCTGCCTTCTTGCGGGCTTCCTTGGGCATGTGAGCGGCTTCGATCTTCTTCTCGAGCTCCTCGATGTCGGCGCCCTCTTCGCCTTCGCCCAGCTCCTTTTGAATCGCCTTGACCTGTTCATTCAGGTAGTAGTCGCGCTGGCTTTTCTCCATCTGCTTCTTGACGCGGCCACGGATGCGCTTCTCGACCTGAAGAATGTCGATTTCCTCTTCGAGCTGACTCAACAGGCCTTCCAGCCGTTCGGATGTGCCGGCGACTTCGAGCATGCGCTGCTTCTGGTCGAGTTTGAGCGGCAAGTGGGCTGAAATGGTGTCCGCCAGACGGCCGGGGTCATCGATACCGGTCAGCGAAGTAAGAATTTCCTGGGGGATCTTCTTGTTCAGTTTGACGTACTGTTCGAACTGCGCCATGACTGCACGACGCAGGGCCTCGACTTCGGCGCTGTCGCCGGTTTCCGGCGCAAGCGGCACCACGATGGCCGAAAAATGCGTTTCAGCGTCGGACACGTTGTCGATGCGCGCGCGCTGCAGCCCTTCGACCAGCACCTTCACCGTGCCATCGGGCAATTTGAGCATTTGCAGAATGCTCGCCGCACACCCGATTTCATAGAGGTCTTCGGGCTGCGGGTCATCCTTGCCGGCGGACTTCTGCGCCACCAGCATGATGTGATTGCCAGCTTCCATGGCCAACTCCAACGCCCGGATCGAACGTGGCCGGCCAACGAACAGGGGAATCACCATGTGGGGAAACACCACTACATCGCGCAAGGGCAGCAGCGGGAGTTCCATGGGTTCCGAAGTAAGAATCTGGCTCGCAGACATAGTTACTTTCCTTAAAGTTTCGGCTGTAGATGCGAAAGGGAAGCCTGGGCCTCCCTTTTCAGCGATTTCCTGCTAGGTAGATGGCGACGCCAGCAGGAATTTCAAGCGAACGAGCCGAGAATGATTCTGTCTTGCTTGCTCAGGCAGGTGTTCAGGCAGCCCCCTTGAGCTTGCGCGATGGTTCGGGCGTTACGGATTCTTCCGGGTTGTCCTGATAGATCAGCATCGGCACTCCCTTACCGTTCACGGCATTCTCGTCGAGCACAACTTCCTTCACGTTCTTAAGCGACGGCAGGTCGTACATGGTGTCGAGCAAGGACTGTTCCACGATGGAACGCAACCCGCGCGCGCCGGTTCGGCGCTTGATCGCTCGTTGGGCGATGGCGGTAAGCGCCGCCGGACGCACATCGAGTTCGACGTCTTCCATCGCGAAAAGTTTCTGGAATTGCTTGATCAGCGAATTCTTGGGCTCAGTCAGGATACGGACGAGCGTGTCTTCGTCAAGTTCTTGAAGCGTGGCGACCACCGGCAAGCGACCCACCAGTTCGGGAATCAGACCGAACTTGATGAGGTCTTCCGGTTCGATCTCGGTGAAGAGCTGGCCCACGCCTTTTTCGTCCTTGGCGTGCACGGCGGCCGAAAAGCCGATGCCGGAGCGCTCGGTACGGTCGCGGATGACTTTTTCGAGACCGTCGAAGGCGCCGCCGACGATGAACAGGATGTTCGTGGTGTCCACCTGCACGAAGTCCTGGTTGGGATGCTTGCGCCCGCCTTGAGGGGGCACCGAAGCAACCGTGCCTTCAATGAGCTTGAGCAGGGCCTGCTGCACGCCTTCGCCGGAAACGTCGCGCGTGATGGAGGGGTTGTCCGCCTTGCGCGAAATCTTGTCGATTTCATCGATATAGATGATGGCCCGCTGCGCCTTGTCGACATCGTAGTTGCAGTTCTGCAGCAGCTTCTGGATGATGTTCTCGACGTCTTCGCCCACATAACCGGCCTCGGTCAGGGTCGTGGCGTCGGCCATCACGAAAGGAACGTCGAGCATGCGGGCAAGCGTCTGCGCGAGCAGCGTCTTGCCCGAGCCGGTGGGACCGATCAGCAGAATGTTGCTCTTCGTGAGCTCGACGTCGTCGCCCTTGACTTCGCCATAGCGGATACGCTTGTAGTGGTTGTAGACCGCCACGGCAAGAGTCCGCTTGGGCTTTTCCTGCCCGATGACATAGCCATCGAGGAAATCCTTGATCTCGGCGGGTACGGGAAGGTCGTTACGCACCGCGTCGCGCGCGGCTTCCTGGGACTCTTCCAGGATGATGTCATTGCAGAGGTCGATGCATTCGTCGCAAATGAACACCGACGGCCCGGCGATAAGCTTGCGGACTTCATGCTGGTTTTTACCGCAGAAGGAGCAATGCAATGTCTTATCGTCGCTCGAACCTTTTTTTTCGGGCATAGGAATTTCGGATCAATCAGTGCGACGCCGAAGCGGCGCCGCGATAGTGGCGGCCAGTCTGCACGAAGCCGACCGGCCGTTCGTTGAGAAACGCCTGCCTGGGTTGCGGTTTCCGAAGGGGCGCGCAGCGATCAAACCTGCTCTCTGCGCGAGGCCAGGACCTTGTCCACCAAACCATAAGATAGCGCATCTTCGGCGGACATGAAATTGTCGCGCTCGGTGTCCTCGGCGATACGCTCGACGGGCTGGCCCGTATTGGCGGCCAGGATTTCGTTCAGGCGTTCACGCAGACGGAGGATTTCCCGCGCCTGGATTTGGATGTCGGAGGCCTGGCCCTGGGCACCGCCCGAGGGCTGGTGAATCATGATGCGCGAATTGGGCAAGGTGTAGCGCTTACCCTTGGCGCCTGCGGCCAGAAGGAAGGCGCCCATGCTGGCCGCGATACCCGTGCACAGCGTGGAGACATCGGGCTTGACGAACTGCATGGTGTCGTAGATCGCCATGCCGGCGTATACCGATCCGCCCGGTGAATTGATGTACAGGGAGATGTCCTTGTCGGGGTTTTCCGATTCAAGGAAAAGCAATTGCGCGACCACCAGGTTGGCGGACTGGTCAGTCACCGGCCCGACAAAGAAGATCACCCGCTCGCGCAGCAGCCGCGAATAGATGTCATAGGAGCGCTCGCCGCGCCCCGACTGTTCCACCACGATGGGCACATAGCCCAGGCCCGAAGGCACTACCGAATCACCACCATACATCGAGGCGTAAAAATCGGTAAAACGCGACATTAGTTGGTCCCCATGATTTCGTCGAAGGCGACGGTTTCGTCAGTCACCTGCGCCTTGGACAGCACATGCTCGACGACATTGTCTTCGAGTACGACTGCTTCGATCTCCGCGCGGCGCTGGCGATCGGACAGATAATACGCCACGACCTGGGCGGGCTGCTCGTAGTTCTGGGCGAATTCCTCGATGCGGGCGCGAACCTGCTCGGGCTTGGCCTGGAGATCGGCGCTGCTGACCAGCTCGGATACCAGCAGGCCCAGGCGCACGCGGCGCTCGGATTCGGCTTCGAAGGCTTCGAGCGGAATGGGAAGACTGTCGGCATTGGGCACGCCCCGCTGCTTGAGGTCTTCGCGGGCGGCGGCGACACGGCCTTCAGCGTCGCTCTTGACCAGCGCTTTCGGAACGTCGAACGTGCAAGCGCCGACCAGGGCGTCCATGACGCTGCTCTTGGTGCGGGCCTGTGTGCGGGCCTTGACCTCGCGCTCGATGTTGGCGCGCACGTCGGCCAGCAGCTTCTCGACGTCGCCTTCGGGTTGGCCCAACTGCTTGGCAAACTCGGAGTCGACCTCGGGCAGGATGCCTTCGGCCACTTCGCGCACCGTAATGGTGAATTCAGCCGTCTTGCCGGCGACTTCCTTGCTGCCGTAGTCTTCCGGGAAGCTGAGGGGGAAAGTCTTTTCTTCGCCGGCCTTCATGCCAGTGACCGCGGTCTCGAACTCGGGCAGCATGCGGCCCTGGCCCAACACGAAGGGGAAGCTTTCAGCCTTGCCGCCTTCGAACTCTTCGCCGTCGATCCGGCCGATGAAATCCAGCGTGACGCGGTCGCCCTCGGCAGCGGCGCGGCCTTCGCGCGGCTCGTACACGGCGCGTTGCTTGCGCAGGATGTCGATCGTGCGCTGCACATCGGCGTCAGACACTTCGCAGCTGCTGCGCTGGATGGCCAGGGCAGAAAGGTCCGGTGCTTCGACCTCGGGGTAGACTTCAAAGGTCGCCGAAAAAGCGAGCGTGCCCTCTTCCACGCCTTCCGTCTTCGGTTCGAGCGAGGGCGTGCCGGCCACGCGCAGTTCCGTTTCGCCCAGCACCTTGTCCAGGCTGCGGCCGACTTCTTCGTTGATCACGTCGTAACGGATTCCGGGTCCATGGCTGCGCTCAATGATGGACAGCGGTGCCTTCCCAGGGCGAAAGCCTTGAACCTTGGCGCTGCGGGCGACGCGTTTCAGCTGGGCCTGTACTTCCTTCTCGACGTCGGCAAGCGAAACGACCAGATCAACACGGCGCTCAAGGCCGGACAATTTTTCAACCACGGGCTGCATTCGGGACCTATTTGGATAGATGGTATTAAAAGATTGAACCGGACATTTTACCGGAAACTATGGAAGGAGCTTGAAAAGCTGTCACTTTCCCGATGGCTTGCAGGGCGCCCGGACAGTAGGCTAAACTGATTGGCTTCCCGTTTTCTGGGAATGCGTTTTGCGAACGTGGCGGAATTGGTAGACGCACTGGATTTAGGTTCCAGCGCCGCAAGGTGTGAGAGTTCGAGTCTCTCCGTTCGCACCATTGCAAGCGTGGCTTGCACGTATCCATGGGTTCCCTAACCCCATCCATCAAAAAGGCGCTTCATGAAATCGCTTGTCGTCCCGCCGTCGCGGGTGTCGTTCTATCTTGTCGTTCTGGTCGGTTTCCACGTCCTCATCGTCATTGCCAGCAACTATCTGGTGCAGTTGCCCATTGACCTATTCGGCTTTCACAGCACCTGGGGCGCCTTCAGCTTTCCCTTCATATTCCTGGCGACGGATCTCACCGTGCGGCTGATCGGCAAGGCCGAGGCACACAAGGTGATCATGCGCGCCATGCTGCCCGCCCTGATCGTGTCTTATATGGTGTCGGTCATGTTCCACGAAGGGCGCTTCAATGGCCTGTCTGCGCTGACCGAATTCAACAGCTTCGTCTTCCGTATCGCCTTTGCCAGTTTCGCAGCCTATGTGTTGGGCCAGTTGCTGGACGTTCAGGTGTTCGATCGCATGCGCCGGGGCTATGTTCAATGGTGGATTGCGCCGGCTGCCGCATCGGTCTTCGGCCAAGCGCTCGATACCGCCGCCTTTTTCGGTATTGCGTTCTGGCGCAGCAGCAATCCCTTCATGGCCGCCAGTTGGGTGGAGATCGCCCTGGTCGACTACGTGATCAAACTGGCGGTCAGTCTCGTCTTGTTCGTGCCCATGTATGGCGTCGCGCTAAACGCCATCGTCCGGACGATGAAGCGCCGCGATGCCCTCGCGGCCAGCGCGTGATGGCGTCCGAGGGTGCTGCACGCCGCGCGCTGGTCCTGTTTTCGGGCGGCCAGGATTCGACCACTTGTCTGGCGTGGGCGCTATCCCGGTATGAGCACGTGGAGACCATCGGATTCGACTACGGGCAGCGCCACCACGTCGAACTGGCGTGTCGCGACACACTGCGCGGCGAGCTTTTGAACCAACGCGCCGAGTGGGCGCAGCGCCTGGGCGAGGACCATCTGCTGAACGTCGATGTGCTTGGTCAGTTGGGCGGTTCCGCCATGATTGACGAGGTGGCCATTGCCATGCAGGCTGACGGTCTTCCCAACACCTTCGTTCCAGGCCGTAACCTGCTGTTCTTCACGCTTGCCGCCGCCCTGGCGTATCGACGCGGGCTGGAAGTGCTCGTAGGAGGCATGTCGCAGACGGATTTCTCGGGCTACCCCGATTGCCGTGACAACACGCTCAAAGCGCTGCAAGTAGCCTTGAGCCTCGGCGTCGACCGCCCACTTGTCCTCGAAACGCCGCTGATGTGGCTGGACAAGGCACAAACGTGGGACCTCGCCCGGCAACTGGGAGGCGCACCGCTCGTGGAGCTTGTCCGTACGGCGACCCATACCTGTTATCTGAATCAGCGCGATACGCTGCACGCCTGGGGCTACGGTTGCGGGGAATGTCCTGCCTGCGTTTTGCGGGCTCAGGGTCATGAGCGCTGGCTGAAGGCTCCGAAGACACCTTCGTGAGCCGGTGATCGTTCCATAGCTCCTGTCCGTGAAGCCGCAGTCAGCGGCGGTCGTCGGCCGGCCGGGCCGGCAAGGCGCGACTCAAGAATGCCAGTTTGGTGTAGCGTGAAAAGCTTCCCATGGCGGCCAGGACAGCCAGGACGAAGCCATGGCCGCCATCCAGGAAGCCGCGCCGCAGCAGATAGATGCGGGTGAAGGTCCAGACACTATGCCCGAAGGCCGAAGCGATCGACGCGCGTCGGCCCTTGGCGTGCATCATGGCGGCCGCATCGCTGGAGTAGCGATTCATTTTCAGAATGGCCGAGCCCAGGTCCGGATAGGTGTAGTGAAGAAAATGGGCCTTGAGTCGGCCTACGGGCGCTTCCGTGATGACTCTTTCGTGCACCGCCGCGTCGGTGAAGCGCGCGACATCGCGACGGAACAGGCGCAGCACCGCGTCTGGCCACCAACCGCTATGGCGGATGAACTTGCCACAGAAGCTCGATAAACGCGGAATCTCATAAGCCGCCACGGACTGCCCGTTGACAATGACGGCCTGGATTTCTTCCGCCAGCGCGGGCGTGACGCGCTCGTCGGCATCGATCGACAAAACCCAGTCTCCTGTGGCCATGTCGAGTGCGCGATTTTTCTGCGGCCCGAAGCCCGGCCAATCCTGCGTCTCTTCAACCCGGGCGCCGGCAGCGCGGGCCAGGGCCACCGTATCGTCGGTGCTCCCGGAATCCAGCACAATTCGCTCGTCGGCGAACGCAACCGACGCAAGACAATCGACGATGTTGTCCGCCTCGTTGCATGCAATGATGATCACCGACAGACGCATCGACGCTTCCTGTAACTGGGTGGGCGACACGAAAAGGCTTCGTGTTTTCGGCGCCGATTATATCTTCTGAAAATTTTGAGAACCACAGACGGAATCCCGCCATGGTGCCGAAGCAGCGTTCGCAACGCCCGCTCATGGAGCCTCCGAACCGGGGGGATACAAGGCCGATAACCCGCTCATCTGCGTCGTCGAAATATGTTCTATATTCAAACGTTTGTTCTACATACGAATTTTTTATAGAATGACAGAAAGATGAATCTTCTTTAATGCGGGGTGCGCCGGCATGCGAAACAACGCCACGGCACCGCTTAGCCCATACGGAGAACCGCTTGATCAATAAAATCTCTACTTCCGTCGCGCAAGCACTGGAAGGCATCCAGGACGGCGCCACAGTACTCATTGGCGGTTTCGGCACGGCCGGCATTCCCATGGAACTGATTGACGGGCTGTGCGAACTGCCGGTCAAGGAACTGACCGTCGTCAACAACAATGCGGGCAACGGAGATACCGGCCTGGCCGCTCTGTTGAAATCCGGCAAGGTACGCAAGATCATTTGCAGTTTTCCCCGGCAGGCCGATTCGCATGTGTTCGACGCTCTATACCGTGCGGGCAAGCTTGAGCTGGAGCTGGTGCCCCAGGGAACGCTCGCTGAACGCCTGCGGGCCGCGGGCGCAGGCATTGGCGCATTCTTCTGCCCCACCGGCTACGGCACTGAACTGGCCGGCAACCGCGAAACCCGTGAGATCAACGGCCGACACTACGTGCTGGAAGAGCCGATCCACGGCGACGTCGCGTTGATCAAGGCGGAGCGCGGCGACCGCTGGGGCAACCTGGTTTATCGCAAGGCCGCACGCAATTTTGGTCCGGTCATGGCCACCGCGGCGCAACTCACCGTCGCGTCCGTCCATGACATCGCAGAACTCGGCGAACTGGACCCGGAAACCATCGTCACGCCCGGCATTTTCGTAGACCGCATCGTGCGAGTCGAACGCCGCGCCACCGCTGCGGGCGGATTCGTCCGCGACGCGGGCTGAGCCGGCTCACCGCCCACGAAACGACAAGCGCCGCCGCCCGCGGCGACCCACAGTTGCAGCAAAGGACACTACATGGCCACCTATCAAGCCCGATCAAAGCAGGAACTCGCCCAGCGGATCGCCCAGGACATCCACAACGGCGCCTACGTCAACCTGGGCATTGGCATGCCCACGCTGGTCGCCAACTATCTTCCGGCCGACAGGGAAATCATTCTGCATAGCGAGAACGGCATCCTCGGCATGGGCGAAGCTCCCCCGCAAGGCGAAGAAGATTTCGATTTGATCAATGCCGGCAAACAGCCCGTCACCCTTTTACCAGGCGGCGCCTACTTCCATCATTCCGACAGCTTCGGCATGATGCGCGGCGGCCACTTGGACATCTGTGTATTGGGTGCTTTTCAGGTCTCGGCCACGGGTGATCTGGCGAACTGGAGCACTGGTGAACCCGGCGCAATCCCGGCCGTCGGCGGGGCGATGGACCTTGCGATCGGCGCCCGCCAGACCTGGGTCATGACCAATCTGCTCACGCGCGACGGCACCAGCAAGGTCGTCGAACAGTGCACGTATCCGCTCACCGGCCTGGGCTGCGTGTCGCGCATCTACAGCGATCTCGCCACGCTTGCCTGCACGCCTGAAGGCCTCGAGCTCATCGACTTGGTCGATGGCCTGGAAAAAGCCGAACTGGAACGGATCATCGGCCTGCCTATCGCTGACGCCGCCTGATTCCAACACGATCTCATCACGAACCATTCCATGACCATGCAAGAAGCCACCCTCGTCACCGGCGGAAGTGCCGGCATCGGCCGCGCCATCTGCGAGATGCTGCTGGAGTCCGGGCGTACCGTCATCAACCTGGACTACGCGGTGCCGGACTGGGCCCACCCGAATCTGGTGTCCTTTCAGGCGGATCTGACCAAAGCCGAAGAGACGCGCGAACAGGCGCAGCGCATCACATCCCAGTACGCGATTACTGCGCTCGTCAACAATGCCGGGGCCACGCGTCCGGGCAGCATCGACACCGCCAGCGTCGAAGACCTGGACTACGTCGTGGCCCTGCACTTTCAAGCCAGCCTCCTTCTCATACAAGCCGCGCTGCCAGCCTTGCGTGCCTGCGGCAACGGCCGCATCGTGAACATGAGCTCCCGGGCGGCGCTGGGCAAGCCTGAACGCGTCGTTTATTCGGCCACCAAGGCAGGCCTCGTCGGCATGACTCGTACGCTTGCCATGGAGCTGGGCGGCGACGGCATCACGGTAAACGCCATCGGCCCAGGGCCGATCGCCACCGACCTTTTTCGCAAAAGCAACCCTGACGGCGCGCCCCGCACCCAGAAAATCATTGACAGCATCGTCGTAAAGCGGCTCGGCACTCCCGAGGATGTCGCCAGGGCAGCAATGTTCTTCCTTTCCCCGGAGAACAGCTTCATCACCGGCCAGATGCTCTACGTCTGCGGCGGCGTCACCCTCGGTACCGCCGCCCTCTGATGACCGGCCATTCCTCACATTAATGAATATCGGAAAATATATGCGTTCAACTCCAAGCACCCGTCGCAGCCTGCTGCGCGCTATCGCCTTCGCAGGCGCAGTCGCCTTTACCGGAATCAGCGCCCTGGCGCCGGTCACGGCGTCGGCCAAGGCCTTCCCGACCAAGCCTGTCACCATCATCGTGCCCTTCTCCGCAGGCGGCACGACCGACATCCTGGCTCGCATCGTGGGCCAGTATCTGGGCACCAAGTTCGGAGAAAGCGTCGTCATTGAGAACCGTGACGGCGCAGGCGGCAACATTGGCACACAGACGGCGGCCCGCGCCAAGGCCGATGGCTACACCTTGCTCATGGGCACAGTCGGCACCCATGCAATCAACCCCGCTCTCTACAGCAAGCTGAACTTTGACCATATCAAGGATTTCCAGCCGCTGACGCGCGTCGCCATGGTGCCCAATCTACTGGTGGTGAATCCCGAGCGTCCCTACCGTTCAGTGAAGGAACTCATTGAGTACGCCAAGGCCCATCCGGGCGAAGTCGCCTTCGCCTCCTCCGGCAACGGCAGTTCCATCCATCTGTCCGGTGAGCTCTTCAAGTTGATGGCCGAGGTCGACATGCTGCATGTTCCTTATCGCGGAAGCGCGCCTGCCGTCACCGACCTTCTGGGCGGTCAGGTGGACATCATGTTCGACAACATGCCTTCCGCGATCCAGCACGTGCGCAGTGGAACACTGGTCCCGTTGGCTGTTACACCGGCGGACCGTTCCCCCGAACTACCGGAGATACCGACCATCGCCGAAGCCGGTGTCCCTGGCTATGAAGCGACATCATGGTTCGGTCTATTCGCTCCGGCGGGCACGCCTGACGACGTCGTGAAGGTCTTGCATTCGGCCATCGCCGAAGCGCTGCAGGATCCCGAGGTAGTCAAAAAATTCGCCGCACAGGGCGCGCAGGTCCACAGCGAGACGCCTGAAGCCTTCGCTGAGTTCATCGCCGCCGAAACTGCAAAATGGGCTGACGTGGTGAAGGCCTCCGGAGCGACCGTAAACTAAGCGCATTCGATAAAGCACAAACCAGGAGGAAACCCGACCATGACCAAACAAGCCTTCATTTGCGATGCCATCCGGACGCCCTTTGGCCGTTACGGCGGCGCGCTGTCCAGCGTGCGTCCCGACGATCTTGGCGCGATCGTTATCCGTGCCCTCATGCAGCGCAACCCCGGCACGGACTGGCAGGCGATGGACGACGTGCTCTTCGGCTGCGCCAACCAGGCGGGCGAAGACAATCGCAACGTGGCACGCATGTCGGCTCTGCTGGCGGGTCTCCCCCTGGAGGTGCCCGGCGCCACCATCAACCGCCTGTGCGGTTCAGGGTTGGATGCCATCGGCACGGCGGCCCGTGCCATCCGTGCCGGCGAAGCGGCCCTGATCCTGGCCGGCGGAACAGAAAGCATGAGCCGCGCCCCCTTTGTCATGCCGAAGGCGGAAAGCGCCTTCTCTCGCGGCAATGCGGTTTACGACACGACCATCGGATGGCGCTTCATCAACAAGCTGATGAAGGAGCAATACGGCGTTGATTCCATGCCGGAAACGGCCGAGAACGTCGCCACCGATTTCGGCATCGAGCGTGAAGCGCAAGACCGCATGGCGCTGGCGAGCCAGACCAAGGCCGCAGCAGCCCAGAAGGCCGGCATCCTCGCAGAAGAAATCACACCCGTCAGCATTCCGCAGCGCAAGGGCGATCCCATCATCGTCAAGGACGATGAGCACCCCCGCGAAACCTCTCTGGAAGCCCTGGCGCGCCTGAAGGGCGTGGTACGCGCTGACGGGACAGTAACGGCCGGCAATGCCAGCGGGGTGAACGACGGCGCCTGCGCCGTCCTGATCGCCGACGAAGCCAGCGCCGCCAAGCATGGGCTGACTCCGCGCGCTCGCATTGTCGGCATGGCGACAGCCGGTGTGGCCCCACGCATCATGGGCATTGGCCCCGCACCGGCCACGCTCAAGCTTCTGGCGCAGACCGGCATCAGCCTGGATCAGATCGATGTCATCGAGCTGAATGAAGCGTTCGCCGCCCAGGGGCTGGCAGTGTTGCGCCAGCTGGGTCTGCAAGATGACGACCCACGTGTGAACCCGAATGGCGGTGCGATTGCGCTGGGCCACCCGTTGGGCGCGAGCGGCGCGCGACTGGCCACCACGGCAGTCAACCAACTGCACCGCAGCGGCGGGCGCTACGCGCTGTGCACGATGTGCATCGGTGTGGGCCAGGGTATCGCCGTTCTTCTGGAAAGAGTGTAAGTCATGCAGCAAGCCGTCTCCGGGAAGCTCGCCATCATCGGCGCGGGCAACATGGGCAACGCCATTGCGAACCTGTTCGGTTCGCATGGCTGGCAGGTGGTGCTCATCGATCCTTGCGAGGAAGCGTGTGCGAAATCTCAGAAGCGGCTGTTGGAAGACTCGGCGGCACGCGCTGAATTACAGTCGCGCCTGAACTGGAGCCAGGATCTTCAGGCTGCCAGGGACGCCTCGGTGGTCATCGAGGCGGCACCCGAAAACGCAGCCCTCAAGCAGGATATTTTTCGCCAGCTCGAGGCCTGCTGCTCGGCATCTACACTGATCGCCACGAATACGTCCGGCATCTCCATCAATCAGCTTGCCGCCGGGCTATCGCACCCGGAACGCTTCATCGGCACCCACTTCTTCACGCCTGCGGACATAATCCCGCTAGTGGAAGTCGTGGCTTGCGAACGAACAGCCGGCATCACCAGCGAGCGCATCATGGAGATGCTTCGTTCCGTCGGAAAGCTGCCCGTGCTGGTACGCAAAGACATTCCAGGCTTCATTGCCAACCGCCTGCAGCATGCCCTGGCACGCGAAGCCATGTCGCTGCTTGAAAAAGGCGTGGCCTCCGCTCAGGACATCGACACCGTCGCAAAATGGAGCCTGGGTATCCGGCTCGCCCTCACCGGGCCGCTGGAACAGCGCGACATCAACGGGCTGGATATTCATCACGCCATCGCCGGCTATCTGTATCAGGACCTCGAGAACCGCGAAACGCCCTCTCATATATTGAGCAGCAAGGTAGAACAGGGTCATCTTGGTGTAAAAAGCGGCCTGGGCTTCTACGACTGGAGCACCCCTGAACGACGGGCCGCCCTTCCTGAAAAGGAAAACGAACTGCGCCACCTCGTCGCTCATCTCCGCCGTAAAGAACATCACTAATCGGGGTCCGACCCCGAATAAGAACGACCGCAACGCCTATGACCCAAGCATCGAGCACGACTGAAAGCAGGACACCCGGAGACGGCTATGTCCAGTCGTTTGCGCGTGGGCTGGCCGTCATCCGCAGCTTCAGCGCGCAGGCGCCGTCACAAACGATGACAGAAGTCGCGCAGCGCACCGGGCTGACGCGTGCAGGCGCACGACGCATTCTGCACACCCTGCATGCACTGGGCTATGTGGAGATCGAAGGCAGACAGTTTCGTTTGACGGCCAAGGTGCTCGATCTCGGGTTCGCCTACCTGAGTTCGCTGCCGCTATGGAGCTTGGCCGAGCCCTTCATGGAATCGCTCGTACGCGATGTGCAGGAGTCCAGTTCCGCCGCCGTGCTGGACGGCAAAGAAGTCGTTTACGTGCTGCGTGTATCGACTCAGAAAATCATGTCCATCAATCTCGGCGTGGGCAGCCGCTTACCCGCCTATTGCTCGTCGTTGGGACGGGTTCTACTGGCAGGACTCGGCGATGACGAACTCGAGCACCATCTGGACACGACAGACTTCGTCGCCCGGACGCCCAAGACCCTGACCGACCCCGCTCTGCTGCGCGAAGAACTGATGCGTGTTCGCGCCCGGGGCTGGGCGCTCATCGACGAAGAACTCGAAGTCGGGCTGATTTCAGTTGCCGTACCGATACATGGCCGTAACGGGAAGGTGCTTGCTGCTTTGAACGTGGGCCTGCATCGCAGCCGCATGGACGCACTGGCTGTACAGGAAATCGTGCTTCCGAAACTACTGGCGACTGCCCGACAAATCACCGAACGGGTGGCCCGTTCAGCGGCATATTGAGGCCGGCCGGTTATAGCTGAAGCAGGACGTCGGTCAATAAATCGGGATGCGTGATATGCGCCTCGTGAGGCGCCGCGAGTTCGATCCAATCCCAGTCGTGCAGGGACTTCACCAACTCGCGGGACGAATTCAGCAAGGAATGCGAAGGTTTTGTGCAGTGAAGATAGGTACGCGCGACGCCATTCCCTATGGGATTCGCCAGCCTTAGCGGCGTGGTATAGCTTCTCAGAGGATGGGGCGTCAGCCGGCGCAAGATCCAATCGTATTCCGGCATATCCTTTGATATGCCCCACACTGGCGGAAGCTTGACCGGCGCCGGCACAGCCAGGCCATCGGTAGCTTTCGCTGCTCCTGCGATCCGCGCTTCCGCCTCTTCCTTGGGGTAGTTCGAGAAGGCATCCTGCCCGCTTTCCAGTACCACTGCATCAAAATAGACCAGATGGCGCAGCCGTTCTGGAATCCGCTCGGCCACGCCTGTGATCGGTACTCCGCCAAAGCTGTGTCCCACCAATATGACGTCCTGCAGTTCTTCGGTCTCTATCACCTGAATCAGATCATCGACAAAGGTGTCGATGGTGATGTCCTTGGACAGCAGATGGGCGCGGTCGCCCATGCCGGTATGACTGGGAGTGTGGACCTGGTGCCCTTCCTTCCGCAGGCGATCCGCCACCGGCCGCCAGCACCACCCGCCGTGAAAGGAGCCATGCGCCAGAACGTAGTTGCGTGATGACATTGAGCGTATATCCGTTGTAGATCAATCCGATTATTCCCGGCTGCGACGGTCCGGTGTGCCGCACAGGGAGCCCCGCTGATGCCGTCCAGGGCATCCCGCATGCCAAGCTGTACGCTTCGGCGGGTATGCCACCCTAGGGGACAAACTACGTCACAATACCGCTATATCGAGACATCCACAAAAACACACATGCTGCCTTCCTTTCTTCGCTTCTCGCGTTTCCATGCCTCCACGCTCGCTTTGACGATGCTGCTCTCCTCGGCCGTTTCGGTCGCGCACGCGCAGGAGCGCCCGTCGCTCGATGTGCCTTATATCAAGACCCCCGACGCCGTGGTGGCCCATATGCTGGACATGGCTGCAGTGGGCGCGGACGATTATCTGATCGACCTTGGTTCCGGGGACGGCCGCATCTCCATCGCGGCGGCTTTGAAGCATGGCACCGCCGGACTTGGCGTGGACCTCGACCCCGATCGTACGGAAGAAGCCACCGCCGCCGCACTTGCCGCCGGCGTCTCCAACCGCATCGTCTTTCGTACTGAGAACCTTTTCGATACGGATCTGAGCCAGGCTTCGGTAATCAGCATGTATCTCTTCCCTGAAATCAATCTGCGGCTGCGCCCGCACCTCTTGCGCCTCAAGCCGGGAACCCGCATCGTCTCGCATGCCTTCCACATGGATGAATGGACGCCGGAGCGGCACGATGTCGTTGAAGGACGTGATATTTTCCTTTGGACCGTACCGGCCAAAGTGCAGGGCTTATGGCGAGTCAAGGCGCCTGGCCACCGGGATTTCGTGTTGCGCGTCTGGCAGCAGTTCAATCGCATTCAGGGAACGGCGATCACGATTGACGACCACTCGATTCCCGTCGGAGACATGACGATCTCGGGCGCGGATATACGCTACACCCTGAATACACTGAACGGTCGCTTGACGTTTTCCGGAAAGGTTGATGGCCCGCGCATGGCAGGCGCAGGCAGCGCCGGCGAGTGGTCGGCTGAAAAGATGTAGGACGCTTAGGGGGCCGATGTGCAGCTGCGACACATTGAACTCATCAACGCCATTTTACGAGCCGGCTCGCTGACACAGGCGGCGGCCTTGCTGCATATCACACAGCCGGCGGCCAGCAAGATGCTGGCACACGCCGAGCTTCAGTTGGGTTTCGCTCTGTTCCGGCGTGTCAGGGGCCGGCTCAAGCCGACCGCGGAGCTCGAGGCGCTCACCCCCGGCATCGAAAAGCTGCACGAGAACCTGAGCAGCGTCCGCCGCCTGGCCGAGAATCTGAAACAGCACCCGCGCGGGCGGATACGCGTGGGCTGCGCACCGGCCTTGGGGCTGGGACTCCTGCCGCTTGCAATCAAGACATGCCGCGAACATGAAGCGGGAATCGTCTTCGAGATTCATACATATCACAGCGCCGAACTCGTCGAACGCCTGCATGTCCGCCAGCTCGACCTGGGCATCACCTTCGACGCGAACGAGCATCCCGGTATCGAGCGAATCCCGATCGGTCACACGGAGTTGGTACATGTGTCGGCTGATGGCGGCTCACCGAGCGGCCCAGAGCCGGTGAGCATGGCGGAACTGGCTCAACACAGCCTCATCAGGCTGGACGAAACCGATCGAGCCGGAGCGCTGCTGGATATGGCCATGGCCCAGGCCGGTGTGAGCCCCCGCTCGGACGTTCAGGTGCAGACCCACTATGTCGCGTGCGCGCTGGCCCATGCCGGTTGCGGCGACACGGTGGTCGACGCCTTCACCGCACGTGCGCTGCTCCGGCCCGGCATGCGCTTGCGCCCCCTCTCGCCCCCGATTGTCGTGCCCGTGAGCGTCATGCACCATTCCTCCATTCCACTGCGGGAAATGGACGCCACCTTTATTGAAATCCTGCGGCGGGTCTGTGAAGAACTGTCCGGTCGGAAGTAACCCGCTCGAACTCAGCGACCAGGCCTCCGCCTCCTTTCCATAGCTGCAGGTTATGCATTGTGGCCGGAATGTCATTAGCGTCCGGTCACCGCGAATGACAGAATGGTGCTGATACAGAACACGGATTCACATTATGAAAGTCGCGATTATCGGAGCGGGCGTGATTGGTTGCGCCACGGCGTGGGAATTCCTGCGGCAAGGCAAGCAGGTCATTCTTCTGGAAGGCCTGGAAGGCGCGGGTCTGGGCACCAGCTACGCCAATGCCGGCCAGCTGAGCTATGACTACGTCGCTCCGCTGGCGGACCCCGGGGTGTTTCACGACCTGCCCAAATGGCTGCTGAATCCTTCGTCCCCATTGCGCTTCAGGCCCCGGCTCGACACGCGGCAATGGTGCTGGCTCACGGCCTTCCTGAAAGCCTGCAACACGGACACTGCCCGCGCATCGACGACGGCCTTGCTTCAGCTGTCCTATCTGAGCCGGGACGTGCTGCACGCCTGGATGAAGGATGACCCCATCGACTTCCATTATCTCAGGAATGGCAAACTGATCGCCTATCGCAGCCCGCAACTCCTTGAGAAGGCACGCAGGCAGGTGGAGTATCAGGCGCGCCACGGTTCACAGCAACGCATACTGGACCGCCATGAAGCGATCGCCGTGGAGCCGGCGCTGGCCAATTTCAGCGACGCCTTGGCCGGTTGTGTTCACACACCTACAGAGGAAGTGGGTGACTGCCACCTTTTCACACGGGGCCTGTTCCAACGCGTGCAGGCCCATCCGGCTGCAACGGTACGCACAGGCGCACGTGTGGTCCGCCTGCAAACCCGGGGAGGGCGCGTGGTGGGGGCTGTTCTGCATACGGGAGAAGTGGTCCAAGCCGATCACTTCATCGTCGCCAACGGCCTGAAGGGATACGAAATGATGAAAAGCCAGGGCGAGACCGTTCCTCTCTATGGACTCAAGGGCTACAGCCTGACCATTCCGCTGGCGCGGGAATCACATGCAGACAGCGGGACGGCCGTACCGGTGGCGCCGGCCATCAGTGTGACCGACTACGAACGGCGCACCGTCTACGCACGCCTGGGCGACAGGTTGCGCATTGCGGCCATGGTCGACATGGGAGACGGTTCGGCCGATATCCGGCCCGAGCGCATTCGTCATCTGAAGGAAGAAGTCAGCGCGACCTTCCCCAAACTCGAAGTGGAGAA